>CAMDDO010000023.1 GCA_945892755.1 Rhizobium sp. Q54 | reverse complement strand
GCAATTGCAGCGCGGCATAGGCATACCAAAAGATCGAGGCGATCAGGCCGAACGAGGTCGCATCGATCGCGAGATCGCGCATCAAGGGGTCGATCATCGCGGATGGCGAATGCCTGACGATCTGGCCGAAGCCATAAAGCGCGGCGGCGGCGCTCCAGACCAGCCAAGGCAGGGCGGTAGCGCTCGGTGAGCGCGCCCCGTTCATGGCGCGCTCGCTCATGTTGTCCGCGCCGGGCGGTTGAGCCGCTGGGCGATTAAGATGCCGGCGAAGACGACGGCGCAGCCAGCGCCTTGCAGAAGTGTCAAACGCTCGTCGAGCATTGCCCAGGCGAACACCGCCGAAAGGACCGGGTTCATCAGCAGCGAGACCGAAACGAGTGTAGCCGGCAAATGGCGCATGGCCACCGTGACCAGGCTTTGGCCACCGGCTTGGGTAATCAGCGCGATGCCGATCAACATGCCCCAACCGAACAACGTCTCGGGAATGATGGTTTCGCCAAGCGCAAGCGCGACGATGATGAAACCGATGGTGGAGATCGCACCGCTCACGCCCATGATGAGACCCGTGGCCAAGCCCCGATCACGCGCCAGCTTCACGACGAAAAGATAGCCGCCATAGAAGAGCGCGGTGAGGATGCCCATGCCATCGCCCTCAAGGCCGCCTGTCGCGACGGAAGCGCTCGCGCTCATCAACATGGTGACGCCACCGAGCGAGAGCGCCATGCCGAGCGCGAAGCCCCAGGTCACGCGTTCACGAAGGATCAGCCAGGCGCCGAGCGAGACCACGAGCGTGCCGAGATTGCCGAGGAAGGTCGCGTTGGCGACGCTGGTCATGCGAATTGCGGCATGCCAGCAGATCAGATCGGCCGTAAAGAGAAGGCCGCACAGCGCGAGCAACCACCAATCGCGCCGCGCGACCGGCCGTCGTGCCACCGGGCCGCGCGATTCGAGCATCACCCAAATAGCGAGCGCAGGCAGCGCGAAGGCCATGCGGTAGAACGCCGTCGCGGTCGGGCCAACCTCGGACAATTTGACGAAAATCGGCGAAAACGAAATGCCGATGATGCCGATCGCGAGCGCCAGCGCGCCGAAGCGGGCCGCGCTTTGGCTCGTGCTCATGGCACCATTCTGGGGTTGATCGGCTGGAAGGGGGAGGGCATCGCCGGCGGACCACCCCCAGGAAAGGCCGAATGGGCGCCGCCGGGGGTTGGCAAAGCACGGTCGCCGCTCCAACATTACGTCAGCAAAGGCGATATCCGCCAATCGGTTCTTGCACAGGAGCTATGCCATGGACGAAAAAACGCGCACCGAATTGGAGGCTGCGGCCTTCCGCCGCCTTGTGCAGCACTTTCGCGAGCGCACCGACGTGCAGAACATCGACCTGATGAATCTGGCCGGGTTCTGCCGCAATTGCCTGTCCAAGTGGTATCGCGCGGCGGCCGAGGAACGCGGCGTTGCCATGAGCGACCCCGACGCACGCGAGACCGTCTATGGCATGCCCTATGACGAATGGCGCAAGAAATATCAAAAAGAGGCCAGCGCCGAGCAAAAGCAGAAATTCTCCGAGAGCCCGGCCGGCAAAGAGCATAAGCACTGAAAGGGCTCCCGTCGGACCGAGCGTGACGGATCGGGCGGGGGAGGCAGAATGTCCGAATCCTTTCGCCTCTATTGGCAGCCCGGCTGTACGAGCTGCCTGAAGGCCAAGGAGTTCCTCTCCGGGCACGGCATCGCGTTCGATTCGATAAACGTGCGCGCCGTGCCCGGCGCCATGGCCGAGCTTGCTCGGCTCGGCGCGCGCTCGGTACCTGTGATCGCGTGCGGCGATCGGTTCTGCTTCGGTCAGGAGCTCGAGGAGGTCGCGCGATTTGTCGGCGTACCCTGGCGGCGCGAGCGGCTGAAGATGGTCACATTGGTGGATCGCATCCGACATTTGCTGCGGGCCGCCCCGCGGCTCGCCGCGCAGATTCCCGATGCGCACTTCGAGACCTTGATCGACGGCCGGCCCGATCGAAGTTACGGCGATATCGGCTTCCATGTCGCGATGATCGTCGAGGGCTTTCTCGCTAGCGCGCGCGGCGGCGAGTTGAGCTTCGACCATTTTCTGAAGCGGCCCGAGGGCGCATCGCGTCGTTCATCGGAAGTTTGCGCGCAGATCGATTTGACCGCCTCGCGGTTTGATGCGTGGTGGGAAGCGATGGCCGATCGCTCCGGCACGGAGCCGGTGCGCACCTATTATGGCGCGCAGCCTCTGCATGGCGTGCTTGAGCGCACGGCCTGGCACGTCGCCCAGCATTGCCGGCAAATGGAACACATCGTTCGTACACTCGGGATTTCACCGGCAATCGCGCTTGGCGACGCCGAACTTGGTGGCTTGCCCTTGCCTGACAAGATTTGGGACAAAGAGATTAGCGAGTAGGGCTCTCCATTCCAGTTAGAATTTCTCCACCCAGGGCCGAACTTCTTGCTCGAAGGTCCAGGCGCTGCGGTGCTGGCGGTGGAGCTGCCAATAGGTCTCGGCGATCGCATCGGGATCGAGCAGCCCATCGGGCGGGCGTTCCTTGGCGAGAGGGGCGTAGCGCTCGGATTGGATTTGCCCGTCGATCACGATATGAGCGACGTGCACGCCTTTCGGCTGCAATTCGCGCGCCATACTCTCGGCCAAAGCGCGGAGGCCGAATTTGCCGACCGCGAAATTGAAGAACTGCGCGCTGCCGCGCCATGACGCCGTCGCGCCGGTGAATAGGATCGTGCCGGCGCCGCTCTTGGCCATGCGCTTCGCCGCCTCGCGCCCGACGAGGAACCCGCCGAAACAACCGACACGCCAGCCACGCTCAAACTCGGCCGCGCTCGCATCCAGAATACTCGTGCGCATGAATCCGCTCGCGTTGTAAACCGCGAGATTGAGCGTTGCTCCCGTCGCGTCGAGTGTGCTGAAGAGGCGCTCGACCGACGCTTCATCGGTCGCATCGAGCGCATGGCCCTCGGCGCTACCGCCCTTCGCCTTGATCGTCTCGACCACCGGGTCGACATGAGCGCGTTGGCGGGCGGCCAGGACGACATGCAAGCCCTCGCGCCCAAAGCGCCGACCGAGCGAGGCGCCGAGGCCGGGCCCGACGCCGACGACCAGCGCGATTGGTTTTGTGCTCATTCGGCGGCCGCGACGTGCATCGCTGAGCGTTCAAACAGTACCATCAGCCGAGCCTCCTCTTTTTTCGCACGCGCGACATTGGCGTGTTTGATGTGGCCGAAGCCGCGCATTTCAAGCGGTAGTTTGGCGATCTCGATCGCCAACGCATGTTTGTCCCCATCGAGCGTCGCCAACAGGCGCTCAATGATATCTTCGTATTCGCTGATCAAGCGCCGTTCCATGCGCCGTTCGGTGGTATAGCCGAACACATCGAGCGCTGTGCCGCGCAGGCCCTTGAACTTCGCCATCACGCGGAAGGCGAGGCCCATCCACGGCCCAAAGATGCGTTTCTTCAAATGTCCGGTCACCGGGTCGCGCGTGGCGATCAAGGGCGGCGCCAGATTGTAGAGCAACTTGAAGCGGCCTTCGAATTGTCCGGCGATCTGCTTGGCGAAGCGGCCATCGGTATAGAGCCGCGCCACTTCATATTCGTCCTTATAGGCGAGCAATTTATGATAGGCCCGCGCCACCGCCTCGGCGAGGCCCGTGAAGCCCGGCGCCTGCGCCATCTCGGCCGCACGCACACGCTCGACCATCGCGCGGTAGCGCGCGGCATAGGCCGCGCTTTGATAGGCGACAAGCTCCTTGGCGCGAAACGCGATTACCTCGTCGAGCGTCTTTGCCATTTCGGGCGCAATGCCGCCCGCCACCGCGCCGAGCGCGCGCGACACATAGGCGGGATCGTGCGCGGCGAGGCGGCCCCAGCGAAAGGCGCGCTGGTTGACTTCAACCGCGACCTCGTTGAGCTCCATCGCGCGCTCAATCGCTTCGGCCGAAAGGGGAATGAGCCCCTTCTGGTAGGCGAGGCCGAGCAGCAAGGGGTTGGTCATGATGGCATCGCCCAAAAGCGCGGTCGCCATTCGCGTGAGGTCGATGAAATTGGCTCGCCCGCGCCCCGTCGCCCCCTCGATCACGCTATGGAGCTCGGCGCCCGGCAAGGTGAGGTCGGGCTTGCGGGTGAAATCGCCGGTGACCGCCTCATGGCTATTGATGATGGCATGCGAGCGGCCAGGGCCGAGCTTGGCGATCACATCGGGCGTCGCGGCGGTCAGGAGGTCGGCGCCGAGCAGGAGTGCGCCATTGCCCGACGCAATACGCGGCGCGTGAAGCTGGTCCTGGCTGCCGGCGAGGCGGACATGGCAGGTCACCGCGCCAAATTTTTGGGCGAGGCCGATCTTGTCGATCACGGTCGCACCCTTGTTTTCGAGCCGGGCCGCCGTGCCGAGCAACGCGCCGATCGTCACCGTGCCCATGCCACCGACGCCCGCGATCACGATGCCGTAGGGCTGATCGAGCGAGGGCTTCGTCGGCTCGGGCAGCGCCGCGACATGCGCGTCGAAATCGTCGCTCTGGGCGCGCCGGCTCTTTTTTAACTGACCGTCCTTGACCAGCACGAAGCTCGGGCAGAAGCCCTTGATGCAGGAATAGTCCTTGTTGCAGGCCGATTGGTCGATCGCGCGTTTGCGGCCAAGCTCGGTCTCGAGCGGCACGACAGCAAGGCAATTCGACTGATAGCTGCAATCGCCGCAGCCTTCGCAAACATCGGGGTTGATCACGACGCGCCAGGGCGGATCGTCGAGCGTACCGCGCTTGCGCTTGCGCCGTTTTTCGGTCGCGCACATCTGGTCATAGACCAGCGCCGATACGCCCTCGACCTCGCGAAGCTCGCGCTGCACGACGTCAAGGTCATCGCGATGATGCACGGTCGTATCATCGGCAAAGCCATGGTCGACGGGGTATTTCTCCGGCTCGTCGGTCACGACCGCGATGCGTTTGATACCTTCGGCGCGCAATTGATTGGTGATCATCGCGACGTTGAGCGGCCCATCCATCGGTTGACCGCCCGTCATCGCGACCGCGTCATTGAATAAAATCTTGTAGGTGATGTTGACCTTGGCCGCGATCGCGGCGCGGATCGCAAGCAGGCCCGAATGGAAATAGGTGCCATCGCCTAGGTTCTGGAAAATATGGCGGGTTTCAGTGAACGGCGCCTGGCCGATCCAAGTCGCGCCTTCGGCGCCCATCTGGGTATAGGTCTCGGTCCCGCGGTCCATCCATTGCGCCATATAGTGGCAGCCAATGCCGGCATGCGCGCGGCTGCCTTCGGGCACCCTTGTCGAGGTATTGTGCGGGCAGCCCGAGCAGAAATAGGGTACGCGCTCGATGCGTTTCGCGCTCAAGCCGGCGCGCGCGGCGTCTTCCGCCTCGACCGCGGCGAGGCGGCGGCGCGCTTGATCGGCCTCGGCGCCGCTCGGCAGGCGTTCGACGATCGCGCGCGCGATCATCACCGGACTTAGTTCATGAGCGGCAGGGAAGAGGGTTTTGCCATTGGCGTCTTCCTTGCCGACGACGCGGGGCCGCCTTCCGGTCGGCAAATTGTAAAGAATGTCCTTGAATTGTGTTTCCAGGAGACCCCGCTTCTCCTCGACCACGATGAGCTCTTCATGACCGCTGGCGAACGCGATCGCGCCCTTGGGCTCCAAAGGCCAGCTCATGCCGACCTTGTAAAGCGAGAGGCCAAGCGCCGCGGCGCCGTGCTCGTCGAGCCCCAACAGGTCAAACGCCTGGCGCACATCGAGATAGGATTTTCCGGTGGTAACGAGGCCGATGCGCCGGCCGGGTGAATCGATCACCGTGCGGTCGAGCCCATTGGCGCGCACAAAGGCGAGCGCGGCGCCCATTTTGTGTTCGTGCAAGCGCCGCTCCTGATCGAGCGGCGGATCGGGCCACCGAATACTGAGCCCACCTTCCGGCATCACATAATCGTCGGGCCGCTTGATCGTCACGCGCTCGGGATCGAGCGAAACGATCGCAGAGCTATCGACCGTCTCGGCGACGCAGATGAAGCCGACCCAAAGCCCCGAATAGCGCGACAACGCGATGCCATAGAGGCCGAAATCGAGGAACTCCTGCACGCCCGCCGGGTTAAGCACCGGAATATTGGCGGCCATGAAGTCGAATTCGCTTTGGTGCGGCAGCGTAGATGAGGCGCAGACATGATCATCGCCGGCTAGCGCGAGGACGCCGCCTAGATGCGACGTGCCGGCATTGTTGGCGTGCTTGAGTGCGTCCAGCGAGCGGTCGACGCCCGGGCCCTTGCCATACCAGAGCGCGAATACGCCGTCATATTTGGAGCCGGGAAACAATTCGAGCTGTTGCGTGCCCCAAACGGCGGTGGCCGCCAAGTCTTCGTTCACGCCGGGCTGGAAGTGGATGTTATGTGCCTTCAGGTGCGTCTTGATTTGCACCAGCGCACGGTCGAAATTGCCAAGCGGCGAGCCGCGATAGCCCGAGATATAGCAGGCTGTATTGTGCCCGGCGGCGCGGTCGCGCGCATGTTGGAGCATGGGCAGGCGCACCAGCGCCTGGGTGCCGGTCATGAAGACCTGGCCACGTTCGAGTATGTATTTGTCGTCGAGCGATACGGCGGCGAGCGCCATGGCCCCTCCGGTGGCGAATCCTGCCGTCTATTCTAGCTCAACCGAGCGTTCAGACCAGCAAGCCTAAGCCTTTTGCGCCAGAATCATGACCGATAAAGCGCCTCAAGCGTCGCGCCATAGGTCTTGAGCACCTCGTGACGGCGGACCTTCATGGTCGGCGTCATCTGGCCATTGTCGATCGAGAAAGGCTCGCTCGCGAGCGCGAAGCGCTTGATCCGCTCGATCGACGAAAGGTCGCGATTGGCGCGCTCGACCGCCTGCCCGAGTGCCTGGATAAAGCCGGCATCGCGGGCGAGATCGCCTAGTTTGTCGGGCCTATTGTTGGCCCGCGCCCAATCACGCACGAAACTCTCATCGGGCACGATCAGCGCGACGACGTAGGGATGGCGGTCGCCGAACGCCATCGCCTGACCAATCTCGGCCTGCAAGGTCAAAATGCCTTCAAGCCGTTGCGGCGCGACATTGTCGCCGCCCGAAAGCACGATGACATCGCGCTTGCGGTCGGTGATTTGGAGATAGCCGTCCTCATCGAAGCGGCCGACATCGCCGGTATGAAGCCAGCCATCGCGCAGCGCGCTCCGGCTCGCCGCGCTATCATTCCAATAGCCGGTCATCACCAACGGGCCGCGCACCAGGATCTCGCCGTCCTCGGCGATTTTCACTTCGACGCCGTCGAGCGGTGGGCCGACGGTGTGAAGCTTGACGCGGTTGGGTGGGTTGCAGGCGATCACCGGCGCCGCCTCGGTCTGGCCATAGCCTTGCAAGAGGCGGAGCCCGAGCGCGGTGAAAAACAGGCCGACATCGGGATTCAAGGGCGCGCCGCCCGAAATCATGGCCTTAAGCCTGCCGCCAAATCGCTCGGCGGCCTTTCGTCGCACCAGGCGATCCATCAATTGGTTCGCCAAGCGCGTCGGCCATGACAGGCCACTTGGCGCGCGATAGGCCTTGATGCCAAGGCTCAGCGTGAGATTGAGCAAGCGAAAACGCAGGCCGCCCTTTTGCTTGGCGCCCTGCAAAATGCGCGCCCGCAAAACCTCGAACAGGCGCGGCACGCTGACCATGATGGTGGGCCGGGCCTCGATCAGATTGGCGCTCAGTGTCTCGACCCCCTCGGCGTAATAAATCTGCCCGCCGAGCGAGATCGGAAAATAGAGACCGCAAGTATGTTCGTAGGCATGCGACAGCGGCAGGAAGGAAAGGAACACCTCGTCGCCAAGACCGATCTGCTGTAATAGCAAATTGGCGCCCATGCAATTGTGCATGATCGATTCATGGCGCTGCATGACGCCCTTGGGGTTGCCGCCGGTGCCTGAGGTGTAGATCAGGCAGGCGATATCATCTCGCTCGAGCCCTGCTAGGCGAGACTCGAACGCCGCATCGTTTTCGTCGCGATGGGCCGCGATAAGGTTATTCCAATCATGGATCGGCACGTCGATCAGCCCGCCCCCATCGAGCGGCTCGATGGTGACGACGAAGCGCACAGCGCGACACTCGGCGAGCGCCGGCATCACGCGCTGGGCGAGCGCCTTGGTCGAGACGATGACGGCACGCGCCCCGCTATCGGTCAGGATATGGCGATGATCGCGGCTGGTGTTCGTGGTGTAGGCCGGCACCGTGATGCCGCCTGCGGTCATGATCGCGAGGTCGGCGATGCCCCATTCCGGCCGATTCTCCGCGACCAGGACGATTCGGTCACCGCTTTCGATGCCAAGCGCGACAAATGCACGCGCCAGCGCCTTCACGTTGCGCGCCGCCTCGCCATAGCTCAGGGGCGCGTAGGCATTGTTGCGCTTGGCCCAGAGGAACGGTTGCTCGCCCCGGTGCTCGGCCTGCTCGAAAAACATGGCAGGAAGGCTTGGCCAGGTCTCATAGCTCATGGCGACGGTCCCGTTCACGGTTTCGGCCCGATCATAATGGGATTAGACTCAGGGTCCCAAGCCAGAATCGGAAGGAGGCGCGGTGACGCGCCCAACAGTAGGCATGAATCAAACAGCGCAAACCGCCTCGACCTCGCTCGGTAACCTGCCGGTCTGGAATTTGAATGATCTTTATCGCGGCACCGACGACCCCAAATTGACGGCTGATCTAGACGGCGCTTCAAAGGCCGCACGCGCGCTTCACGCGCTTTACGCCGGCAAGGTCGAAAGCCTTGACGGCGAGGCCTTGGCGGATTTGCTCGAGGCTTATGAAAAGCTGTCCGAGACGCTCGGGCGCGTTTCGAGCTACGCCTTTCTCTATTACTGCACCGACATGCAGGAGAGTGCGCGGGCAACCTTCAATCAGACCATTCAGGAGCGGACGTCGGACGTCTGGACCGATCTTCTGTTCGTCTCGCTTGAGCTCAACAAGATCGAAGAGGCGGCACTCCAGAAAATCTTGACGGCGCGCCGGCTCGAGTGCTTCAGGCCGTGGATCAGGGATAGTCGCGCATTCCGCCCCTACCAGCTTTCCGATGAGGTCGAAAAGCTGTTGCATGAACGTCATGTGGTGGGCACGGCCGCTTGGAGCCGCTTGTTCGACGAAACGCTGGCGAGCCTGCGGTGCGAGGTTGGCGGCAAGTCGCTGACCACCTCGGAAGTTCTGAATCTGCTCTCCAACAAGGACCGCGCGGTTCGCCGCCAGGCAGGCGGGGCGCTTAGCAAGAGCCTGAACGACAATATCCGGCTCTTCGCCCTCGTTCTCAATACGCTGATCAAAGAGAAAGAGATCGACGATCGTTGGCGCGGTTACAAGCGGCCGATCTCATACCGCAACGTTTCCAATCAGGTCGAGGACGAGGTGGTCAGCGCCTTGATTTCCGCCGTTCGGTCGTCCTATCCGGCGCTATCGCATCGCTACTACACATTGAAGGCACGTTGGCTCGGTCTCGAAAAACTGGAATATTACGACCGTTCGGCCCCCCTGCCGGACGATGACGATCGGGTCATTCCGTGGCGTGAAGCGGTCGACGTTGTGCTCACGTCGTATGAAGCGTTTTCGCCCGAGCTTGCCAGGATCGGCAAACGCTTCTTCGATGAGGATTGGATTCACGCACCCATTGGCCCTGGCAAGGCAAGCGGCGCCTTTGCACACGGCACGGTACCGAGCGCGCATCCCTATTTGCTGCTCAACTACCAGGGCAAGACGCGCGATGTGATGACCCTTGCGCATGAGCTCGGCCATGGCGTGCACAACGTGCTTTCGGCGCCGCATGGGCCGTTGATGATGTCGACGCCCTTGACCCTGGCCGAAACGGCCTCGGTGTTCGGCGAGCAACTCACCTTCCGCAAGTTGCTGAACGGGGAAACCGATCCGAAACGCCGCCGCGTCATGATCGCCGGCAAGGTTGAAGACATGATCAACACTGTCGTGCGCCAAGTCGCGTTCTGCGAGTTCGAGCGTCGCCTCCACGAGGAACGGCGTCAAGGCGAGCTGGCGCCTGAGACGATCGGTGAGATCTGGCTCTCGGTCCAAGGCGAGAGCCTGGGCCCCGCCATTCGTTTCGACGACGACTATCGGCCGTATTGGGCCTATGTCTCGCACTTCATCCATTCGCCGTTCTATGTCTACGCCTATGCCTTTGGCGATTGCCTGGTGAACGCCCTCTACGCCGTCTATCAGGACGCCGCCCAAGGCTTTCAAGAGAAATACCTCGCCATGCTGCGCGCCGGCGCGACACTGAGGCATAAGGAATTGCTGGCGCCATTCGGTCTCGATGCCAGCGATCCAAAATTCTGGTCGAAGGGCCTCGGCGTGATCTCCGGCCTGATCGATCAACTCGAGGCCGAGCTTTGAGCCGCCCGGGTACACGCGTGGCCAAAGGAAGCGAGCGCGACCGCCTGAGCGGGCGGTTTCGCCGCTATGCCAAGGTCGGCACCGCGCTCGGCGGTGTCGGTGCGCGCCTGGCCGGCCAGCGTTATCTCGGCCTGCCCAAGGATCCGGCGAAGAACGCGGCGGAGCTCAGGCGTGCGCTCGGCGGGCTCAAAGGGCCGCTCATGAAGGTTGCGCAATTGATCGCCACGGTGCCCGAAGCGATGCCGGATGATTATGTGCGCGAGCTCTCGACGCTGCAGTCGCAAGCGCCGGCCATGGGCTATGCCTTCGTCAAGCGGCGCATGGCGAGCGAGCTCGGACCTGATTGGCAAGCCCGCTTCGACCGCTTCGAGCCGGAGGCCGCCGCTGCCGCCTCACTCGGTCAGGTCCATCGCGCGAGCGCGCTCGACGGCACGGCGCTCGCCTGCAAGCTGCAATATCCAGACATGGCGTCCGCGGTCGAGGCCGATCTCGCTCAACTCCGCATCATCTTCGGCCTCTATCGGCGCTACGACCCGACCATCGATACCCGCCATATTCTCGAAGAGATCGGAGCGCGGCTCCGCGAAGAACTCGACTATGAACGCGAGGCCAGCCACATGCGTCTCTATGCCGCAATTTTTCGCGGTGTCGAGGGCGTGTGCGTCCCGAAGGTGCGGACGAAGCTGTCGACCGGGCGACTGATCACTATGACGTGGCTCGACGGCAAGCCGCTGCTTGAGTTTCGCGGTGCCACACAGGAAATGAGAAATCGCCTCGCCGAACGGCTGTTCCATGCCTGGTATATCCCGTTCTATCGCTATGGCGTGCTGCACGGAGACCCGCATCTCGGCAATTACAGCGCGACGCATGACGGCGCGCTCAATCTGCTCGATTTTGGCTGCGTCCGCGTGTTCTCGCCACGCTTCGTTGGGGGCGTGATCGCGCTTTACCGTGCCATCGAGGCGAATGACGAAGCCGCCGCGGTGGCGGCCTACGAGATCTGGGGTTTCAAGGGACTGACGCGGCCCATGGTCGACGCCCTCAATCTATGGGCACGCTATCTCTATGCGCCCTTGCTCGAAGACCGGGTGCGCCGGATCGACGAGGGGACCGGCGTGCGCTTCGGCGCCGAGGTGGCGGCCAAGGTGCATCGCGAGGTGCGCCGGCTCGGGGGCGTCGCGCCGCCGCGCGAGTTCGTCTTGATGGACCGCTCGGCGATCGGCCTTGGCTCGGTTTTCATGCACCTGAACGCCGAGCTGAATTGGCGCCACCTGTTCGAGGCCCTGGTCGAGGGCTTCGACGGGCGGAGGCTCGGTCAGACGCAGGCCCAGGCGCTCAAGGCGGCGGGGGTTCCCGCCGCCATTTAGGGTCGCCGGCCGCTTCACAAATCGGACCCGCCGGGGCATTGTTCCGGCGCCCGCAACGGGCCGAGTCGCGCCTAGAGGTTCCTAGATGAAAATCGGCATTCCGAAGGAGTTACGCGCGGGCGAGACGCGGGTGGCCGCCTCGCCCGATTCGGTGAAGCGGTTCGTCGCGCTCGGCGCCGAGGTCTTGATCGAAGCAGGCGCCGGCGGACCGGCCTTTATTACCGATGGCGCGCTCCAGGCCGCCGGCGCGCGCATCGTGCCCGGGACCGCCGCGCTCTATGACGAAGCGGACTTAGTGTTGAAGGTCCAGCGGCCGATGACCGAGGCGGAGGGCGGGCCCGACGAACTTGGCCTGATGAGGAAAAGCACCATCCTGGTCGGCTTGCTGCAGCCGCTCTATCAGCGCGCCCAGGCCGAGGACTATGCAAAGCGTGGCGTGACCACCTTCGCCATGGAATTGGTGCCGCGCATCAGCCGCGCTCAGAGCATGGATGTGCTGTCGTCACAGAGCAACGTCGCCGGCTATAAGGCGGTGGTCGACGCGGCGGCCTCGTTCGGTCGCATGCTGCCGATGATGATGACCGCCGCCGGCACGATTCCAGCGGCGCGCGTGGTCGTGTTCGGCGCGGGCGTCGCCGGCCTTCAGGCGATCGCGACAGCGCGGCGGCTGGGCGCGCTGGTCTCGGCCTTCGACGTGCGCCCGGCGGTCAAGGAGCAGGTCGAGAGCCTGGGCGCCACGTTTATCGAGGTCAAGAGCGAGGAGACCGCGAGCGCCGAGACCAAAGGCGGCTATGCGCGCGAAATGAGCGCGGACTATCAACGTCGCCAACGCGAGTTGATCCATGATACGTTGAAAAAGCAGGATATCGCGATCACCACCGCGCTGATCCCGGGTAAGCCCGCGCCCAGGCTTATCGGCGCTGAAATGGTGCGCGACATGAGGCCTGGCTCGGTGATCGTCGATCTGGCGGCAGATGCTGGCGGCAATTGCGAGCTGACCGAGCCCGGCCGGGTGGTCGTCAAACACGGTGTCACGATCATCGGCCATACCAACTATGCGGCGCGCGTGCCGACCGATTGCAGCATCCTTTATGCGCGAAATCTCTACAACTTTGTCGCCCCGATGATCGACAAGGCGAGCCGTTCCTTGAAAATCGATTTCAGCGACGAGGTGATCAAGGGCGCGTTGCTCACGCGCGACGGGCAGGTGGTCAACCCCGCCCTTTTGCAAGGCAAGGAACTTTGAGCATGGAGCACCTTCTCCAAGTCCATCCGCTCATCATGTCGATCACCGTGTTCGTGCTCGCCGTCCTCGTCGGTTATTACGTGGTGTGGAGCGTGACGCCGGCGCTGCATACGCCGCTCATGTCGGTGACCAACGCGATCTCGAGCGTGATCATCGTTGGCGCGTTGCTTGCGGCGACCCCGCTCGAAGGCGGTATCGGCAAAGTGTTCGGCGGCATCGCGGTCGGGCTCGCGGCGGTCAATATATTCGGCGGCTTCACCGTGACGCAACGCATGCTCCAGATGTTCAAGAAGAAGAAATAGAGGACCGCCGCGATGTCAGCCAATCTCGCCGCGATTCTCTATCTGGTCGCGGGCGTCTGTTTCATCATGGCGCTGCGCGGCCTGTCGTCGCCCAAATCGGCGCGCCAAGGCAATCTGTTCGGGATTGCCGGCATGGCGGTCGCGGTCGGCACCACGCTCGCACAATCGAGCATCGAGGACTATCTGTGGATCGCGATCGGCATCGTCGCGGGCGGCCTGATCGGCACCACGGTCGCGCTCAAGATCAAGATGACCGCCATGCCGCAGCTCGTCGCGGGCTTTCACAGCCTGGTCGGCTTGGCGGCGGTGCTTGTAGCCGGGGCGACGCTGCACAGCCCCGAGGTCTTCGGCATCGTCGACGAGACCGGTATCAGGCTGATCAGCCGTATCGAGATGTCGATCGGCGTCGTGATCGGCGCGCTCACCTTCACCGGTTCGATCATCGCCTTCGCCAAACTCCAGGAACTGATGACCGGCGTGCCGCTGGTGTTCAAGGGCCAGCATTTGCTGAATCTCGGCCTTCTGCTCGGCATCATCGCATTGGCCATTCTGTTTTGCTTCGAGCAATCGCCGACCTTGTTCTGGATCATGACCGGCCTCGCGCTCCTCTTCGGTGTGCTCTTGATCATGCCGATCGGCGGCGCCGACATGCCGGTCGTGATCTCGATGCTCAACTCCTATTCGGGCTGGGCCGCCGCTGGCATCGGCTTCACGCTAGAGAACACGGTTCTGATCATCGTCGGCGCGCTGGTCGGCTCGTCGGGCGCGATCCTTTCCTACATCATGTGCAAGGCGATGAACCGCTCGTTCATCAGCGTGATCATGGGTGGATTCGGCGCGACCGCCACGACCCAGAGCACGGGCGCCAAAGACAAGACCGCGAAGGCCGGCAGCGCCGATGACGCCGCGTTCATCATGTCGAACGCCGGCTCGGTCATTATCGTGCCGGGCTATGGCCTCGCGGTCGCCCAGGCCCAGCACGCCGTACGCGAGATGGGGGATCTTTTGAAGAAGGCCGGCGTCACCGTGCGTTACGCCATTCACCCGGTCGCGGGGCGCATGCCCGGCCACATGAACGTGCTCCTGGCCGAAGCCAATGTGCCCTATGACGAGGTCTTCGAGCTCGACGACATCAACAGCGATTTGCCGAACACCGATGTCGCTTTCGTGATTGGCGCCAATGACGTGACCAATCCGCTGGCCAAGACCGATCCGTCCTGCCCGATCGCCGGCATGCCGATCTTGGATGTCGAGAAGGCGAAGACGGTGCTGTTCGTTAAACGCTCGCTCGCGCCCGGCTATGCCGGCATCGACAATCCGGTGTTCTACAACCCGAACACCATGATGCTGTTCGGCGACGCCAAGAAAATGGTCGAGGAAATCGTCAAGGCGCTGCAGGCGTGAGCGTCTAAAGCGTACCAAACAGGCGGTCGCCGGCGTCGCCGAGGCCAGGCACGATATAGGCGTTTTCGTTCAGCCGCTCGTCGAGCGCCGCGGCCCAGACCTGCACGCTCGGGTGCTTTTGGTTGAAAACGCGCATACCCTCGGGTGCAGTGACCAGCGCCATGAAGCGCACGTTCTCATCGCCGACGCCATGCTTGTTGAGCACGTCGACCGCGTAGGACGCCGAGTTGCCGGTCGCCAGCATCGGGTCGACGATGATGAACAAACGATTCTTCGCCTCGGGGAGGCGGACGTAATACTCCACCGGCAGGTTCGTCGTGTGGTCGCGATAGAGGCCGATATGGCCGATCGGCGCCGCCGGCATCAATTCGACAAGGCCCTCCGCCATGCCGAGCCCGGCGCGCAAGATCGGCACCACCGCGGGCGGCAGGCCATCTAGGACCGGCGCATCCATCGCGGTGATCGGGGTTTCAATGCGGGCGGTACGAAGGTCGAGCTTTCGCGTGATCTCATAGCCGATGAGGAGCGCGATCTCGCGGATCAGCGGGCGCCAATAGCTGGTTGGCGTTTCCTTCGCGCGAAGGTGCGTGAGCTTGTGCCGCACCAAGGGATGATGCACGAGATTGAGATTCGGGAAGGCGGCCGCGCGCGCGAGCTCGACGCTGAGATCGACATTGTCGCTCATCGGCCGGCCGTGGCGGACGGCGAGGGTTGGTAGAGCCTGGGCGCGACCAGCGGCATCAGGGCGCGGAACGGTGCGAGAAGCAGGATCGCCATGCCGAGCTTGATGCCAAAATCGCCATAGGCCCAGCTGAGCCAGGGCAGGCCGGTGAAGGCGAACGCGGCGGAGAAGAAAATCGCGGTGTCGAGCAGCGAAGCGATGGCGGAGGAGAACAGCGGCGCGCGCCACCAGCTTTTGCGTCGAAGCCAGTTGAACACCGAGATGTCGAGCAATTGCCCGCAAACAAACGCGAAACCGGAGGCGAGCGCGATGCGAACCGCCGACCAGGTCTCCAGCCCCCACAAATGCGAGACAAGGATCGAGAGCCCGATGCCGAACGGGAAGCCGACATAGGCGACGAGCCGCGCGCGGGCCGGCCCCTGAGCGCGGTTGGTCAGATCAGTGACCAGAAACGTGAAGGGAAAGGTAAAGGCACCCCAGGTCAGCCAATCATTGATCGGGTATTGCACGGCGACGTTCGAGACCGCGATCACCACGATCATGGCGAGCACGGCTGGCAGGATCGAGCGCGGGAGAGGGAAGGCGGCAATCGGCATGGCGCGGACTATGGCGAAGCGATTTTAGGATGGCAAGGTGAGGCGACCAGGCGCAGCGCACCGCGGCCGCTTTGCGTCATTGCCGGGCTTGGCCCGGCAATCCAGTCTTTCATTGTGCGTGAATGGCCCGGTCAAGCCGGGGCATGACGATTGAAAGATGGGCGAGGGGCTCGGATTCAGCCGGCCTTTGCCTCAGAGGCGCGGCGGGCCTTGGTGATTTTGCGCTTAAGGCCCTGCGCCTTGGTCGACAATAGGTCGTCCTTGACCGATACGAGGTAGCTATCGAGCCCGCCATTGCGCTCGACTGTCTTGATGGCGCGGGTCGCGACCCGGAGCCTGACCGTGTGGCCGAGCGCGTCGCTCAGGAACGAGATCGGCTGCAAATTCGGCAAATAGCGCCGGCGCGTCTTGTTATTGGCATGGCTGACATTGTTACCGGTCAGCACGCCCTTGCCGGTCAGCTCACAGCGGCGCGACATGGCACTCTCCTCGCGGCCTTCATTCGGTCCAAACGCTTACGTCCCGCGCCTCGCCGCTGGCGGGGCCGGGGGCGCATCGTGTAGCCGGTTCCACTCCGCCCGTCAAGCCTCGCGCCGGGGTTTCCGGCCCCTTGCGGGCGCCGGCTGGGCGCTCATGAAGGCCGCGACGATCGCGCGCGCGGCGGCTGGTGGCGCGGTCTGGCGGGCCTCGACAGCGGCCTCGAGCCGGAGGGCAAGTGCCGCGATATCGGGGTCGTTCTTGAGCCGAGCGACCAGGTCGTCATGGATCTCGCTCCAGAGCCAGGCGCGGGCCTGGCCGGCGCGCCGCGCTTCAAGCTCGCCAGCACCCGCGAGCGCCTCATGGTGCGCCTGCACCGCCTGCCAGATCGCATCGAGTCCGATGCCCTTGAGCGCCGAGCAGGTCATGACGCGCGGCGTCCAGTGGGCCGAGAGCGGGCGCATGAGGGACAGCGCGGAACGGTAATCGGCCTCGGTCAGGCGCGCGATCGGCGCCAGCGCGTCATCGGCCTTGGTGACCACCACGAGCTCGGCGACTTCCAAAATGCCGCGCTTGACGCCCTGCAGTTCATCGCCGCCGCCCGGTGCGATCAGCAGCAGAAACAAATCGACCATATCGGCCACCGCGATCTCGGACTGGCCGACGCCGACGGTCTCGACCATCACGAGGTCGAAGCCGGCGGCCTCGCACAACAACATCGCCTCGCGCGTGCGCCGCGCCACGCCGCCGAGCTGGCCACCGGCTGGCGTCGGGCGAATAAAGACCGGCTCACGCTTGGCCAGCTGTTCCATGCGCGTCTTGTCACCGAGGATCGAGCCCCCTGAGCGCGCGCTCGAGGGATCGACCGCGAGCACCGCGAGGCGCCGCCCGGAATCGATCAAATGGAGGCCAAAGGCTTCGATGAAGGTCGATTTGCCGACACCGGGCGCGCCCGATATGCCGAGGCGGATCGCCTTGCCTGTGAAGGGCAGGAGCTCAGTCAAAAGTGCTTCGGCTTCGGTGCGATGATCGGCGCGCGATGATTCGATCAAGGTGATGGCACGCGCGAGCGCCCGGCGATCACCGCGGCGGATTGAAGCAGCCTTGGCTGAAAGCTTGGGCGAATCGGGGCGGGCGGTCATCTTCCAAGCCTAGCAAAGCCACTTGAAATCGTCTCGCCGCCACACGCAAATCACGGGCATGGACCTAAAGGAAGTGTTGACCCGCCTGAGGGTGCTTGGGCGACCCGAAGCGCTGCCGCACATGGCGCGCTACGGTATCGATACGTCGAACGCCTTTGGCGTAAAGGTGCCGGATCTGCGCGCGCTGGCCCGAGAAATTGGCCGGGACCACGGCTTGGCCCAAGCGCTCTGGCGGAGCGGAGTGCACGATGCGCGTCTGCTCGCGACCATGATCGCCGATCCCGGCCGTGTCGATGCTCGGGCGGCGGATCGGTGGGCCCGCGATTTCCGCTCGTGGGATTTGTGCGACCAGTGCTGCCTCAACCTCTATCGCGCCCTTCCGTCCGCCCATGACTTGGTACTGCGCTGGTGCGACAGGGATGAAGAGTTCGTGCGTCGCGCGGCCTTCAGCCTGATCGCAGTCCTCGCGGTTCATGACAAGACGGTCGATGACAAGCGATTCGTCGCATATCTAACGCTGATCGAGAACGCGTCCGATGATTCGCGCCTGATGGTGAGAAAATCGGTCAATTGGGCGCTGCGCCAAATCGGCAAGCGAAACCAGGCGCTGAACGCCGCGGCGATCGAGTCGGGAATGAGGATCGCCAAGCGGGGCAGGCCGGCACGCTGGGTGGCGAGCGATGCGCTGCGCGAACTCAGGAGCCCTCAGGTGCAGGCGAGACTTCGGTCTCGATCGGCTGCGGCGACGGCTCCAGCCGGTCGGTCAGGCCGAAATCGATCCCGGCCAGAATCAAGGCGCCGACCACCATGAAAACGAGCGCGGCGATCCCGCGAATGAGCGCGAGCGGCAAATGCTTGCCGACGAAATTGCCGACGAAGACGACCGGCACATTGGCAATCATCATGCCGAGGGTGGTGCCCACGATGACGAGAATCAGACTATGGGCGTGGCCGGCGAGTGCGACCGTGGCGAGTTGCGTCTTGTCGCCCATCTCGGCGATGAAGAAGCTGACGATCGTGGCGAGCAGGGGGCCCATGTCCTCGCCGAAGGTGCGCGCGGTCGGCTTGTCGGGGATCATCATCCAAAGGGCGATGGCGACGAAGCCGGCGCCGACCACATAACGCAGCACCTCGCCGCCGACCGCACTTTGAATCCCGGCGCCAAGCCCGGCGGCGAGCGCGTGATTGGCGAGCGTCGCGATCAGAATGCCGAGAATGATCTGGAGCGGCGCCCGATAGCGTGCTGCGAGCGCGAGCGCGAGCAACTGGGTCTTATCGCCCATCTCGGCGAGCGCGACCGTGCCGGTCGAGACGAAGAAGGTTTCCATGCGGCCTCGGGCTTCCTGTCGGGCTCCGCCGAGTCCTACCCGGCCACCGGCGCGACGGCGGCTTCGGCCGCAAGCACCTCGGAGAGCTGTGCTTCGATCTCGGCGGTCTCCTGCTGGCGCCGCCACATCTCGGCATAGCGGCCGTTCTGGACCAAGAGCTCGGCGTGGCGCCCGCTTTCGACCAACCGGCCATTGTCGATCACGATGATGCGGTCGGCATCGACAATGGTCGAGAGCCGGTGCGCGATCACGATCGTCGTGCGATTGGCCGAGACCTCGCGCAGGCTCGCCTGAATCTCTTTCTCGGTCTTCGAATCGAGCGCCGAGGTCGCCTCGTCGAACAGGAGAATGCGCGGATTCTTGAGAATGGTACGCGCGATCGCGACGCGCTGCTTCTCGCCACCCGAGAGTTTGAGACCGCGTTCGCCGACCATCGAGCGATAGCCATCCGGCAGCGTCACGACGAAATCATGAATACGTGCGAGTTTCGCGGCGGCCTCGATCTCGTCCTTGGTCGCACCGGGGCGGCCATAGGCGATGTTGTAATAGATCGTGTCGTTGAACAGCACCGTATCCTGCGGCACGATGCCGATCGCCGCGCGCAGGGAGGTCTGCTGGACATCGCGGATGTCCTGCCCGTCGATCGTCACGCCGCCGCTCTCGATATCGTAGAAGCGGAACAGAATACGCGAGATGGTCGATTTGCCGGCGCCGCTTGCGCCGACCACCGCGAGCATGGTGCCGGGCTCGACCGTGAACGACACGTCGTCCAGGATGCGGCGGCGCGGCTCATAGGACAACGAGACACGGTCGAAGCGAATCTCGCCCGGGCCCGAGGCGAGCGGCTTGGCGTCCGGCTTGTCCTTGACCTCGACATTGACAGTCAGAAGCGTGAACATCGCCTCCATGTCGGTCAGCGACTGTTTCATCTCGCGATAGACGAAACCGAGGAAGTTGAGCGGGATATAGAGCTGGATCAAATAGGTGTTGACCAGCACGAAGTCGCCGACCGTCATCGTGCCCTGGGTGACTTCGACGCCCGCCATAAACATCAGCACGCTGACCCCGGCTGCGATGATCGCGCCCTGGCCGAGATTGAGCATCGACAGCGAGGTCTTGGAGCTGACTGCGGCCTTTTCATAGGCCATGCGCGATTCATCGAAGCGGCGGGCCTCATGGGCCTCATTGCCGAAATACTTCACTGTCTCGTAATTGAGCAGCGAATCGATCGCCTTGGTGTTGGCTTCGGAATCCTTCTCGTTCATCCGCCGGCGGTATTTGATGCGCCATTCGGTGATGCTGAGCGTGAAGGTGATGTAGATCAGAATCGTGCCGAAGGTCACCGCCGCATAGCTGATGCCATAAAGCCCCCACAGAATGGCGCTCACCATGGTGATCTCGACGAGCGTCGGCAGGGTGTTGAAGGTCATGAAGGTAAGCAGGAACTCGATGCCCTTCGAGCCACGCTCGATGGCGCGGCTTAGGCCGCCAGTGCGGCGCTCGAGATGGAAGCGCAGCGAGAGCCGGTGCAAATGTTCGAAGATGCGGAGCGACACGGTGCGAATCGCGCGCTCCGCCACCTTGGCGAACACGGCGTCGCGCAATTCGGCGAAGCCGACATTGGCGACGCGCAGCACGCCATAGCCGACCAAGAGGCCGATCGGGATGGTAATTTCCGGCCCCGCTTTGCCCGACAGCGCATCGACCATGCCTTTATAGAGAATTGGCACATAGACATTGGCGAGCTTGGCCAGGATCAGAAGCGCGATGGCGACCAAGACGCGCGCGCGCAACTCGGTTTCGCCCTTCGGCCACAAATAGGGCAGGAGCGTGCCGATCGTTCTCAGATGCGAGGTGCGGACTTTTGGCGTCTCGCGAGCTTCGCGGTCGAGGGAAACCATGAGGGCAGGGCCTGGAGGACTGTGGCGCCGGGTGGCCATTAAATCATGGGGCCCCGGCGGCGAAAGAACAAGTGAGGCGCGTCGGCGGCCAGCCCAGGCTCAAGATGACGGACGAATGTAGAACAGCATCATGCAGACGTGAGACGCCGCGCCGGCCAGCACGAAGCCGTGCCAGACCACATTGTGATAGCGGAACCGCGTACGGGCGTGGAAGTAGACGCCGGCCGTGAAGAAAACGCCACCGATCCCCATGAGCACGAGGCCCGGCCAAGGGACATCCATGATGAGACGGCCGAGCGCGACGATGCCGGCCCAGCCGAGCGTCAAATAGAGCACGATCGAGAGGCCCTCATAGCGGCCGGGATAGATCAGCTTGAGCGCGATGCCGAAGGCGGCGATGCCCCATTCGATGCCGAACAGGCTCCAGCCCCAGGCGCCGCCGAGGCCGACCAGGGCGACGGGCGTGTAGGTCGCCGCGATCAGAACATAGATCGAGGCATGGTCGAACACACGGAAGGCCGCCTTGATCCGATTGCTGCGAAGGTCGTGATAAAGCGCCGAAACGAGGTACGAGATCACCAGCGCGCTGCCATAGATGGTGAAGCTGGTCACGACGCGCGCGCTGCCATAGTCGCTCGCGATCAGGATCAGGAAGACCAGCCCAAGGATGCTGCCCGCCAGCCCGACGATGTGGCTGATGCGATCGGCCAGCCGTTCGCCCATGGTGTAGCGGTGAAACATGACGTGCGACAAGCGTGCTGGTCTCCGCCCTTGACGCGCGTCGTCCGACATCGTGTCGCGCTCGGCTTGATTCTGCATGGAGCGTATTAAGAAGCGGTTTGCGGGAACTTTGGCCCCGCGCGCTGGCGTGGCGATCGGTCCAAGTCTGCCATATCCCGCGCCGGCGCGGTATCCAGTCTCATAGGCGGAAAATCCAGACCAGCCTCACGCCGCGTGTTTGCGGCGCCGGATCAACGTCATGATCTCCGAGGCGGCGGCAGGGATATTGGTGCCGGGGCCAAAGACCGCCGCGACGCCGGTTTGCTTAAGAAAGTCGTAGTCCTGCGGCGGCACGACGCCACCAACCACGACGAGAATATCATCGCCGCCCTTGTTGCGGATCGCGTGGATCAGCGCGGGCACCAGCGTCTTGTGGCCAGCCGCGAGGGTCGAAACGCCAACCACGTGCACGTCATTCTCGATCGCGTCGCGCGCCGCCTCTTCTGGCGTTTGGAACAGCGGCCCGATATCGACATCGAAGCCGATATCGGCGAACGCGGTCGCGATCACCTTCATGCCGCGATCATGGCCATCCTGGCCGAGCTTGGCGACCAGCATGCGCGGCCGGCGCCCCTCGGCCTTGGCGAAGGCCTCGATCTCGGCCTGGATCGCGTGGAATGTATCGTCCTCGGCGAAGGCACGGCCATAGACGCCCGAAATCGAACGAATCGTGGCGCGGTGGCGCGTGAACACGGTTTCGAGTGCGTCGGAGATTTCGCCAATTGTCGCGCGCGCCGCGACCGCTTCGACCGACAAGGCGAGCAGATTTTCATGACTCGCCGCGCCGCGCTTCAGCGCCTCGAGCGCGGCCTTGGCCTTGCTTTGATCACGTCTGGCGCGCAGCTCTTTTAGTCGCGCGATTTGGAGTTCACGCACAGCCGCATTGTCGATGTCGAGCAATTTGGGCGTGGTGTCGTCCGTTGGCGGATGGAGGTTGACGCCGACGATCTTGTCTTCGCCACGATCGAAGCGCGCCTGTTTACGCGCCGCGGCTTCTTCGATGCGAAGCTTCGGCATGCCGCTGGCGACGGCCTTCGTCATGCCGCCCAGGTCCTCAACTTCGTCGATCAGCGCTTTTGCCGCGCTGGCGAGCGAGTGTGTCAGGGCCTCGACATAATACGAGCCGCCCAAAGGATCGACGACATGCGGCACGCCGGTTTCATGCTGCAGGATCAGCTGCGTGTTGCGAGCGATTCGAGCCGAGAAATCGGTCGGCAGGGCGATCGCCTCGTCGAGCGCATTGGTATGCAAGGATTGCGTACCGCCCAACACGGCCGCGAGCGCCTCGTAGGCGGTGCGGATCACGTTGTTGTAAGGGTCCCGTTCGGTCAGCGAGACGCCCGAGGTCTGGCAATGGGTGCGCAGCATGAGCGAGCGCGGGTCCTTCGGCTCGAACGGACGCATCAATTGCGCCCAAAGCAGGCGTGCCGCGCGCAGCTTGGCGATCTCCATGAAAAAATTCATGCCGATGCAGAAAAAGAACGAAAGCTGTGGCGCGAAGGAATCGATCGACAGCCCCCGCGACAGGGCGGCGCGCACATAATCGAGTCCATCGGCGAGCGTGAAGGCGAGCTCCTGCACCGCGGTCGCGCCGGCCTCTTGCATGTGATAGCCCGAAATCGAGATCGAGTTGAATTTTGGCATATGCGCCGTCGTGTATTCGATCACGTCGGCAACAATGCGCATCGAGGGTTCGGGCGGATAGATATAGGTGTTGCGGACCATGAACTCCTTGAGAATGTCGTTCTGGATGGTCCCTGAAAGTTTGGCCTCGGGCACGCCTTGTTCACGGGCGGCGACGATGAAGGCCGCCATCACTGGAAGCACCGCGCCGTTCATGGTCATCGACACACTGACCTTGTCGAGCGGGATGCCGTCGAACAGGATTTTCATGTCCTCGATCGAATCGATCGCGACGCCGGCCTTGCCGACATCACCGGTCACGCGCGGATGGTCGCTGTCATAGCCGCGGTGGGTGGCGAGGTCGAAGGCGACCGAGAGCCCGGTCTGACCGGCCGCGAGATTGCGCCGATAGAATGCGTTGGATTCCTCAGCGCTGGCGAAGCCGGCATATTGGCGCAATGTCCACGGCCGGTTCGCGTACATCGAGGCGTAGATGCCGCGCGTATAGGGCGCGAAGCCCGGCAGCGTCTCGATACCTTCCAGTGCTTCGAGGTCGGCGGTGGTATAGAGCGGTTTGATGGCGAGCCCCTCGGGCGTCTGCCACGTCAAGGCTTCGGGGCCTTTGCCCTTGAGCTCCTTCTCGACGAGCGTGCGCCATTCATCGAGCGTCCGGCGGTGGAAATCGGCCATCTAGTCCTCTAACGAGCTCGGTCGCGTCGCTGGCTTCCTTCGCAGCTGCAAAAGAGTATGAGAGATGGCATCGTGCGGCGTCAAACGGTGGGCTGGCGCGGCAGCGGCCCAAGGGTGGCGGGGGAGGCGGTCATGAGCCATGGCGGTGGGTGTCTATGCGGGGCGGTGCGCTACCGGGTTGAGGGCGGGCTGCGCCCGGTGGTCGACTGCCATTGCTCGATGTGCCTCAAATGGCACGGCCATGTCGGCGCCTATAGCGATGCCGATGACCATGATCTGACGGTCGAGGGCGACGACGCGCTCGCCTGGTATCAATCATCAAGCTCTGCCGCGCGCGGCTTCTGCAGACATTGCGGCTCAAGCCTGTTCTGGAAACGCGGTGGTTCGACGCGTACCTCGCTCACCGCTGGAACGCTCGATCAGCCAAGCGGGCTCAAGACCGTGCGCCATATCTTTACCGAGCACGTGGCCGATTATTATGCGATCACCGATGGGCTCGAACAATCGCCGCGCGGCATGGGCTGAGCAGCCACGACCCCGCCCGTCACCAACCTGAAACATCCGGCGCATAACATCGCGCTAAAGAAGAACGGGGCCACCGTATGCGGATCGACGATCTCAGGCGCTATGCCTGCGAGTTCCTGGGCACGCTGTTCATGGTCTTCTTCGCGGCCGGGGCGGTGACGGTCGATGCGCTGAACGGCGGCGCGCTCGGCACGATCGGCGGCGGGCTGTCTTCCGGCCTGATCGTCACCGCCATCATCTACGCGTTCGGCCATATCTCGGGCGCTCACATCAATCCCGCGCTCTCGATCGCGGCCTGCCTGATCGGCCATCTTGATCGGCGCCATTTGCCTGGCTACGTGACCGCGCAAATGGCCGGCTCGATCGCGGGTGGCTTCCTTGTGCTCGGCTTCTTGGGCGTTCACAACAATGTCGGCGCCAATCTGCCGGGTCCGGCGGCGAACTTCTCGCCCTGGCTCGCGCTCGGCATGGAGTTCGTGCTGTCGTTCCTGCTCATGTGGCTGGTCGCCGGCGTCGGGCTCGACCGGCGCGCCCATGGACCACTCGCCGGGGTCGCGGTCGGTGGCTTGGTCGCCATCGAGGTCATGGTTTTCGGGCCCTATAGCGGGGCCTCGATGAACCCGGCGCGGTCCTTCGGCCCGCACCTCGCCATGGGCAGCCTTGATCTCTACTGGATTTATGTGCTCGGTCCGCTTGCCGGCATGATCGCGGCGGCCTATGTCTATAATTTCACACACAACGCCAGATCAATACGCGATCATGATCGACGTGATAGTGTGAAATAGAGTGGGACAGAGAGTGCGAGCGCGATCATGAGCAGGGCCAGGGACTTCATCGATCTCATCGGCAATACGCCTTTGGTGCGGCTCAGGGCCGCATCCGACGCGACCGGGTGCGAAATCCTGGGCAAGTGCGAGTTCCTCAATCCGGGTGGCTCGGTCAAGGACCGAGCGGCGCTCTTCATCGTGCGCGACGCCGAGAAGCGCGGTTTGCTCAGGCCCGGCGGCGTGATCGTCGAAGGCACGGCGGGGAACACCGGCATTGGCCTCGCGCTGGTCGCCAACGTGCTCGGCTATCGCAGCGTGATCGTGATTCCGAATACGCAGAGCCAGGAAAAGAAGGACATGCTCCGGCTGTGCGGCGCGAAGTTGATCGAGGTGCCGGCGGTGCCCTATCGCGACCCCAACAACTACGTGAAATATTCGGGGCGGCTGGCCGAAGAGCTCGCCGCCAAGGAGCCGAACGGCGCGATCTGGGCCAATCAATTCGACAATGTCGCGAACCGCCAAGGCCATTTCGAGACGACGGGTCCCGAAATCTGGCGCCAGACCGACGGCAAGATCGACGGTTTCATCTGCGCGGTCGGCACCGGCGGCACGCTGGCCGGCGTCGCGACCTATTTGAAGTCGAAAAACCCCAAGATCCAGATCGGACTTGCCGACCCGATGGGCGCCGCGCTTTACAGCTATTACACGAGTGGCGAGCTCAAGGCTGAAGGTACGTCGATTACCGAGGGTATCGGCCAAGGGCGCATCACGAAGAACCTGGAAGACCTGAAGGTCGATTTCGCCGTTCAGATCGCAGACGAAGAGGCGCTCCCGATCATCTTCGACTTGATCAAGCGCGAAGGGCTCGTGCTCGGTGGTTCGAGCGGCATCAACGTCGCGGGCGCGATCCGGCTGGCGAAACGACTCGGCCCGGGCCATACCATCGTGACCGTGCTTTGCGACTACGGCACGCGCTACGCCTCGAAAATGTTCAACCCGGCCTTCCTACGGGCGAAAAATCTGCCGGTGCCGCCTTGGATGGAGGCCGGCAATGGCGGCGACTGAGCTGGTCTTTCGCGATGATCCCTATGCGCGGAGCTGTAGCGCGCGCATCGTTTCGGTCGAACCTGGCGCGATCAGGCTCAGCCGAACGGTGTTCTACCCGGCCGGCGGTGGCCAGCCGGGCGACCGCGGCACGATCCGACTGATCAGCGGTCAGCGCTTCGAGATCGCCGATACGATCAAGGGCGCGAGCGAGGACGACGTGATCCATGTCCCGGTCGAGGGCGCGCAATTGCCGCCGGCTGGCGTCGACGCGCTTGCCGAGATCGACTGGGCGCGGCGCCATCGCCACATGCGCATTCACACCTGCCTGCATCTGCTCACCGCCGTGGTCGCGGCGCCGGTCACGGGCGGTCAGATCGGCGAAGACAAGGGCCGGCTCGATTTCGATTTGCAGGATGTTGAGCTCACGCTCGACAAGAGCGAGATCGAGGCGAAGCTGAACGCCCTTATCACCAGCGGCGCGAAGGCCTCCGCACGGTGGATCAGCGATGAGGAACTCGCCGCGCGGCCTGAGTTGGTCAGAACAATGCTGGTCAAGCCGCCAAGCGGGCAGGGGCGCGTGCGCCTAATGGAGATCGACGGCATCGACCTGCAACCCTGCGGCGGCACCCATATTGGCAATGTGGGCGAGATCGGTCCGGTCAAGGTGCTCAAGATCGAGAGCAAGGGCAAACGCAACCGCCGCGTCATCATTGGCTTCGCCGAATAAAACGGAGACGACGCGCCATGGCGATGGACAAGAGCGACAACGCCTTCGATTCGGTCCAGCTCGCCATCATGGCAAACCGGGTTCAGGCGATCACGCGCGAGATGACAAACACCGTCGTCTTGACTGCGCGCTCATCAGTGATTGGCATGGCGCGCGATTTTTCATGCGCGATCCTGACTGGCGACGGCGAGTTGCTCGATGCTGCCGAGGGCCTGCCGGTGCACATTTTCGGCGTCAATCTTCAGGCCAAGGCGATGCTCAAGCTTCATCCCGACTTGGCGGAAGGCGACGCCTTTCTGCACAATGATCCCTATCTCGGTAATTCGCACCCGGCCGACCATGCCACACTGGTGCCGGTCTTCGTCGACGGCGAGCATTTGTTCACCGCCGCGGTCAAGGCGCACCAGGCGGATTGCGGCAATGCAATCCCGACGACCTACTACGCGGCCGCAAAGGACGTCTATATGGAAGGCTCGCTCAGCTTTCCCTGTGTCAAGGTGCAGAGCGGCTATAAGGACAATGACGACATCATCCGCATGTGCCGCAAGCGCATCCGGATTCCAGAACAGTGGTATGGCGACTATCTGGCCGGCATTGGCGCGGTGCGCATTGGCGAGCGGCGGCTCAAGGAATTCGTCGCCAAATATGGCAAGAACGAAGTCAAGGGATTCATCAAGGCATGGTTCGACTATTCCGAGCGGCGCGCCGAGAACGCAATCAAAAAGCTGCCCTCGGCCAGGCTCGTGCATCACGGCAAGCTTGATCCGCTGCCACCCTTTCTCCCCGACGGCGTGCCACTCAAGGTCAGCGTTGAGATCGACGCTGCCCAAGGCCGCATCACGGTCGACTTGCGGGATAATCCCGATTGTGTCGATTGCGGCGTCAACCAAAGCGAGGCGACCTCGATCGCCAACGCAATCACGGGTGTCTTCAATTGTCTTGAGTGGGACGTGCCGCACAATGCGGGCAGCTTCCGCCGTGTCGAGGTGCTGCTGCGCCAAAATTGTGTCGCCGGCATTCCACGCTTTCCGCATAGCTGCTCGACCGCGACAACCTTGCTGGCCGATGTAATCGTCAATGTCACGCAATCCGCTTTCGGCCAGCTCGGCGATGGCTTCGGCTTGTCCGAGGGCAATTACTGCAACAGCGCCGGCGCCAGTGTGGTTTCAGGTGCCGACTGGCGGCGCGGCGGGGCCGCTTATGTCAATCAGATCTTCTTGATGGGTGGCGGCGGGCCGGCCTCGCCGCGCTCGGACGGCATGATCTATCTGCTTGTGCCACCGGGTGCCGGGCTGCTTTACCGCGACAGTGTCGAGATCGACGAGCAGCGTTTTCCGGTGCTGATCAAGTCAATGGAGTTGGTCGCCGATTCAGCGGGCGCCGGTCGTTTTCGCGGCGGGCCGGCGACGCGTTGCGTCTATGGGCCGCGACGCGACGACATGCTGGTCATTACCATCTCGAACGGCCAGGAAAACCCGCCGCGCGGCGTCCAGGGTGGCGAAGCCGCCAATCCCGGCGCCAATCATAAGATTCACTCAAACGGAAAAGAGGAGCGCCTGCCCGGCCTCGTGATCTGCCCGCTCAAGGCCGGCGAGTGGATCATGGGGCTCGACAATGGCGGCGGCGGCTATGGCGACCCCATGGAGCGCGATCCGGCGCGCGTGCTGGCCGACGTGCTGGAAGGTTATGAAACGGCGACGCGCGCTCGGGACGTCTATGGCGTCGAATTTAGCGGTAGAATCGAAGACGATTCGCTGGGGGTCGACGTTGCGGCGACAATTCGACGTCGCGCCGAATTGCGGGCGGCGAGTGCAAACTAGGTTGAGCGCTATGTCGCCGGGCTCTGCCGCGGCGCAATCTCGTCCGCGAGTTCCTTCATGGTCTCCAAGGTGAGATCGCCGATCAACGCGTAGCCGTAATTGCGGGCGCGCCAATAAATCAAATTCGCGTCTTCGCCGCCCTGAGCCGAAATAACCTGATCCCGCCCGATCGACGGCACGACCGAGAGCGCGACCGGTGAGCCGCTTTCGGTGACGTAGAGAATTTGCGCCGAAGGTCTACCTTCGACGATCAGCAGGCGGCCGCCCTTGAGCAGGAGCCCATGGGTCGACAGGTCGGGCACGTCGAGCTGCCGGTCCAAATGTTCGCCGAACCAAGCGCCCAGTTGTTCACCGCCACCGGAGCCCAGCGTATCGACGTCGACACGCGTCTGCGTCTCGGCATGGTCGACCTTGGCATAGCCTTCATAGGAGCGTTTGACCTGATCGAGCCAGGAATCTTCATAGGCTACTTGATCCGGGGCGGACGAGTCGGTTAGGCCCGATGCGAACACACCAATCACAGCCGCGATCAGCAGCGCGGCGGCGGCCGCGACTGGCGCCATGACGCGTCGGTCGCGCAAATGGGCAAGGTCAAGCTTGGGCAAGGCCACGGCTCGGCGACGTGGCGGGTGCCGCCGCACCGCCGCGATCAGTCGTTCCGGCACCGCTTCGCGCTCGACCAAGGCGAACGCCGCGCGGGTCGCGAGGGTCGCCTCTCGGATCGCCGCAATGCGTGCTCTCAGGCCCGGGTCCGAACCGAGCGCGGCGTCGATCGCACGCGCTTCGTCGACCGACAGCTCGCCATCGACATAGGCACCGAGAGTCTTGTCGTCGAAGCCGACCATTATCCGCGTCTTCCGTCCGCCACTCGTCGTGGAGCCTCGCCCAAACGGGTCAGCAATGCCGCGCGCCCCCGCGCGAGACGGCTCATCACCGTGCCGATCGGCACACTAAGCACCTCGGCCGCATCGCGATAGCCAAGGCCCTCGACGCAGACCAGGAGCATCACCGCCCGCTGCTCATTCGGCAGCTCCGCCATCAGCCTGCGTACCTCCTCGAGTCTGAGCCGTGCCTCGACGTGAGCCACGACGTCGCCGCCAGGTTCTTCGACCGCCTCGTCGAGGCCTGTGCCGTTGCGATGCCGGCGCCGCCTCAACTCGTCCAGCCACACCGTATGGATAATACGGTAGAGCCAGCTATCAAGCCGCGTTCCGTTCGCCCACTGAGACGCGCTGCCCAGCGCCTTCTCGCAAGCCGACTGGACGATATCGTCGGCATCGGCGACGTTGCCGGTCAGCCCGCGCGCAAAGCGCCTAAGCCTTGGCAATAAAGCTTCGATGCCTTGACTGACGAAGGTCGTGCCGGCCTCGGATGCCGAATTCCAACGTTTCATGGGTATAACGTCTGGCCTCGCCTGGTTATTCCAAACGGCCTCGCGAGTGCTTCAGGCCGCCGGGCAGAGACTCTAACCCGGTCCGACTTATGGCATGTGATTCTAGCGATTTCATGGCACGCGGCAACGCGACGGCCGGCCGTTTCTTTTGTGGTTGATGGAATAAAGCGATTGCGGGGCCGTTATCGTTCTGGCTGCCGAGTCCGGTGGCCGGCTTGGCCAAATGGCCAAGACATTTGTGAAATCATCGGAGAATCCAACATGCGCAAGATTGCTCTCGCCCTTGCTCTTCTGGTTGCCGCCGGCGTGCTCGGCACAAGCGCGGTCTATGCCAGCGAAGACGCCATGAAGAAGTGCGAAGCCGAGACCGACGCGGCGAAGAAGGAAGAGTGCATGAAGCACGCGAAGGGCGAGTAAGCCTCTCTTCAGTTTTTTGGGCTCCGCCCAAGGCTGGCCGGCGCCGGGGCTTAGGACGCAGCCACGGTGCCCGGTCCGTTCAGGCTAGCTTGTCTCGAGGGCCCGGCGTGGCTTGACCACGCCGGGCCTTCGTCTATCCAAGGGCCGCCTCCCGATTCAATTGGAGCGACTGTGTCCGGGTGACTAGAATGCCGCGCGTTGGACACGCGGGGTATCATGGTCGATCCGAAATATCTCAAGCGCGATACGCTCTCCCTGCATGCGGGTCAGCGCCCTGACCCGGCGACCGGTGCGCGCGCTGTGCCGATCTATCAGACCACCTCGTTCGTGTTTGAAAGCACGGAGCACGCCGCGTCGCTCTTCAACCTCGAGCGATGCGGCCACATCTATTCGCGTATCTCGAACCCGACCGTCGCCGTTTTGGAAGAACGCATCGCGGCCCTTGAGGGCGGCGTCGGTGCGGTTTGCACCGCGAGCGGCCAGGCCGCGCTCCATCTCGCGGTCGCGACGCTGATGGGGCAGGGCGGGCATATCGTCGCCTCGGCCTCGCTCTATGGCGGCAGTCACAACATGCTGACCCATACCCTGCCGCGCTTCGGCATCACCACGAGCTACGTTCATCCGCGCGATACGGAAGGGTTTCGCCGCGCGATCAGAGCCGAGACACGCCTTGTCTTTGGCGAGAGCCTCGGCAATCCCGGCCTCGAGATCATGGATCTACCGGCGGTCGCCGCGATCGCTCATGCGCACGGCGTGCCGGTCCTGATCGACAACACGTTCCCGACGCCTTGCCTGTTTCGTCCGTTCGAGCACGGCGCCGACCTGATCATGCATTCGGTCACCAAGTTCCTCGGTGGCCATGGCGTCGCGATCGGCGGCGCGCTGGTCGATGGCGGGACCTTCGATTGGGAGGCTTCGGGGCGCTTCCCGACCCTGACCGAACCCTATGCCGGCTATCATGGGCTGGACTTCGCCGATGAGTTCGGCCCGCAGGCCTTCATCATGCGCGCGCGGTCCGAGGGCATGCGTGATTTCGGCGCCTGCCTGGCGCCGCAGAACGCGTTTTATTTGCTGCAAGGCGTCGAGACCCTACCGCTCCGCATGGCGCGCCACATGGAGAACACCCGGCGCATCGTTGGATTCCTTGCCGGCCATGACGCGGTCGCCTGGGTCGGCTATCCCGAGCTGCCGAGCCACCCCGATCACGCGCGGGCCCGGCGCCTGATGCCGGATGGCTGCGGCGCGGTGTTCTGCTTCGGCGTCAAAGGCGGGCGCGACGCGGGCCGCAAGCTGATTGAGTCGGTTGGTCTGTTTTCGCATCTTGCGAATGTCGGCGACGCCAAGAGTCTGATCATCCATCCGGCGAGCACGACACATCAGCAAATGGACGCAGAGGCTCTCAAGAACGCGGGTGTCGGTGAAGACATGGTGCGTCTCTCGGTCGGGCTCGAGGACATCGACGATCTGACCGACGATCTCGAACGCGCGCTCAAGGCATCGCAGCGCAAATGAGTTTGATCCTCAGCGTCGATGGCAAGCGCGTCCATGCGACGACCGGCGGCCGGCCGTTCGATGTCACGCGTCCCACCACATTGTTCGTTCATGGCGCCGGCTTCGACCACACGGTGTGGAAGCTGCAGACGCGCTATTTTGCCTGGCACGGCGGCAGCGTGCTGGCGCTCGATCTCCCGGGCCATGGCCGTTCGGAAGGGCCCGCGCTCGACAGCGTGCCGGCGCTCGCCGATTGGCTGTTCCGAGCGATCGACGCGGCCGGTCTCGCCACTGCCGCGCTGGTTGGCCACAGCATGGGCTCGCTGATCGCGCTTGAGGCGGCGGGTCGTCACCCCGAGCGTGTCCGCGCTCTCGGTCTGCTCGGTTGCGCTGTGCCGCTCAAGGTCGCCAATGTGTTGCTCGAGGCCTCGGCCGACAACCAGCATCTGGCGCTCGATCTGATCAATGCCTGGGGTTATGGCTCGCGCGCGCAGCTCGGCGGCCATCGCGTGCCCGGGCTATGGATGATGCGCGGCGGCCTCCGCGTGCTCGAACGCGCTGCACCCGGCCTGCTCAACGCGGACCTACGGGCCTGTAACGACTATCAGGGCGGCGAGGCGGCAGCGGCGGCGGTCCGCTGCCCGACCCTCTTCGTCCTCGGCGAACGCGACATCATGACTCCACCAAAGCTCGCGCTCGCGCTGTCGAAGAAGATCGCGGGCGCGGAGGTCGTGATGCTCCCCGGGGTCGGCCACATCATGATGGAAGAGGCGCCCGACGCGACGCTCGACGCCCTCCGCCGCATTCTTTAGGCGCTATTGGGCAACCCGGTCGAATAGGGCCGCGCCGGCCTGATCGGCACGCGAGGCTAGCGGCGCCCCGGGTTTTTTCGTCCACGCAAGAATATCGTCCAGGACCGGCTTCGACCTGAGGTCGCGCAACAGCATGTGATAGCCGTGATCGTAGACCGCGACCGACACCTCATCCGGCAGCCGCTCGACGAAGGTTTCGACTGGGCCGGCCGGCACGACCTCATCGCGTGTGCCGTAGACCACGAGGGCCGAAGGGCTGCCGAGCAGCGGCGCGGTGGCGAGCGCGCGGTCCATCAGATCGACCAGACCCCAAATTGCGTCGATTCGCGTACTCTTGATAATCAGCGGGTCCTTCTGCATGGCGCGGAGAACCTCCACATTGTCGGTCGCGACGATGTCGAGACCCTCGCCTGTCAGCTCGGCCCACGGAAAGAGATGCGCGCCGAGCCAAAGGACACCGCGATAAAGCGCGCCCATGGTCTCGCGTCCGCGCACCGCGGGCGCGACCAGGATGACGCCATCGGCCGGCGGCAAATGCGGGTTCGAGGCGGCAATCAGCACCGCGCCGCCCATGCTTTCGCCGAGCAGGTAGAACGGTGTTCCAGGGTGGCGCGTGCGGACCAGCCGCGCCACCGTCTTGGCATCGTCGACAAGCGTTTCGGTCCCGGCCCAGAGGCCGCGAACGGGGCTCGCGCCAAAGCCACGTTGGTCATAGGCGTAGGTCGCCACGCCATGGGCGGCCCAATAGCGCGCCGGCAACTCGAAGGCGTTGCCGTAATCATTGAAACCGTGCAGGGCGAGAATGACCGCGCGCGGTCGGCCCTCGGTCGGCACCCAGCTCTTCAAGGGCAGCCCGACGCCGTCGCTCAGGACGACCGTCGCGGCCTCGATGCGTGGCGCGGTGGTCGTCGGGCCGGCCGGCATCACCGTCGGCGCGCAGCTTGAGAAAACGAGGACGACCCCCAGCACGGCAATGGCGCTGAAAAGCCGAGCCCCGTGCCGCGCGGCAATCACGCGCCGGTGCCTCGTCGGCTCAAGTGCCGGATGCGTTGACGTCCGAGGGTGTTGTCGCGGTGGTTTGAATGGTCTGCTGGCGTCCTAGCCGTGTCCGCACTGCCGTCAGCAATTCTTCCACGGTATAAGGTTTGGTGATGTAGTCGTCGGCGCCCAGCTCCATGCCCTTGCGCATGTCTGCGCGGCTCGCGGCCGCGGTCAGAAAGATGATCGGGATCGCCGCGGTCGACGGATCCGCGCGCAGCTCGCGCAGCGCGCCATAGCCGTTGAGATCCGGCATCATGATATCGCACACGATCAGATCTGGATGCTCCGAACGCGCCAGTTCGACGCCCACGCGGCCATCCGCCGCCCCCAGCGTCTCGAATCCCTCGAAGCCGAGCACCGTGATCAGCTTCTCGCGGATATTCGCCTCGTCTTCGACGACCAATATTTTTGTCATGGCCCCACTCGGTTTCGGGATGGCAGATGAATTCATGATAGGGCAGCTCCCGGCCTTAGACCAAGCGAAGATCAAAGCTCGCGACGAAATATAAGCTCGTCGATTAACCGCGCCGATCAACTAATTGGCAACCGCGCCACCGACCGCTTCGATCGCGGCGCGCGAGATCGCACCTTCGCGTTGCAGCGACAGTCTGCCGTCCACCCATGCGACAATCGTCGAGGGCAGGGGGGCGCTTGTTCCGCCGTCGAGCACGAGCGCGACGTGCGACCCGAATGTGGCAAGCGCTTCGGCGGCGTCATGGACTGGAGTTTCGCCGCTGCGATTGGCGCTGGGCGCAGTCAGCGGGCGGTCGGCGACGTCGATCAGCCGCCGTGTCATTGCTCTTGCCGGAACGCGCAACCCGATCGTCGTACCTTGCGGATTGAGGTCGCGTGCCAAAGGGCCCGAGGCCGCGCGCTCGACCACGAGGGTCAACGGACCCGGCCAAAAACGCTCGGCCAATCGCCGCGCGGTACCCTCGATATGACCACATCGGGCCGCTTCCGCAAGGTCGCGCACGAGCACCAGCAACGGCTTGGAATCGGGCCGCCCCTTGATCGAAAAAACGCGCGCGACCGCCGCGTCATTCGTTGCGTCGGCGCCGAGCCCATAGAGCGTGTCGGTCAAAAACACGATGATCTCGCCCGCGCGGACGAGCGCGCCAGCGCGGCCAATGGCCTCTTCGGTCTCGAGCAGACTTTGGCTCATTCTATTCGGGCCCACGCGCGATGAAGGCGGGATTGGCGAAGCCGCGCTTACCATAACCGAGTTCGATGCCGTCGAGCGTTCTTACGCTGCCACCCGCGGCCGCAAGCACGGCGTGACCGGCTGCCGTGTCCCACTCCATGGTGCGGCCATAGCGTGGATAAAGGTCGGCATTGCCGCGCGCCAGTAGGCCGAATTTGAGCGCGCTTCCGGCGGTAACCACGTTTGGCGCGTGTTGGGTGGCGATGAATTCGTCGGTTTTCTCGTCGCGATGAAAGCGGCTGACCAGAATCACGACGCCTTCGCACATTGGCCGCCGCGCACGAAGAGGGCCTCGCCGCTCACCGCGTACGATCCAATAGGCGGTGCCGCCGACCGCGACGTAGCTTTCGCCGAGCGCCGGCGCGTGGACGATCCCGGCGATCGGCTTGCCATCTTGGATAAGACCTATATTGACCGTGAATTCGTCGGTGCCCCCGATGAACTCCTTGGTGCCGTCGAGCGGGTCGATCATGAAATAGGGTTGGCCCCCTTCAGGCGGGAGCAGACGCTCGCCGATACTTTCTTCCGAAAGCAGGGCGGTTTCGGGATAGCGGGCTCCCAGCTGCGACGCGATGATCCGATCCGCAGCCAGGTCGGCCTCGGTGATCGGGGTCCGGTCGGCCTTGAGGCTCGCCCCGGCCGTGGTGCCATAGAGCGCGAGAATGGCGGCGCCGGCCGATTCGGCCGTTCGGCGCAGCGTTTCGGCCAAGTCCTCGGGGTCGAAGTGTCTCATCGCGGCGGTCCAATTGGTTGCACGGCCTCGCGGCGCCTCACCGTTGTTCAATTCCCTGCGATAATTCCGTCATCGGCTTTTCATCGCCGGCCCCGCGGCCCACAATCCTTGGCGTCAGGGCCGGGGGTGGGGGCGTTGCATCCGAAGGTCCATGATCTCATGAACGCATAGCGAAGAGGGAATCGACATGATCAAAGAAACCATTATTGCCATGACGGTAGTCACCGTCGCGGCCGGCGCCGCGCTGCCGGCCATGGCCACGGATGCCGCATCGAAGCCGATCGTGGTTGCGGCCTGCAACCCGTGCAACCCCTGTGCGGCGAAGAAAAACGCCTGCAACCCCTGCAACCCGTGCGCGGCCAAAAGCAACCCGTGCAACCCGTGCAACCCTTGCGCGGCTAAGAAGAACTAGACAACTCCATCACGGACGTCGCGGAAACCGCCCCGGCGTTTGTCGACGGGGCGGTTTTCCTTTTCCCGGCGGTGCGTTTGGCCGCCGGATCAGCCGTCAGGCAGGGCGGACAAGGCCGCCTTGACCGCGGCAATTTGGCTCTCCGTCGATATCTCAAGCTGCGAAGTGACTTCCAGTCGCCGATCCTCGAGCACGTCCGAACCGGGATTGGCGCGCTGCCATGAGGCAATCGTCGCGTCGCGCGCCCGCACCAATGTGATGACCTGCGGCCAGAACAGCCGCACCATGGCGCTGATCCATCGATTGGTCGGCCATGATGGCTGGGCATGATCGATCCCGAAGCGATCGACCAACTCGCAAACGTCCTCGGCCTGATACCAGGTTTCGCCAGTGACCCACCGGTTCACGGTAAAGAGCTTTAGCGGCTTGCCGTGCGGATCCATCGAGATGCCGATGACATGGCTGAGCGCGTCATCGCCGCGCGGCCAATCGGCCTTCGATTTGCGGCGCGCCTGCTTGACGTGCTTGGGCATTCCTTTCGCCCTGAGGAACGTGTGGAAATGACCATGCTCCGTATCGCGCGTGCCGCCCGGATGCGAATGATAAAAATATTGGCCGTGGCTCACATCGTCGTAAACATCACCCTTGGGGTAGTGGTTCCACTCGAAGTACGTGCCCTGATGCCTCAGGATCTCGCCGACCACATTGTCACTCGTTCGAGCCAAGACCCGGTCGATCTCGACAAGCTCGGCGCCGCCCGCGGCCATGAGCTCGAGGCGCGCTTTCGGCAGGGTCGCGAGATCGAGATATTGCACCCTCTCGATCCGACCCGACCCCTTGGTCTTCGCTCCACTTCGAGATAGTACCGCCCGATCCGTCATCTCAGCGCGCCACTCCACCCGTGCACGACACGCATAATCTAGCGCAGCCCCGCGCAAAGAAAAGCGATGCTCGCCTGCCGGCGTTCACGGCGTGCGGCACATTATCAGGGATCGCTCACCGCCGGCTCCGCCACCAGTCGAAAGCCGATCAAGATGTGTTTGAGCGTGGCCGATCGGCCGTGGCGTGCCGCCGCGCGGCAGACGCCGCAACCCTTGTCATCCCAGGAACCGCCCTTGACGATGAAGCGGCCATCGCCCGCCGCCGTCGACGTCCACTCGAAAACCTGCCCGGCCATGTCGAGCGTCCCATAGGGGCTCGCGCCGCTCGGAAAAAGCCCAACCGGCATTGTATCGAACGGTCCGAGATCGTGGCTGTTCAGTCGATCGGCCGCGAAGGAATTACCCCAGGGGAAATAGCGCCCGTCCATGCCGCGCGCGGCCTTCTCCCACTCGAGCTCGCTCGGCAGGCGCCAGGCGCGACCGGTGCGCCGGCCGAGCCACGCGGCATAAGCCTTCGCGTCGTCATGCGAGACCAGCACGACCGGGTGCGTCGCGCGGCCATCCGGCGGGCGGGCGCCTACCCAAGCGTGGCGCCGGGTGCGCTCATAGGGGTGGACGAGGCCGTAGCTCTTCCAGCTCGCCGCGTCGATGTCGGGCGGCGCGTGCCCGGTATCGGCGATGAAGACGGCATATTGCTCGTTGGTGATCGGCGTGAGCGTGATGGCGAACGCGCCGACCGTGACCTCGCGACGTGGCAGCTCGCGCTCATACCAGCCGGCGCGGCGCGTGCGGTCGTGGCCGTAGGCGGCTTCATCGAGGCGATAGCCGTATTCGCGTTCGGACGTATCGGAACCGAGGATGGACGGTCCGGCCGGAACCTCGACGGTCGCCGGCGTGTCAGCGGCCCAGGCGGCCGCGCCGATCAGGCCGCCCAGCACCAACCCGCAGAGCTTCAAGGCTGCCGCGACTAGGTCACTTTGACGCACTATGAACATTATTTTGGGCCACCATTCTTGAACCCCCGGACGGCGGGGCCTATTCTCCCGGCCGTTCCGCTTCCCGCCCTGTCTGACATCGGAGACATAGTATGAAAGCACGGTTTTGGCTGGCCTCGCTCGGCTTTATGGCGGCGCTCGGCGTCGCAGCCGGCGCATCTCACGCCGACGAGAACGCGATGGTCGAGCAGGGCGAGAAGGTGTTCAAGAAGTGCAAGGCCTGCCACACGCTTGAAGAAGGCGGCAAGAGCAAGACGGGACCCAATCTCTATGGCGTGTTCGGTCGTGCGGCGGGCAGCTACGAGGGTTACAAGTTCTCCGATGCCATGAAGAACTCGGGAATCGTGTGGGACGACGCGAAACTCGGCGCGTACCTTGCCGATCCCAAAGGATATGTCCCGGGCAACAAGATGGCGTTCAAGGGCCTAGCCGAAGAGGCCGACCGGCTCGCCGTTATCGCCTATCTCAAGGAAGAGGCGATGCCTGATTAGCCCTCGCGCGGTCGCGCGAAGATGATCCAGCTCGAGGACCATATCCGAAGAATCCCGGACTTCCCGAAACCCGGTATTCTTTTCTACGACATCGCGACCTTGCTCAGGCACCCGCAAGCCTGGGCGGCCACGGTCGACCGCTTGGCCGCGATCGTGGCGCCGCTCAAACCCGACCTTCTGGCCGGCGTCGAGGCGCGTGGCTTTCTGGTCGCGGCGCCGCTTGCGCTCCGGCTTGGCTGCGGCTTCTTGATGGTACGCAAGCGCGGCAAGCTGCCCGGCGCCACCGTGCGCCACGAATACGCGCTCGAATACGGCACCGATACGATCGAGATTCAAGAAGACGCGGTCGCA
>CAMDDO010000022.1 GCA_945892755.1 Rhizobium sp. Q54 | reverse complement strand
TTCGAACCTTCGTAGACTGACGTCGGCAGATTTACAGTCTGCTGCCTTTAACCACTCGGCCACCCCTCCGTACCAGCCTGGCAGCCGCTTGCCGCGAAAGGGCGCACTATGGGCAATCCCTCTGAGATGTCAACGAATGATAGCAAGCCGCACCGCTTCCAAGTCGCCGGCGCCCCGACGTCTCAGAACCAGTGGGAACATCTATCATTCCCACTATAATCGTCACCGCCATGAGCCGCAACCATCGTGACCGAACCCGCCGTGCGACAGCAAGTTCGCGCGGCGGAGCCACGTTCGCATCCCCGGGAGGCGGGCTTTGGCTCTATGGCTACCATGCCGTCGCGGCGGCGCTCGCCAATCCCGAACGCCGTGCACTCCGGCTGCTAGCGACGCGCGAAGCGCTGGAGGCGCTACGCCGGTCGCCGGCCCCGCCGGACGGATCAACCGGTGCCGTCGTTTTGGCCGCGGCCGCCCCGGCCGATCGGGCTGAGATCGATCGGGCCCTGCCCCATGGCGCCGTCCACCAGGGCGTGGCGCTTCACGCCGCGGCGCTGCCCGAGCTCGGGCTCGACGAAGCCTGCGCGCGCGGCTCCGGTCCGGTCATCGTGCTCGATCAGGTCACCGACCCGCACAACGTCGGCGCGATCCTTCGTTCAGCGGCGGCATTTGGCGCCGCAGCCTTGGTCATGCAGGAGCGCCATTCGGCCGAGCTCACTGGCGCATTGGCCAAGGCGGCCTCCGGCGCGCTCGATCTCGTGCCGCTCGCGCGAGTCGTCAATCTTGCTCGTGGGATTTCTGAACTTAGGGACCTAAATTATTGGTGTATAGGGCTTATCGAGGATTCAACGACACTGATCTCGGACGCGGTTAGTGACCACGAAAAGGTAGCCCTCGTGCTCGGCGCGGAGGGCGCCGGCCTGCGCCGATTGGTGCGCGAGGCCTGCGACCAGCTGGCCACGATCCCGACTCGTGGCCCGATTCGCAGCCTGAACGTATCGAACGCGGCGGCGATCGCGCTCTACGTCGCCGCAAACCGCTAGAGAGCCGTGCCTTGCGACCCCAGGGCTTGTACCTCACCGGCGGCCCGGATTACGTTCGCGCCGGTCGAGTTCAAGGGCAACCGGCCGCGCGGGGCCGGCATAGCTCAGTCGGTAGAGCACCTGATTTGTAATCAGGGGGTCGCGGGTTCAATTCCTGCTGCCGGCACCACATCCCCGCGCTCGATCCGCCCTACGCCGCCGGCCGGGCGTCCTGTCTGGCCGACAAATTGAGCAGATCCGAGGCGCGGCATGACCCCCAAGCTCGGGCCCGTCTTCTACGTCATCGGCGTGCTGCTGTTGCCGCTCGGCCTCGGCATGACGATCCCGGCGATGGTCGATGCCGGCGACGGCAACGAAGACTGGCGCGTTTTCATGGTATCGGCCGGCGTCACCATCATCCTCGGCGGCATGCTGATGCTGGCCAACCGCGGCAAGCGCTTCGCGCTCGATCGCCGGCAGGCCTTTCTCCTGACCACGCTGAGCTGGGTGATCCTGCCGGCCTTCGCCGCCCTCCCCTTCACCTTCGCCGGGCTCGATATGAATTATACCGCCGCCTATTTCGAGGCGATGTCGGGACTGACCACGACCGGAGCGACCACGCTCACCGATCTCGACCAGATGCCCGCCGGCATCCTGCTCTGGCGCGCCCTTCTGCAGGGGTTCGGCGGCGCCGGCATCATCGTCATCGCGCTCGCCGTGCTTCCGTTCCTCCGGGTCGGCGGCATGCAGCTCTTCCGTCTCGAATCATCCGATCAAGGCGAGAAGGTGCTGCCGCGCGCGACCCAGATCGCCGTCATGACGATCTCCGTCTATCTCGGCCTGGTCGCGTTGTGCGTCATCGCCTATTGGACCGCCGGCATGTCGTTCTTCGACGCGATCAGCCACGGCATGGCGACGATCTCGACCGGCGGTTTCTCGACCCATGACCAGTCGTTTGCCTACTATGACTCGCTCTCCATCGACGCGATCGGCACGCTGTTCATGTTCCTCGGCGGCCTGCCAATGGTCTTGTTCTACCGCACGCTGCTCAAGCGCGATTGGCGGGTCATCTTTTCTGACCAGCAAGTACAACTCTTCTTCTGGATGTGCCTTGGCGGCATCGCCGTCCTCGGCCTGTGGAATCATTTTGGCCTCGGCACCGATGCCGGTACCGCATTCCGGCATTCGGGATTCATCTTTGTCTCGCTCATCACCAGCACCGGACTGGCCTCGACGAATTACGTGGCCTGGGGCGGTTTGGCGGAAGTCATCCTATTGCTCGCCATGCTGGTCGGCGCCTGCACGGGATCGACCACCGGCGGCATCAAGGCGTTCCGCTTCAACATGCTGATCAGCGTTCTGCGCGGCCACGTGCACCGGCTCAATCACCCGCATTCCGCCGAGAGCATCATGTACAACGAGCGGTCCGTGCCGGAATCGGTCGCTTACTCCGCGTTGCTGTTGATCGTCGCTTTCGTGGTTGCATTCGTCCTGATCGCGATCGCGCTGGCGGCGTTCGGCTTCGATCTTCTGACCAGCTTCTCGGCCGCCGCCTCGACACTGGGCAACACCGGCGGCGGGCTCGGCCCGATCAACGGCGGCGGCCAATTCAAGGCCATGCCGGACGGTGCGCTCTGGCTGCTTTCCTTCGCCATGTTGCTCGGCCGGCTCGAGCTCTTCACGGTGCTCGTGCTCTTTACCCGGCGCTTCTGGCGCGGCTAGGACTTCGGCACCATGGCGGCCCTGACGCGGGCGAAATCGCCAGCCGGTCGTTCCTTGGTAGGCAGAGCGGCAATGAAGGGGAACAATTCGCGCTTCGCGACCTCGAAGATGCGGCGCAGCTCGGCGACTGGGTCGGGATGTTCATCGACCCTGAGATCGACCAAAGGATAGACTTCGGGACCGCGTACCAGGAGTGCCGCGGATTGCCGACCGCGGCGGTCGCCTCCGGCCGCTTGACCGGCCTCGAGCACGCGCATCATGCGCTCAGCCAAATCGAGGCCGACCGTGCCTTCGAATGACTTGGCCATGGCATCAATCGTCGCTCCGCCGACCAGCATATTACCCTGTACGCTGTAGTTCGCGCCGGTCCGATGACCAGCCCAGGCGTCGGTGGCGTTTCCGGTGAATGCCGCGGCACGGCCGCTCGCATCGACCACACCGACCTGGCGAATTTCGCAATCGATCTCACCGGCCATCACGGACCGAAGCGCCTCGGTTGCCGTTTGGTCTCTCTCAAGCCGATCGAGAACGCGCGGGCCCAGACTTGGATTGACCCAAGCCTGCGTACACACCGCACCGACGCGATGACGGATAAAGGGACAGAGGCTACCGACCGCCGGAACTTTGGTCGATACCGCCGTGCCTAGGAATTCGGTTACTGGATCGCGGGCGGCGATCGAAAATGTCGCAAGTCGGATCGCCACGCCGCGATAGCGCTCTCGGCCTCAGGACTTCGCCTGGGCGACCGCGATGCTCGCTTCTCGACCGCCGCGGATCGATGCGGCCGACATGCTTTGGCGGCCACGCGTCGACCAAGTGAATCTGCGGGCCGGGACGGCATCTGATTTACGATTCAGGTAGTCGATCACGTCGCGCCGGTAATTAGGATCGAAGACTACCCGGTCAAGATCGATTGGCTCTGCAACGTCAATCATGATCGCGCTCGCCTTGTTCATCCGAATATGCTCGCGCCGCTTGAGACGCAAAGCAACCTCGCTGACAGGAACGCTATCAGAATCTTGTGGATCGAACTGTGGAAAGCCTGAAACCGTTCTGTGGACTGTTAGATTGCACTAAACGGTCGCCATATTCTCGCCACAGTTGGGCGACGCGAATCGCTCCGTCAACATTGCCTGAGCGCCGGGCGCCACATGGTTTTCAAAGCTAATTCCCGAGGTTGCGCTACATGATCGGTCGAAATTTGCCGCACGGCGCGTATTGTGATGCGGCGAGAGCCGAGCGCCACGCCGACCGGAAAAAGGGAGGGCGCGTGACAATCCGAGGGACGCCGTGGCAATCCCGTGGGCTCGCTTTCGTTTGAACGGGGTCCGCCGCTTCCTCGATGGCAAGGCGGGGCCCGACGCGCCACGGCAACACGAGGACGCCACCTTCCCAGCGCGACCGCGGGCCATTGAGGTAATTGAGGTATTTGCGTGCCTTGGCGCCCGCCATTATCGTGCCCGCTGGCTTTAAGCGCACTTAGTGGTGCGATGAGAATTGCAGGAGGCATCGAGACGCGTCATGGCGGCAACAGAAGCGGCCAAAAATCCAGGGCTTACGCGTGATGCCTTGATCGAGGGCGCGCGCGCGCTCAGAGACAAATCGCGCGAGCGCGTGAACGAAACGGAAGCGCTACGGCGACTGCCAGAGGTGGCCCTGTCCGAAATCCGCGCGCTCCGCGTCAACCGCGTTTTGCAGCCCGCGCGCTATGGCGGGGCTGAGCTCGATTTTGGCGCCCTGATGGATGTCTGCGGCACGGTTGCCCAAGGTTGTGCCTCGACCGGCTGGGTGCTTGCTCAGTATTGCATGCATGCCTTCATGATCGGCAGTTGGCCTCACGACATGCAGGAGGAAATCTGGGGCCGGAAGCCCGAAGCCCTTCTAAGTGGATCCTTGGTTTTCCCGCTCGGGCGCGCGACGCGCGATGCCGGCGGCTATCGTGTGAGTGGGCGCTGGCCGTTTGCGAGCGGCGTGCCCGGCTCGGATTGGCACATGTGCAGTGCGTTCCTAGAGCCCGATCGTGCCGGCGAGCCGCCGGTGATGATCATGTTCATGCTGCCGAAGGCCGATTACGAACTCATCGACAATTGGCATGTGATTGGCCTGCGCGGCACCGGCAGTATCGATGTCAAGCTCGACAATCATTTCGTGCCTGCGCATCGGGCGCTGACGGTCGAGGAAACCAAAATGGGTCAAGCCCCCGGCGCCAAATTGCATGACTCGCCGCTCTATCGTATCCCGACCTATGCCGCGTTCGGCTTCGTGCAAGGCGGCGCCGCGATCGGCAATGCGCAGGGCATGTACGATAGCTACGTCACGGAGACCAAGACGCGGGCCGCCAAATCCACCGGACGCGGCCTCGCCGATCATCAGGCCATGCAGCTCAGGGTCGCCGAGGCCGGCGCCTGCATCGACACCGCGCGCATCTTGCTCCAAAACGATGCGGCGGAAATGTATCGCCTCGCCGCCGCGCATGAGTACCCGAACATGGGACAGCGCACACGCTATCGGCGGGACGGCGCCTTCGCGAGCCAGCTTTGCACGCGCGGCGTGGATGCACTCTATGCCGTCGCCGGCGGCGGCGCCCTCTATACCAATAACCCGATGGAGCGCTATTTCCGGGATGCGCACGCGATCAACGCGCACATCACGATGAACTGGGAGGTCAACGCGACCGCCTTTGGCCGCGCCGCGCTTGGCCTATCCGCCGATAGCCCGGCGCTTTAGAAATAGCGCAGCCAGATATAAAGCTGCGCAATGGCGATGCTGACCAGCATCATCGGGAAGGCGTATTTCAGAAACGTCAAAAAACGGAAAGGGACGCCGGCGCGCTCGGCGATGCCGGCGACGGTCAAATTTGCCGACGCCCCGATCAGCGACCCATTGCCTCCGAAGCAGGCGCCGAGCGAGAGCGCCCACCACAGCGGCATGAGCTGTTCAGGCCCGCCCATCGCCGGTGCCATAGTCTTGATCACCGGAATCATGGTGGCGACAAACGGGATATTGTCGATCACCGCCGAAAGCAGCGCCGAGGACCAAAGAATCGCATAGGCCGTGGCATCCTGCGACCCGCCGGTCGCCGCAGTCAGCCGATCGGCGAACCAGCCGAGCACGCCGGAATGCTCGACACCGGCGACCACGATGAACAGGCCGACAAAGAAAAAAATCGTGATCCATTCGACCTGAGTGAAGCTTTCATGCACGCCATGGGCCTGTTCCTCGGCACGGCGGTGATAATTGTCGAGCATCAGGAGCACGGCGGCACCCAGCATGGCGATCGTGCCCGGCTCCAAATCGATCAACCGCGCCAGCACGAACGCGATCACCACGGCCGCCGTGACGGCGAGCGAAAGCCTGAGCAGCGTGCGGTCCTTGATCGTGTCCTTGGCATTGAGGGCCAGCACCCGAGCGCGATCGTCTGCCGTCGCATGGAGCGAGCGGCCCCAAAGGGCGTGGATCATCAGGCATTGCACCGCCAGCACGACAACCACGACTGGCGCCAAATGAATGATGAACTGGTTGAACGAAATGCCTACCAGAGAGCCGATCAGGATATTGGGCGGATCGCCGATCAGAGTCGCCGTGCCGCCGATATTGGAGGCGAGGATTTCGGCGAACAGAAATGGATAGGGCGGAACCCGAAGCTCGCGCGTCAAGGACAGCGTAACCGGCGCGATCAGCAGCACCGTGGTGACGTTGTCGAGCATCGCCGAAAGGAGCGCCGTGACCACCGCCAAAAGCAGGAGAATGCGGGCGGGGCTGGCGCGGCCGAGCCGCGCGGCCTGGATCGCGACATATTCGAACACGCCGGTCTTCCGTGTGATCGCGACGATGATCATCATCCCGGTCAAGAGGCCGATGGTGTTGAAGTCGACGCCCCGGATCGCCTGCTCCTGCGACAGCACGCCGGTGATGATCATGACGCCCGCGCCGAGCAACGCGACCACGGCGCGATTGAGCCGCTCGGTCATGATCACGACATAGGTCACGATCAAAATCCCGGCCGAGAGCCAGAACGGGTCGGCCCCAAACATCGTCCCCGCGCCGCCTGGGTCCGTCATTGTTCTATGTCTCGCTCAAGCGGCGCTTTGGCCGGATACACGGAAAAGATTAGGGGTATCAGGAAGGCCGCTAAAAGGTCTTGGCGTCCTGCCGCCCCGTGCCGGCATAGAGTATGCGGGCATGTTGCTCGGCAACCGCCTCATGCAACGCCAAGGCGTCGTCGTCGAGATCGGCGCGCGGCGAGCGCTCGAGATCGAAATGGCCGTACTCGTCCACGCCACGCACGAGGAGCGCGCTATCGCGCCCGACAAGCTGGCGTACATGCGGGGGGATGTACCGCACGGCAAAGCCGATGCGCCGATCGGCCGAGCGGTTGGGTGGGGAGCCATGAACCAATTTGACGTGATGGAGCGACATTTCGCCAGGTTGAAGCACGATATCGACGGCCTGAGTTTCATCGACCTCGACGGCAACCTCCTGACCACGGGTGAGCATGTTGTCCGGCGCGAAGGTTTCGCGATGGGGTATTTGTTCGCGCGCATGCGTGCCGGGAACCACCCGCATAGCACCGGCCTCAACTGTGCTCGGGCTGAGCGCGACCCACGCGGTGACCACGTCGGGGCTGCTCAGGCCCCAATAGGTCGCGTCCTGATGCCAAGACACATAAGTCTTGGATTGCGGCGCCTTGTTGAAAAAGAGCGACGACCAACAAAGAAGGTTTGGCCCGATCAGATCTTGAACGGCGTCGAGAATGGCCGGGCGCCGCACGATGGCATCGAGCCAGGTGAACAGGAGATGGGGCTTGTGCCGAAAGGCGCCCTTGAGCTTGTCGGATAGTGCGGCCTCAGCGGCCTCGAGCTTTTGACGCGTAGCGGTTGCGTCCGCGGCAGTCATGACCCGAACGGGAAAGTAGAAACCTTGCTCCCGGTACCGCTCGATCGCCTCAAAGCTAAGCCGCTTCGGCATCTCACCCTCCTCGAGCACCGCACACTGCCGCTGACGAGCCGAGAGTTGCCGGCCCTGCCCGCTCAACCACCAGCCGTTTTGCGCTTTGGCTGCCCGCTACGCCGTCGCTGGATCATCGCGATGGCGCCGAGCGACACCGCGATGATGATGAACGAAATGGCTGTCGTCACGGTCGCAAGCGCATAAAGCGCGGGCGATGTGATGTTGGTGACCATCGTCCATATTTCGAGCGGGAGCGTGTTCTTGGTCCCCGCCGTTACCCAACTGCGCGGAAATTCGTCATAGGAGAGCGTAAAACCGAACAAGGCGACCGCGATGATGCCCGGAAACAGGATCGGGATGACGACATAGCGCAGCACCTGAACATTGGTCGCGCCTTGATCGCGCGCGGCCTCTTCGAGAGCCGGATTAAAGCGCGCCAAAACCGCGAACATAATCAGAAGGCCGAAGGGCAATGTCCAACTGAGGTGCGCGCCGAGCGCGGACGACCACCATGCCGTCCTCAGGCCAAGGACCGTAAAGCCCTGGCCGATGCCGATTGAGAGGACGAGACCCGGTACGATCAGGCTCGCGACCGCGACGTAAAAAAGCGGCGTGGCGCCGAAGAACCGTCTGCGAAAGGCAAGCCCGGCCGAAACTGAGATGACGACCGTCAGGCTCAGCACAATGATCGCAAGTGGGATCGATCGCCCAAAGGCTCCGCCGATATCGCCGGTGCGCGCCTGCCCGAACAGGGCCGCGAACCAGTGGAGCGAAAAGCCTTGCATCGGAAAGGTCAGACCGGCATTCGGCCCCTGGAACGAGAGCACGTAGATCGAGAACATCGGGCCGTAGAGGAAGATGACAAAGAGCACGAAAAACGCCGCGAGAACGTAGAACGTCCATTCGCGCTTCTTATGGGTGGTGCGCCCGGCCATGACTGCGACTCCTCAGCGCGCCTGCGCCAGTTCCTTGCGCACATCAACAACGCGCATGATGGCGGTAACGATCAGGGTGACGACAATCAGAAGTACGACGGCCTGAGCACCGGCGTGCGGGTAGTTGAGGATGCCGATATCATCGAACATCGCCGAAACGACGTTGGCGGAACGGCCGCCACCCATGATCTTGACCACGAAGAAATCGCCCATGGTCAGCGCGACCACGAACACCGAGCCCAGCGCAATGCCGCTTTTTGAAAGCGGCACGATGACCTCGGTCATGATGCGCAAGCGACCGGCGCCGGCATCGCGTGCGGCCTCGACCAACGAGCGGTCGATCCGTGCCATCGAGTTAAAGATCGGCACGATCATGAAAAGGGTGAATAGATTGACGTAACAGAGGATGACCGCGAACTCCGAAAACAGGAGCCATTCGACGGGTTCGTTGACGATGCCGATCCCCATCAGGGCTTGGTTGATCAGCCCCTCTTTCCCAAGCAGTGGAATCCACGAGATCATGCGGATCACGTTCGAGGTCCAAAACGGCACGGTGCAGAGCAAGAACAGCCCAATGGCGATCAGCAAATTGCGGATATGGAAGGCCAGGAAATACGCGATCCAAAAGCCAATGAAGAGCGTGAGCGCCCAAACGATCGCCGCGAATTTCAGCGTCGCGCCGTAAAGGCTAAGCGTGTTGCTGTCGGTCAGAACTTCGACGAAGTTGTCGAAAATGAAACTTGGCTGAGCGCCGATGACAAAGTCGAAGGTGAAGAAACTCACCGTTAGAATCATGATGAGCGGAATCACCACGAATACAAAAAGGGCGATCGTTAGGGGCGCGACCTGAAAATAGGTCCGCCCCCGTCGTGCGGGCGTTGACGACTGCATCCTGGACCGTCGGAAACCGCTAAAGCTGGAGATTAAATGACAGGCGGGGCGGCCTAAGGCCGCCCCACCCTTGACCAGACGCGTTCAAGCGGTGCGGAAGTCGTTCCACCGCTTATTCATGTAGACCGCCTCTTTCATGAACGTGTTCCAGACCACGATCTTGCTGAAGCGGTCTTCGTAAGAGCCACCGTCGCGCTTGGCGCCGGCGCTTTCCATCTTGTCGCCCGTCGGATTGGTGATGTCATTCTGAGCCGCCTTGCCCTCGTACCAATAGCCCCACTCGTCATCGGTCATGAAGGCCTTGGCGGTCTCGGGCACCGAAATGTAATAGCCCTGCTTCGCGATGAAGCCGCCCATCCAACCAGAGAGGTACCAATTCAGGTATTCGTAAGCCGCATCGAGCTTCTTGCCCGAGAGATGCTTCATCAGCGAGATGCCGTTGCCCCAGCCGCGATAGCCTTCCTTGAGCGGGACGTATTGGCAGGCCTTGCCCTGAGAACGCACGGCAGTGACCGCCGGCGACCACATGGATTGAATGACCACCTCGCCGGCCGCCATCAGCTGTACGGACTGGTCGAAGGTGTTCCACAGCGCGCGGAAGTGACCGGCCTTCTTGAGCTCGATCAAGGCTTCGATCGTCGCGTCGATCTCTTCCTTGGTCATTTCGCCCATGTCATTGTACTTCACCTTGCCGGCGGCCTGCAGCGCCATGGCGGCGTCAAGGATACCGATCTCGGGAATATCCTGGATCGCGGTCTTGCCCTTGAACTCGGGGTTGACCAGTTCCGCCCAGGAATCGATCGGGCGCGTGATCAGGTCGGGGCGCATGCCAAGCGTATCGGCGTTGTAAACGCCGGGCAGCATGGTCGCCCACTCGGTCGCACCGTCGTGGAACTTGGTGCCTTCCTTGCTGTCGAGGTACATCACTTCGAAAGGCGACACGCCACTGCGCGACGTCGGCTTGCCGGCGAACTCGCCCTTCGTATAGATCGGCGTGACTTTGTCCCACAGCTTGATCTTCTTGGTCTCGACGCCTTGCAGCACGCCGCGTGGCACCATCTGCAGGCGTTGGCGAATTTCGCCATCGGCCACGTCGACCGATTCGGGCTGGGTGGTGACGCGGGTGACGAAGCCAGGATGGTCGGTCACCGCCATCTCGACCTTGAAGCCCAGGTCCTTGCTCGCCTGCTTGGCGATCTCGATGATCGTCGAATAGGACATACCCACATGAGTGAGAGTGATGTCCTTGATTTCCTGCGCCCAGATTGTTGGGAAACCCGTGATCGCCTTCGAGCCGATGGCAACGCCAGCCACAGCTGCCGCGCCCTTCAACATTGTACGACGATTCACGCCCTTCCGCGCAGCCGGCTCGGCGCTGTCGGTCGGGGTCTTGTCCTTACGTGTCATGCATTCCTCCCAAAGAGCTGTTGCACTGCTAATTCTACTCGAAGAAGCGCCTCCCGCGATAGGCGGACGTCCTGGCGTGAGGCGATCCCAAACCCCGGCTCGCCGCTGCAAGGGCCCACCCATCGTATTGTCCCTTCAGCATGATTCTATGACCCTAACCTACGGGCCAATCAGGTCTTTGCCCAGCCCTTTCGGTGCGGTTCAAAGAATTTCAGATCAAGATCAAGTGACTTGTATTTCCATTTCCCGCGCTCACAGACGTACTTGTCCTTGTAGTAGGCGTTGAGCCAGCGAGCCTCCTCGGCTCCTGACTCCGTGCGCACCGTACACGGCATGATCAGCCACCACTCTCCCTTGGCCGATTTGCAATCCGCCGAGACATCGATGATTTCATTGAGCACTAGGTGGGCTGCGAAAACGATCTGCTTGCTCACGCCGCTGAAGAACTTATGAATTTCCTTGTGTCCGGTGTATTTGCCGAACGGCCCGCCGTTCCATACGGCATTCTTGATGAACAGACTGATGAGTCCGTCCGGGTCGTAGCCCTGGTCGCAGTACAAGCAATACTGGTGCTTCAGTCGGCGAATATCCTCGACGGCTTCGAGACGGGCGAGTCGTTGAGCCAGAGTCAGCTTTGCCATGTTGGCGATCTCCTCCACATGATGGACGCAGGACCTCCTGCGCATTCAGTCACATGACCCAGCACACTCGCCCTTCCGTTCTTCACGAGCGGTACTGCTGGTCGGCGCGATTGGGCAAATGATAGCGTGGCGATCTATCCCCGTTCGAGCCGCGGCGGCAAGACCCCGCGCGCTCTCCGCTTCGTGTTAGTGTGGCGCCGCCAACCTTGGAGGCTGGTCACAGCATTGGGGGGATTATGGTCAAGGCGATTCGGCAGCACAAGGCCGGTGGCCCGGAGGTCTTGCGCTTTGAAGAGGTCGACGTCGGCGTGCCAGGCCGGGGTGAGGTGCTGCTGCGCCACGGCGCGATCGGCCTCAACTTCGTCGACACATATTTGCGCGAAGGGCACGGCGCCTACGGCGATACAGGTGCCGCGGATCTCCTTGTTTATCCGGCGGTCCTCGGTCTTGAGGGAGCCGGCGTGGTGGATGCCGTCGGGCCGGGGGTCGATGTTGTCGCGCCGGGCGATCGTGTGGCCTATGCCGCACTACCGTTTGGCGCCTATGCCGAGCAGCGGCTGATGCCCGCCGATGTCTTGGTGAGATTGCCAAGCGGTGTCTCGGAACGAACTGGTGCGGCGGTGATGCTGAAGGGCTTAACGGCCGAGTATTTGCTGCGCCGTTGCTTCCGGGTCGAACCCGGCCAAACCATCTTGCTCCACGCCGCGGCAGGCGGCTGCGGCCTCCTCATGTCGCAGTGGGCGGCGCATTTGGGTGCGACTGTGATCGGTACAGTGTCCTCGCCTGAGAAAGCCGCACTCGCGCGCCGCCACGGTTGCGCCCATGTGATCGACTATAGCCGGGAGGACTTTGTCGCCCGCGTGCGCGAGCTGACCAACGGCGCCGGCGTTTCGGTGGTCTATGACAGCGTCGGGCGGGCCACCTTCACGCGCTCGCTCGATTGCCTGGCGCGACGCGGCGTCATGGTGCTGTTCGGCCAGGCGTCGGGCCCGGTCGATCCCGTGCCGCTCAGCGCACTGACCGACCGTGGCTCGCTTTTCCTCACCCGGCCTGGGCTACTCGATTACATCGCGACGCGCGCCGAATTGGTGGCGGCCGCCGAGTCACTGTTCGATTTGATCGTCCGCGGGATTTTGCGGGTAGAGGTCGGCCAGACCTTCGCGCTCAAAGACGCCGCGGACGCTCATCGAGCGATCGCGGCAAGGCGCACCCATGGTTCGACTCTGCTTATCCCTTGATCATCCTTTGGCCCTGATTTTCCCGGATTCTTGCCGCCCTATCGTTGCGCCGACGAGCGCATCGGCGATCGCAGACATGGTGCCCGACCTCGGTGTGAATTCCGATTGACCGGCTTGCGGGCTTGGATCAGCTTGGGAATACGGTAAAGTGTTCCCTGTTTGCTCGGGGATGGAGCAAGCGGGCATGCTGCGCTGATGTAGCCTTACGGCGCCGGCGCGAGATACACAGTCATTCAACAAGGTGTCTTCCAGGGAGGGAATAAAGAATGGGTTCGATCACCAGACGTAAGTTCCTCGCGACCTCGGCCGCGTCGGCGGCGGCGATCACGGCCGCAGGCCTCATGGGCAATGTGCGCATCGCGCGCGCCGATGATGAGATCGTTATCGCCAGTCTGTTCGACCAATCGGGCGGCCTCGATGTTTACGGCACGCCGATGACCATGTGCGCGACGCTCGCGGTCGAAGAAATCAACGCGGCGGGCGGCTTGCTCGGCAAGAAAATCCGCCTGATCTCCTACGATCCCCAGTCGAACATGGAACTCTATGCGCAATACGCGCAGGAAGCCGCGCTGAAGGAGAAGGTCGCGGTCGTGCAGGGCGCCATCACCAGCGCCTCGCGCGAGGTGATCCGGCCGATCCTCGGCGAGAACAAGACCATGCTCTGGTATTCGGTGATCTATGAAGGTGGCGTGTGCGACATGAACAATGTCGTCTCGGGCGCGACGCCGCTCCAGATGGGCGATCCGGTGGTCGAGTACGGCATGAAGAATTACGGCAAGAAGGTCTACTACATCGGCGCCGACTACAACGCGCCGCAGATCATCGGCGATTGGGGCAAGAAATACGTCACCGAACATGGCGGCGAATGGCTGGCGAAGAATCTTTTCCCGCTCGACGTCACCGAATTCGGGCCCGAGATTTCCAAGATCCAAGCCGCGAAGCCCGACTTCCTCTACACCTGCTTGGTCGGCGGCGCGCACATCAGCTTCTACCGCCAATGGGCGGCGGCCGGCATGCTCAGCAAGATCCCGATGGTCTCCTTCACCTTCGGCGTCGGCAATGAGCACAAGTCGCTGAAGCCCGAGGAGTGCGATGGCATCGTCTCGGCGCAGCCCTATTTCCAAGAACTCGAGACACCGGCCAACAAGGCATTCGTCAAGCGCTTCCAGGATCGCTTCGGCGGGCCCGACAAGGCGCCCTACCTCAATTCGGTCGGCAGTGGCAGCTATATCGGCACCTGGTTCTGGGCCGAGGCGGTCAAAAAGGCCGGCACGATCGAGCGCGAGGCGGTCTTGAAGGCGCTCGCAAGCGGCATGTCATGGGAAGGCCCCTCGGGCAAGCTGACCATAGACCCGGCCAGCATGCACTGCACCCAGGACGTCCACCTCGCCAAGGTCGAGGGCGGTTCTTGGAAGGTGTTCCAGACCATCAACCAGCTCCGCCCGGACGATGTGAAGGATCGTTGCGATTTGACCAAGAATCCGGAGACGGCTGAGCAATTCACGCCGCAAATCTAGGCACTACGAGGGGTCGAAATAGGGGGCGGGCTTCAGCCCTCCCCCTATTCTAGATTTGATCCATGGATCTCGTCGGCATTCAGATCATTCAGGTGCTGAGCGGCATTGCGACGCTGGCGCTGATGGGCGCTGGTCTAGCGGTGATTTTCGGCATGATGCGCGTGATCAATTTCGCGCATGGCGAATTCATGATGCTCGGCGGCTATGTCGTTATCGTGTGCACCGAGCAATTCGGCATCAATCTGTGGGTAGCGATGCTCATCATCGCGCCGATCCTCGTTGGCCTGATCGGCCTGGTCTTCGAGCGAATTCTCATACGCTTCCTCTATGGCCGTATGATCGATACGCTGATCGCCACCTGGGGCCTCAGCCTGTTCCTGATCGGCGTGATTACCTGGATCTTCGGCAATGTCACGCGCGGCGTCCAAACGCCGCTCGGCTCCTATTCCTTCGGCGACTATAGCGAGAAGACCTATACGCTCGTGATGATCGCGTTCACCGTGGTGATCTACCTCGCCATCTTCGTCGTCTTGCGCCGCACCAAGCTTGGCCTGATCGCGCGCGGCACCATGCAGAACCCCAGTCAGGCGTCCTGCCTTGGCGTTAGCCCGCCGCGCGTCTACATGGTCACTTTCGCGATCGGCGCCGCATTGACTGGCCTCGCCGGCGCCATTCTCGCGCCACTCAACACGGTGATTCCGACCATCGGCGTGTCCTATGTCGCGCAGGCGTTCATTACCGTGATCACCGGCGGCGCGGCGGCCTTTACCGGCACCGTGCTGGCCTCGGGTGTCTTCGGGGCCGTACGCCAGATCATCTCCTTCCAATGGACGCCGATCCTCGGCCAGGTCTTCCTGCTGATTACCGCGGTGATCCTGCTACGCATCTTCCCGACCGGGATCACCGGGCGATACTTCCGGAGATCGACGTGACGGGCCTCTTGGCCTCCGGCTGGCGCTTCGATTCGAACCGCCACGGCACTTGGGCGGTGGCCGGCGTGATGGTGGTGCTGCTCTTCATCCTGCCGGTGTTGGATGACCCGCTATTGCTGCTGCAGGTCCGCTATTACGTCAGCATGATCGTCCTCGCCCTCAGCATGGCCTTCATCTGGGGCTTTGGCGGGATCATGTGCTTCGGTCAGTCGATGTTCTTCGGGCTCGGCGGCTACGCTTATGCGATATCGGTTGGCAATATCGGCGAGAGCACGGCGCCCTTCTTCCTGGCCATGATCATTCCCGCGATATTCGCGGCGATCCTTGGCTATTTCATGTTCTTCGGCCGCTTGAACGACGTCTATGTCGCGGTCATCACGCTCGCGGTCACGCTCGCGCTCTATTACTTCATCAATTCGACGTCAGGCGACGAGTACAGCATCGGCAAGGCCCGCCTGATGGGCTTCAACGGCATCTCATCGATCCGCAAGTTCAACTGGCCCGGCGACCCCAAGGCGCTTCTGAGCGCCAATCATCTTTTCTACTTCTCCATGGGCCTGCTGATTGCCACCTATGTCGGCCTCAAGATGCTGCTCGGCTCGACCTTCGGCCGGGTCGTCGTCGCGGTGAAGGAAAACGAACTACGTGCCGAGCTTCTCGGCTATGACGTGCGCCTCTACAAGCTCACGGTCTTTGTGATCGGCGCGGCGATCGCCGGCCTCGCCGGTTGCCTGTCGATCAATTACAAGAACTTCATCAGCCCGAACGCGTTTCACCTCTCGCTCGCCGCGCAGATTATCATGTGGGTGCTGGTTGGCGGTGTCGGCACATTGCTGGGCCCGATGATCGGCTGCGTCGTGCTACTCTATGTTTCGTTCATCCTCGGCACTGGCGCCTCCGGCGGCGGGTTGAACACCTATTTGATCTTCGGGCTGATCGTGATGATTTTCGTGCTGGCAATTCCCCAAGGCATTGTGCCGACCCTGCGCGATTGGCGCGAGCAAGGCGGTCGATACCGGCGCGCGATCGCAGGCGCCGTCCTGAACTTGGCGGAGCAATTGCCGGCGCCCGGTAACGTCCATGTTCGCGCGTTCGGGGAACGTCTCCTCGGCGTGCTCGGGCCGACCGCCGGCGACAGAACGAAGGGCTGAGCGCGCAATGGCCGAAGACGGAATCATTCTCGAGACCCGCGGCCTGACCATGCGCTTCGGCGGCGTGGTTGCGGTCAACAATGTCGATTTTTCAATGAAGGAAGGCGAACTGCGCTGCCTGATCGGTCCCAATGGCGCCGGCAAGAGCACATTCTTCAAATGCCTCACGCGACAATATAAGCCGAGCACCGGTCAGGTGTTTTTCCGCGGCGCCGACATCACCAGCGATATCACCTTCCAGATCGCGCGTCGCGGCATCGGTATCAAGACCCAGGTACCGAGCGTGTTCGACGGCCTTAGCGTGCATGAGAACATCTGGCTTTCGGCGCGTCGCCATCACAAGACGCGCGAGGCTAACCGGATCACCGATCAGATCATTGAGCGCGTCGGTCTCGGCCATGCGACCAAAAAGCTGGTCGGCCAGCTTGCCCATGGCGAGCGGCAATGGGTCGAGCTTGGCATCGTGCTGACAGGCGAGCCGAAGCTGATCCTGCTTGACGAGCCGACCGCGGGCATGACCGGCGATGAGGTCGGGCGTACCACCGAATTGATTCGCGAGATCAACCGCCAGGCCGCGCTCATCGTGGTCGAGCATGATATGCAGTTCATCAAGGCGATCGCGCAAAAGGTGACCGTGTTTCATCAGGGCCAAATCCTGGTTGAGGACACCATGATCAACATCATGAACAACCAGCAGGTGCGTGATGTCTATCTGGGCAAACATTCGGTATAGATCATGTTGAGCGTCACCGACCTACGCGCCGCCTATGGCCGCATCCCAATACTTCACGGCGTCAATTTCGCTGTGAAGGATGGCGAGTTCGTCGGCATTCTCGGCCATAACGGCATGGGCAAGACGACGCTGCTGAAGACGCTGATCGGCCTGCTCCGCGCGACCGGTGGGCAGGTTGAGTTCAACGGCAAGGAGATCACGCGCGAGGCGTCGTTCCGGCGCAACCGCATGGGCATCGGCTATGTGCCGCAGGGTCGCGATATCTTTCCCAATCTGAGCGTGCTCGACAACCTTCGCTTCGGCTTCGCCGTACATAAGACCGACGAGGCCGCAATCATCGAGGAGACGCTCACAGAGTTCCCGCGGCTGAAGCCCTTGCTCGACCGCGCCGGCGGCGTCCTCTCCGGCGGCGAGCAACAAATCCTTGCGCTGGCCCGCGCGCTCTGTGGCAGGCCAAAGCTCCTCTTGCTCGACGAGCCGACCGAAGGCATTCAGCCATCAATCATCGAGGAAATCGTCGAGATCCTGAAACGCCTGCGCGATCAGCGCGGCCTCACTATTGTTCTGGTCGAGCAGAACCTGGAGTTCATTGCCGCGTTGTCGCAACGTGTGCTGATCATCCAGCGCGGCCAGATTACCGGCGAGGTCACGCCGGACCAACTTGAAAACCCCGAATTGATCGCTGAATTCGTCGGCATGGGTGCGGCGTAGCTCATCGGGCCCGGCCTCATGCCGGAAATCCTCATCCTCGATAGCGCCACGCAATTCGAACCGCGCCATAGCGGCCGGATCGTGATCACGGGCTCGCATGGCGGGCTTTACCCTGGTTACCTCGCCGCCAAGGCCGGCGTGCTGGGCGTCAGTTTCAATGATGCCGGCATCGGCATAGAAGCGGCAGGAATCGCCTCCCTCCTCTATCTTGATCGGCTTGGCATTCCAGCGCTCACGGTGAGCCACCTCTCGGCCCGCATCGCCGACGGCGCCGATATTGCTCAACGCGGCATCGTCAGTTGCGTCAGCAAGACCGCCGCCGCGCTTGGTTGCGCGGTGGGACAGCGGATCATGGCGGCGGCCGAGCTGATGCGCGCGGCGGTGGCGCATGCGATCGAGCCGCCAGCCTATGTCGAAGCACGCACCTGTCTTCGCGCCATGCGGGGCGAACCCGAAGTCTGGGGTATTGATTCAGCCGCGCTCATGGAACCTAGTGATCTTGGGCGTGTCATTGTCACAGGCTCCCATGGCGCGCTGCTCGCCGGTAAATCGGATCATATCGTCAAGGGGCCACCGCTTGCCGCCTTCTTCAACGACGCCGGTATCGGCATTGACGAGGCTGGGGTAAGTCGCCTGCCTCTGCTCGATGACATGGGGGTGATCGGCGCGACCGTTGCTGCTACGTCAGCCCGGATTGGCGATGCGCGTTCATCTTGGCAGACCGGCGTTATTTCGCGCGTCAACCGCATGGCCCGCAAGGCCGGCGGGTGCGAGGGCGGTATGCTGCGCGACTTTGTCGAGCGCCTGGTTCAGGACCAGGCACCTTAGCCCGAAAGTTGACCTAGGCATCTGCCCAAGACTCCCAATTGAATCGACGCGCCGGCGCGCCATCTATTAGGATAGCGTCAACCAGTACGTTCGACCGGGGATAATCGCATGCAAAATCCCATGCAGAAGACGACCGCCAAACTCGCCGTTCATGACCCGATCTGGCTCACCGTCCGCACCGAGGCCGCCGATATGGCGGCGCGCGAGCCGACCTTGGCGAGCTTCCTGCACGCCACGATCCTGAACCACGAGCGCTTCGAAAGCGCGCTCACCTTCCACCTGGCGCAGAAGCTCGGGAGCGCGGAGGTGCCGGCCATGTTGCTGCGCCAGCCATTCGACGAGGCGTTCAGCGCCGATCCCGATATCGGCAATGCCGTGCGCGCCGATCTGATGGCGGTGAAGGAACGCGATCCGGCCTGCCAGTGGTTGATCCAACCCCTACTCTATTTCAAGGGCTTTCAGGCGCTGCAAGCCTATCGCGTGGCGCACTGGATGTGGACTAACGAGCGTCGGCCCATGGCATTGTTCCTGCAGGCCCGCGTCTCCGAGGTGTTCGGCGCTGATATTCACCCGGCGGCGCGGATCGGCCGCGGCATCATGATCGACCACGCGACATCGGTGGTGATCGGCGAGACCGCGGTGGTCGAGGACGACGTGTCCATGTTGCATGAGGTGACCCTCGGCGGCACTGGCAAGCAGACCGGCGACCGGCACCCCAAGGTCCGACGCGGCGCAATGCTCGGTGCCGGCGCCAAGCTCCTTGGCAATATCGAGATCGGCGAATATTCGAGGGTCGGTGCCGGCAGCGTCGTGCTGGAAGACGTGCCGCGGTGCACGACTGTGGCCGGCATACCGGCCAAAATCGTCGGCACCGCCGGCTGCGACCAACCTGCGCGCGAGATGGATCAGCGTTTCATCGACGCAATGATCTGATACCCAGCTGTCAGGACACGCCACTGCGCACGGCCGCCCATGCGGCGTACGCCAAGCCCGAAGGGCGCACCCTAATACGAGCGCGCCATGCCGAGATCGTGTTGGGCGATATAGTTGAGGATCATCTCCTCCGAAATCGGCGCGAAGCGGAACAGCCGGCAATCGCGCCATAGCCGCTCGACATGGGTGTCATTGGCATAACCCATGCCGCCCATGGCCTGCATGGCGCGCTCGGTGGCGTCCGCGCAGGCTTGGGCCGCGATCAATTTGCCGATGTTGGCCTCGCTGCCATAGTCGAGGCCCTGATCGCATTGCGTCGCGGCCTTGTAATTCATCACCCGCGCGCATTCTGCTTCGGCAAAAGCCTGGGCGAGCGGAAATTGCAGGCCCTGATAGGACGAGATCGGCTTGCCGGCGAAGACGCGCCGCTCATTGGCATAGTCGACCGCGAGCTTCAACGCGAGCTCGACCGTGCCGATGAGGCCGGCCGTGGTCACGATGCGCTCGGTGTTAAGCACATCGAGCAATTGCCGCCAGCCGCCGTCGAGCGTGCCGATCAACTCATCGCCCTGCACGTTGACATTATCGAAATAGACATTGCTCGCCGGCACGCAGCGTGTGCCGAGCTTCGCGATCGGCTGGTGGGTTAGGCCATCGCGCACGACGTCGATCAGGAAAAGCGAGATGCCGTCGGCCTTGCGCGTGACCTGTTCGCGCTTTTTGGTGCGCGCGACGACCAGCATCTTTTGCGCGGCCGGCACCGCCGAAATCCAGATCTTGCGGCCATTGAGCCGCCAGCCATTGCCCTCGGCGCTGGCGAAGGTTTTCACCTCGAGGCTATTTGTGCCGGCATCGGGTTCGGTCAGCGCCATGCAGAATTGTACCGTGCCATCGCAGAGGCCGGGCAAGAGCGTACGACGCATCGCGTCCGTGCCGTATTTCGAGACCGCGACACCGCCAAAAATCGGATTGAGCATGAATAGCTGCGCGACCGTCGAGCCCGCACCCGAAGCCGCTAGCGCTTCGATGACGAGCGCCATCTCGATCATGCCAAGGCCCACACCGCCCTGCTCGGCCGGCAGCGCGACGCCGCACAGCCCGGCCTTGCAGATCGCCGACCACATCGCGCTGGGATAGTCGCCGCGCTCGTCGAGATCGCGCCAATAATCGAGGCCGAAATCGGCGCCAATCCGCCGTGCGGTTTCGACGATCATGGTCTGCTCTTCGCTCAAGCGAAAATCCATCGCTCAACGGCCCTTGAACTGCGCCGGCCGTTTTTCGAGGAAGGCGCTGCAGCCTTCATGCGCATCATCGCTATCGAGCACCAGGCCGATCACGGCCTGCTCATGCGCGAGCGCGGATTGCAGCGGCATCTCGAGGCCATCTCGCATGGCGCGCTTCAAAAGCTTCAACACGAGCGGCGACTTTTCCGCGATCCGCTTGGCGAGCGCCTTGACCTCGTCCATCAACTTCGCCTGCGTTACGACGCGGTTGGCGAGCCCGAGCGCCACCGCCTCCTCGGCCGTGATCCGATCGCCGGTGAACATCATCTCCTTGGCCCGGCATAGCGGGATTTGCCGGATCAGGCGTTGGCTGCCGCCGGCGCCCGGGAACAGGCCAAGCGTGATCTCGGGCACGCCGATCCTGGCGTTGTCGGCAACCAAGCGGATGTCGGTGCACAACATAAGCTCGGCGCCCCCGCCAAGCGCCCAACCATTGACCGCCGCGATAGTCGGCTTGTCGCACGCCTCGACACGGCGAAACACGCGGTGGATGATTTCGGCAAATTCCTCGTAATGGCGGAGGCCACGCCGCGAATTGAGATCGGCGATATCGCCGCCCGCGACAAAGGCGCGATCGCCGGCGCCGGTGATGATTACCACCCTGACGGCGGGATCCTTCTCCAGCCGGCAGAACGCGGCCTCGAGCTCAAGCAGGGTCGGCACGTCGAGCGCGTTCAGCGTCTTCGGCCGATTGATGGTGAGAAGGCCAACGCCCTCGCTCGTCTCACTCAAGATCGCCACGTCGCTCATGATAAGCCCTCCGCTTGGTGCAGCCGCATGCGGTAGGGCCGCGACTAATGTTTGGTGGCGCCGAGGATGGTAACGCTCGCGGTCGCCGCGTCATTGCCGATCCAGCCGCCGCCATTTTCTGCCAAGGCAAGCCGCGCACCCTCGCGCTGACGTGGGCCCGAGCGACCGCGCAATTGATCGCAGAGCTCGACGAGCTGCGCGGCCCCGGTCGCGCCGACCGGGTGGCCCTTGGAGATCAATCCACCGCTCGGGTTGATCGGCATGGCGCCGCCGAGCGACGTGCGGCCCGAGCGCAGCAATTTGACCGCCTCGCCCGGTTTACAGAACCCGAGTTGCTCGGAAAGAATCAATTCGGCCGGCGCGGCGGCGTCATGAATCTCGGCGACGCTCAAATCCTCGGGGCCGATGCCGGCCTGCTCATAGGCAGCCCTCGCGGCCATCGTGGCACAGGCCGGCGCGTCCGGCTCATCGCCCTGCCCCGAGCGGATCGCGCAGGCCAGCACCTCGACCGGCTGGATCGATTTCCGCGCGGCATAGTCTTCGCTCATCAGCACGAGCGCGGCGGCGCCGTCGCCGATCGGCGAGCACATCATGAGCGTCAAGGGCGGCGCGATCATCCGGCTTTGCAGCACCTCTTCGACCGTCACTTCTTTTCGGAATTGGGCGATCGGGTTGAGCGCGCCTGCCTTGCGCTGCTTGGCCGAGACCGCCGCGAAATCGCGCGCGGTGGTGCCGGTGCGCTGCATGTAGCGCTTGGCCAGATCGGAATAGAGGTCCATGAAAACCGAGCCGGTGCCCGAGCCGTCGGGCGTGATGCGCGTTTTCAGCATCTCGAGCTCGGCGCGATCGGCCGCCGCCTCGAGCGCCTTCATCGGCACGGTCTTGTCCTCGTTAGACATCTTCTCGGCGCCGATCGCGATGGCGATCTCGCACTGGCCGGCGGCGACCGCAAGCCATGCCAGATGAAACGCGGTCGAGGACGAGGCGCACGCGTTCTCGACATTGATGATCGGCTTGCCCAACAGGCCGATATGGCGCGTCGCGACTTGGCCGCGCACGCATTCCTGGCCGTTCAAGAGCCCGCCCGCGGCGTTGCCGAAGAACACCATGTCGACTTCGCCGACCTTGGTATCGGCGTCGGCCAAGGCCTTCGCCACCGCGCTCTCGGTCAGCGCGCGGACGGTCGCGTCCATGAACTTGCCGAATTCGGTCATACCGGTGCCGGCGACCATGACTTTGCGCATATGGGGCCTCCCTCTGCTCGGTGAACTATAGGCAGGCGGACCTGGTGTCGCAATCGGTGCGGCGCGCCCCGGCCCGCCAGCCTGCCGTGCGCGCGACCGCCCGACCCAGTTGGCGGCGAGCGTGGCGCTAACCTATATTGTACTATGTCCGTCATACGAAGCGGTGATGCTCGTGAAGTCAGAGACGACGCGATGACCCGTAGTTTCTGGCTGCCGGTGCTTTGCGGCGGACTCATCCTCACGATCGGCCTTGGCACGCGCCAGAGCTTCGGAATTTTCCTGAAGCCGGTTTCCGCTGAACTCGGCGTCGGCCGCGAATTGTGGTCATTGGGCATCGCGCTCTCGTTGTTGGTGATGGGCATTCTTTCGCCGTTCGTCGGCGGCCTTGCCGACCGTTTTGGGGCCGCTCGGACGGTCGCCGGTGGCACATTGGTCTATGTCCTCGGCATGGCCCTGGTCGCGGCCGCGGCGAGTGGCGCGCAGCTCACGGTCGGCCTCATTCTGACCGGTGCCGGCCTTGCCGCCGCCGGCTTCGGACCGATCCTCGGCGCGGTCGGGCGCGCAAGCCCGCCCGCCAGACGATCGCTCGCGCTCGGCGTGGCAACAGCCGGCGGTTCGTTCGGTCAGTTCGCCATCGTACCGCTCGCGAGCGTCACGCAGGATCGGCTCGGCGATTGGCACATCACGATGTGGATTCTCGCGGCAACCTCGCTCCTCATGTTGCCATTGGCGATCGGATTGCGCGAACCGAAGACCGGCGCCACATGGAACGTCAAAGCGCCGATCACGCAGAGCATTCGCGAGGTGCTGAGCGAGGCCTTCGCGGTTCGAGGCTTCCTGCTTCTCACGCTCGGATTCTTTGTCTGCGGCTTCCATGTCAGTTTCGTCGGTACGCATCTTCCCGCCTATATTTCCGATGCAGGCATTGGTCTGACGCTATTCGGCAAAGGCATTTCCCCGCCCGAGCTTGGCGGTTGGGCGATCGGCCTGGTCGGCCTTTTCAACATCGCTGGCGCGGTCCTATGGGGTTGGCTTGGCGGGCGGTACAAGCGCAAGGACATGCTGACCCTGCTCTATTTGTTGCGGGCCGGCGTCTTCGTGTTGTTCCTTGTCCTGCCGCTCTCGGCCGGCTCGGTGCTCGCGTTCTCCGCTGCGCTCGGCTTCCTCTGGCTCGGTACCGTGCCGTTAACCAGCGGTCTCGTGGCTTATATGTTTGGTCCGATCAACATGTCGATGCTTTACGGCATTGTTTTCTTGAGCCATCAATTCGGCAGCTTCGTAGGCGGTTGGGGCGGCGGGCTGCTGTTCGACCTCACGGGCAATTACGAAATCATGTGGTGGGCTTCGATAGGGCTCGGCCTGTTCGCGGCCCTATGCAATTGGCCGATCCGCGAGGTGCCCGTGTCGCGTCTTGCGCCCAGTCCTGCCACGGCGCATTATTGACCCGTGTTGGACCAGATCTCAGAAACCAAGCCCGTTTTTCGTCTCGGCACGCGCGTGCCGGTGCAAGCGATGTGGCTGGTTCTTGGCGGCGTCATCGCGTCGGTCGGCGGGCTCGCGCTCTACCTTTGGTACGAACGCGGCGCCGCCATCATGGTGGATCTCACCACGTTCTTCTGCGGGTAGGAGATCAGGGTTCCTCGGAATCCAGCGCCCCTTCGCTTCGACCGACTCGCCGGCGACTATTTGGCTTTGACGCGCCGACTTGCATCGTCCCACGCGCGGGCCCTGTCGTCCCAAGCCCAATTGATTTGTTCGGTATCCTCGAACGCTTGCCAGAACACGATCTTGCCGCTCGTCACGCGGAACAACCAGGCGGTGTCTTGGTGCAGAACGCGCCCCGTATTGCGCGCCACCGTGGTCTCATACATGAAAACCAACACGTGCTCGCCCTCGCCGAAGATCAGCTTCACGTCATGGCCGCGAATATCGAGAAATTCGCCGACCAGCCGGAAACATTGGGCGATGCTGGCATGACCCTCCCAACGCCCTGACCACGGCACCTTGTAAGTGCCTGGCAGCACCACGGCGGCATCCTCGGCGATCAGACTCATCATCGTCTTGCCGTCCGCCGCCTTGATCGCTTCGAGGAAGCGCCCAATAACTTCCTTCGCGCCGATTTTTGCCATTTTCTGTCCTTCCCATGCCCTGATGTCATTACCTTGCCCAGCCCCGGCGCGCGCCGTCAATCGGCGCCTAAGGCTGGCGCCGGGACATCGCCGTACCGCTTGAATCAAAGAGCAGCAAAGCCTCTGGTGGCACGGATGCCCAGCCGCCTGGTTTGAACCCGGCCGGCATCGCCGCAAGGGTCACTCGCTCACCAATTTCCAGATCGCCCACCACGACCGGCAGCAAAAAGCTCGGCCCATCGACGACCTGAACGCGAACACCTTCGGGCTCGATCGCGACAATTCCGCCGTCGCGAAGAACAAGTGCTGGTACACAGACGCGCGATGCGATGTCGAGCGTCGCCGGATGAGCGCGGAGTTCGGCCGAAGCGCCCTCTTGAAGCACGTGGCCATCCGCCATCACCACCAACCAATCGGCCAGGCGCATGGCTTCGGCGCCATCGTTGGTCGGCATGATGATGGAGGCATTGAAGCGCTCACGTAAAAAAGCGATCACTTCGCGCGCGGCACCACGGAAATCATCATCGAGACTGGAGAGCGCGCGGTCGAACAAATACACCGCCGGCTCGCGCACCACGGCGCGCGCAAGCCCCGCCCGGCGCTTCAGCCCCTCTGAAACGTCGCGCGGGAGGCTATCGAGCACATGAGCGAAACCGAGCAAGCGGGCGACCTCCGTCACGCGCACCTCGATCGCCGCGCGATCGAGTTTGGCCACGCGCAGGGGGTAGGCCACGTTCTCGAACACGGTCATGTGCGGGAAAAGCGCATGACTTTCGAACACGACCGCGACGTTGCGACGTCCGGCCTTGACCTTGGTGACATCCCGCGCCTCGACCTCAATCGTTCCGGCCTGAAGGCGCTCGAGCCCGGCGATCGCCTTGATCGCGGTCGCGGTGCCGGCGGCGCTATCGCCCAACAACATGGTCATGGCGCCTTTGGGCGCGCTGAAGCTCGCCCCGTCGAGAATGACCTCGCCGCCGATACGGACGGTCAGGTCCCGAACCGCGATGCAGGGCGCCGTGTCTGGCGTCAACGGGCGCGGCGCTTTCGGCCGGGATAGCGCGCGCCCTTGATGCGCTCGGTCTGATCCGTGTCCGGCGGCCCCTTGAGCTCGACCGTGTTGCCGTCCGGATCGGTCAGATACATCGAGGGTCCATGGCCAAGCGCGCCATAGCGCCGTTCGACCTTGCCCGGTGCAATGCGCTTTTTCTTGAGGTAGGCGACGATCTGTTTTTCGTCGAAGGTTTCGAGTTGAACGCAGAAATGATCGAGATTGCGGCGCTTGGCGCCGGCCGCGGCGCCGCCCATTTTGCCGACCGGCCCTTCGATGTCGACCAAATCAATCAAGGTGCGCCCGGTGCGCAATTGATAGAGCCCGAAACTAGGCAGCACGCGCTCGAGCGTGCACCCAAGCGCGGCTCTGTACCAGGTGATCGAGCGCTGCACATTGGCCACACGGAGCACAAGATGATCGAGACCAAGCGTTTTGATCGCAGCCATTATTGTCTCCCTTTTCGCGGATGGCTCCGCGCGGCTACCAGATCAAACCAAGCACCGCCGACCCGCTGCGCAAATTCTTGTGCACCGGGGCCGTGGCGCGCAAGCTCATCGCCAATGCGCGCTGGAACGCGCGGATGTTCGGCCTCGACCCAGAGACGCGAGCCGACCAGCCATTCCTGTACCTGGGTTGGTGTCGCCTCGAAATGGGGCTGAAACGCATAGGTCGTCGCGCCCATGCGAAAGGCTTGAACAGGCGCGTAATCAGCCCCGGTCATGAGCAAGGTCGCGCCCGAAGGCAAATCGAACGTGTCGTAATGGAATTCAATGAGGTGAAGCTGATTGGGCACGCCGTCACCTAGCAGGACATCATGTTTGGCTGCCGCGCTGAGTCGAACCGGGTAAAACCCGATTTCTGATTGCGGCGCCTTATAGACGCGCGCCCCAAAGGCGCGCGCCACCAACTGCGAGCCCAGGCAAATGCCGAGCACCGGCTTCTCATCACGATGGAAAGCCCCGACCAGCGCCGCGATATCCTTCAAATGCGGATAGGTCGCATCGTCATTGGCATGCGGCGTGCCGCCGAAGATCGCCAGGCCGTCATAGCCACCGGGGCTGGAGGGGATCGAGTCGCCTCGCTCGAGCGGAAACACATAGGACCATTCGACACCTCGCTCGGCGGCCGGCTGAAGCAAATGGCCCATGCCCGAGTTCGAATGGTGCTGAATGACTAGAATCCGCATGACTCGCATAGGCTCCGTGCGTCTCGACACCCGGTTCATTTAGGTCAAAGCGCTCGCCGCGTCGAGGGGTAAGACCTCTTGGTTTATCGACCGTAACAGTCTAGTTTGCGCTCCCCTACGAAGCTCAGGCAGGATCGCGGGCTAAAGGAACAATAATCGGATAGGCGCGGGTATGACGGTCAAGATCGAGTGCCTTTTGGATTGCGAGAACCTTTTGGGCGAAGGCCCGATCTGGGACGTCGAGGAACAGCGCTTCTATTGGCTGGATTGCACCGGACGGCGGGTCGGCAAGCCGGCGATTTGGCGGCTCGATCCAAAGTCGGGCAAGGTCGAAAATTGGACGGTCGACAAGGACATCGGCTCGATGGCGCTGCGCAAGAACAGCAACGCCGTTCTCGCCATGGACGACGGCTTTTATTTTTTCGATTTCAAGACCGGCAAATACGATTTGATTCAGTTGGTCGATGCCGACCAGCCGCGCACGCGCCTGAACGACGGCAAATGCGATCGGCGCGGCCGCTTTTTCGCCGGTGGCATGGATGACAAGGAAGAACTCAAAGCCTGCGGTCTGTTCCGGCTCGACCCCGACCTGAAGGTAACGAAGATCGAAGGCGGCATCATTTGTTCGAACGGCCCGTGCTGGAGCCCGGACGACAAAACGTTCTATTTCGCCGATACGTTCCAGAACGTCATGTGGGCCTATGACTATGATATCAAGACGGGCACCGTCTCGAACAAGCGCGACTTTGCCTCGTGCAAGGACGAGCGCGGCGTTTATGACGGCTCAACCGTCGATGCCGAGGGCTATGTATGGAACGCCATGGTGATCGGCGGCGAATTGATCCGCTATGCGCCCGATGGCTCGGTCGAGCGGCGGATCGGCATGCCGGTGCGCAACATCACGAGCGTAATGTTCGGCGGGCCCAAGCTCGATGAGCTTTACGTGACCTCGATGGCACGCGTGAAACACCCGGCGGTGCATGAGCTGTTCACGAAAGAAGTCAAACCGCAATTTCTGGCGGGTGGCTTGTTCAAGATCACCGGGCTTGGCGTTCGCGGCGTGCCGGAGCCGCGCTTCGCCGGCTGATTTGCGAGATATTCATAGGCGCGCTCGCGCGCCGCGTGACGACGGGGAGAGACCATGTATCCAGCGATCATCGAGGACTATGTGCGCCCGACCTCGGTAGACGAGGCATTGAAGGCCGCCGGCAAATATGAGGCGGGCGAGGCGATGTTCCTCGCCGGCGGCCAGAGCCTGATGCAGGCGGTGAAGTCGCGCCTGGTTAGGCCGCGCTGCGTGATCGATTTACAGGCGCTCAAGGAACTCAAGGGCGTCAGCGCGGGTGGCGGTGGCATACGGATCGGCGCTATGACGCGCTATGTCGAGATCATGAGCGATCCCAATCTCAAGACCGCCTATGGCGCGCTGGCTGACGCGGCCGAGCATGTCGGCGACCGACAGGTCAGGAACCGCGGCACGATCGGCGGCAGTCTTTGCTGGAACTATGTCGCGGCCTGCATGCCGGCGGCGAATCTCGCGGTCGGCTCGTCGATGGAGTTGCTTTCCGCGACAGGCAAAAAGCGCGCGGTGATGGTCGACGACTTCATCAAGGGCCCGCTCGAGACCGCGCGCGCGGACGATGAAGTGCTGCTGGCCGTCACGCTGCCGGCGGCGCCAGCCAAGGCCGGTAGCGCCTATAAGAAATGGGGCGTGGTGACCGATGCGTTGCCGGTCATCGGCGTCGCGGTCTATCTCGAGCTCGATGGCGGCGGCGCGATCGCCAAGGCACGCTTGGCGGTCGGCGGGCTTGCCACGGGACCGAAGCGCGCCAAGGGCGCCGAGGCCGCCCTCGCCGGAAAGAAAGCGGGCGATCCCGGGCTCGCCGCCGCGCTCGACAAAGCCGCCTCCGAGATCGAAACCCAGAGCGATCATTGGGCCGATAGCACCTATCGCAAGAATTTGATCCGCACGCTTGGCGCCGATGTGCTGGCCAGCGCGTTCGCCCGCGCCGCCGGCAAATGACGCGCCGCGCCGAAAGGAATTCATAGCCATGAACAAAACCGTCAAAATCACGATCAACGGCGAAATCTTCGAACAGAGCGTGCCGATCCGTCTCCTGCTCTCGGATTTCATCCGCGAGGTCGCCGGATTGACCGGCACGCATATCAGTTGCACCTACGAGGGCGTCTGCGGCGCCTGCACGGTGCAGCTCGATGGCGCCGCGGTGAAATCATGCCTCATGCTGGCAACGCAAGCCGATGGTCATGAGGTGACCACCGTCGAAGGCCTTGCCAAGGACGGCAAGCTGTCGCCGCTGCAACAGGCCTTCAACGACCATCACGCGCTTCAATGCGGTTTTTGCACGCCCGGCATCTTGATGAACATGGACGAATTTTTGAAAAAGCACCCAAATCCGAGCGATGACGAAATCCGCACCGGCCTGATCGGCAATCTGTGCCGCTGCACCGGCTATGCCCACATCGTCGACGCCGTACGCGACGCCGCCAAGCGCACGCGCTGAACGCAGGAAGGGACCGAGCCATGACCACCAAGACCGGCACCAATTGGGTTGGCGCCAAATACAACCGCAAGGAAGACCATCGCCTGCTCACCGGCAAAGGCCGCTATCTCGCCGATCTGAGCATGCCGGGCGCGTTGCATCTTGTTTTCGTGCGCAGCGAACAGGCCCATGCGCGGATCAAGAAGATCGACGTCAGCGCCGCGAAAAAACTGCCCGGCGTGGTGACCGTCCTGACCGGCGAGGACATCAAGAACAAAATCAAGCCGATGCCGCAACCGGTCGTGCAGCCCGCTTTGGTCGCCAAATACCCGAGGCATTGGCCGCTCGCGGTCGGCAAGGTGAAATTTCACGGCGAGCCGATCGCGGTCGTCGTGGCGCGCGACAAATATGTCGCCGAGGATGCCGCCGAATTGATTCAGGCCGAATACGACCCCCTGCCCTATATCGGCGATCCCGAAAAGGCGCTCGCCGACAAATCGAACCGCGTGCATGAGGAATGGGACGACAACATCATCTTCGAAATGACGTTCACCGGCGGCGCGGACGATGCCTCGCGCGCCAAGAACGACGCCGAGGTCGAGCGCATCTTCAAGAGCGCCGATGTGGTGGTGCGCCAGCGCTTCCGTACCCATCGCTGCGGCATGACGCCGATGGAAACGCGCGGCGCCTTGATGTCATGGGATGATTCGGATGGCCTGATTGCCCATGTGACGACGCAGCGGCCGCATATCGACCGGCTCGCCCTTTCCGACATTCTCGACATCCCGGCCGAGAAGGTGCGCGTCATCGCGCCGCGCGACCAAGGCGGCGGCTTTGGCGTCAAGGCGCCGTTCTATCGCGAGCCGATCCTGGTCGCCTATCTGGCGCGCGAGCTGAAACGGCCGATCCGCTGGGTCGAATCGCGTCAGGAGCACCTGATGGCGGTGAGCCAGGAGCGCGACCAAATCCACGACATAGAGATCGCGGCCTCGAAAGACGGCAAGCTGCTCGCCATGCGCAATCGCGGCATCGCCGATTGCGGCGATGGTTGCGAGGGCGTCTATTGGGGCTTCCTGATGCCCTTCCTCGGCTCGGTCGAGCTGCCGAATGCCTATGACTGGCCGATCGGCGACGTGAAGCTGAAGGTCGCGGTCACCAACAAATCGGCGCTCTCGCCGGCGCGCGCGTTTGGCGAGCTGCCGACCCGCTTCGCCATGGAACGCGCGATCGACCTCGTGGCGAAAAAATGCGGCATGGAGCCGGCCGATTTTCGCCGCAAGAACCTGGTCGCGCATTTGCCGCATACCTCGATCACCGGCGAATATTTCGATTCGGGCGATTTTCTGAAGGTCTGGGACAATTTGATGGCCCAGGTCGACCTCAAGGGCTTTCGCCGCGAACAGGAGGCGGCGCGCAAGCAGGGCCGCTATTTGGGCATCGGCTTCGGCCTCGGCGTCGAGCTATCCGGCGTGGCATCCGAGCTTTTGGTGCCGATGGAAAGCCAACCCGGCTATGGCGCGGCGACCGTGCGCGTCGACCCGCGCGCCAAGGTGATCGTGTTCGAGGGCGACGCGCCGCAAGGCCAGGGCCATGAGACGACGGTCGCCCAAGCGGTCGCCGGCGCTTTCGGCATCCACCCGAGCGATATCGTGGTCACGACCGGCGACACCGGCACGACGCCGTTCGGCTCGGGCACGATCGGCGCGCGCGCGGGATCCTATTTCATCAGCGCCGCCGTCATGGCCTGCGCCGAATTGAAGCAGAAGATTTCGCGGTTCATGATCCACGATCTGAAGATCGAGAACGCGACGCAGGATGATTTCGAGTTCGCCGACGGCGAGATCGTTTACAAGAAGAATTCGAACATCCGGAAGACCTTCCGCGAGATGGTCGAGCGCATCATCATGGCGCCGATCAACATGCCGGCGGGCGAATCGGGCGGCCTCGAACACACCGCGTTCTTCGAGGCGGCCAAGCCGATGATCTGCTTCAACGCCGATTGCGCCAAGGTCGAGGTCGATATCAGGACCGGCCAGTTCAAAATCCTGAACTGGACCACGTCGGAAGATGTCGGCCAGATCATCAACCCGCAAATCGTCGAGGGCCAGATGCAGGGCGCGGTGATCCAAGGCCTCTCGAACACGCTATTCGAGCAATTCATTTATGACGAAAATGGCCAGCAGCTGACCGCCGATTTCGAGAATTACAAGCTCGCCAACGCCGCCGACGTACCCGATATCAAGGTGACCCACGCGCCAACGCCCTGCCCCTATACGCCACTCGGCAGTCGCGGCATTGGCGAAGGCCGGCCGAGCTCGGTGCCCGGCACGATCACGAACGCCGTATGCGACGCGCTTTCGCCCTTCGGCATCGAGATTGCCGAACTCCCGCTCCGGCCCAATCAGATTTGGCAATTGATCCAGAACGCCAAGAAGAAGGCCGCTGACTAGGAGCGCCTTGATTTTTCGTCGTCATGACCTGGCTCAAGCCGGGCCATGACGACGAAAGCGAGGTCTTCGTGCTACGCCCTCACGCTGCGGGGTTGCGCGTGTCCCAGAGATGGCGCGTATACCATTTCTCATAGGCGCGCCCCTTGGGCCAGGACACGACCTCGAATTGCTGGCCCCAGGGCGCCAGGAAATAGCACCAATATTCGCCGTCCTCGGCATTGCCCTGATTAAGCGTCGGCTTGCCCATGATCTTCACGCCGTGCTTCTTCAGATGCTTGATCGCCTTCGCCATGTCATCGACATAGATCGCGTAATGGTGCGCGCCATTGTCGCTGTTCTTGGGCATTTGCCGGCGCTTGCCGGGCGCCTCGTATTCGAACAATTCGATATTCGGCCCCGCGCCGCAACGGATCATGCGCATATTGGTGATCTTGGCGCGCGGATGAACATTCAGATATTGCTTCATCCAGGTGCCCTTGGAATGGCTGAACGTGCCGAGATTGTAGAACTCCTCGAAGCCGAGCACGTTGACGAAAAACTCGACCGCCTGATCGACGTTCGGCACGGTGAGACCGATATGATCGACGCCCCTCATGCCGGGCATGCCAGCCTTCTTGCGCGGCGCCATCGGCTTCTTCGGTGGCTTGGTCGCCTTGGATTTGGCCATGATCCGCTCCCCTTCTTGTTCGGCGCTAAATTAGGTCAGCCCGCGGGCCGGCGTCCAATTGTTCCAACGCGGAACACCGTCTAATGTGACGGAACGGAAGCGGAGGGAACGTCCATGAAAGTCAAGGCAGCAGTCGCGCATAGAGCCGGCGCGCCACTCAGCGTCGAGACGGTCGAGCTTGAAGGCCCGAAGGCCGGCGAGGTGCTCGTCGAGATCAAGGCGACCGGCATTTGCCACACCGATGCGTTCACGCTTTCGGGCGATGACCCGGAGGGCCTGTTTCCCGCCATTCTCGGCCATGAAGGCGCGGGCATCGTGGTCGAGTGCGGGCCCGGCGTGAAAAGCCTGAAGAAGGGCGATCACGTGATCCCGCTTTATGTGCCGGAATGCCGCGAATGCGATTACTGCACGAGCGGCAAGACCAATCTCTGCCAAGCGATCCGCCTCACCCAGGGCAAGGGCCTGATGCCCGATGGCTCAAGCCGCTTCAAGCTCGGGCGCGAGACGGTTCTGCACTATATGGGCACCTCGACCTTCGCCAATTACACCGTGGTGCCCGAGATCGCGCTGGCCAAGGTACGCGAGGACGCGCCCTTCGACAAGATTTGCTATATCGGCTGCGGCGTCACCACCGGCATCGGCGCGGTGATCAACACGGCCAAGGTGAAAGCCGGCGCCAATGTCGTGGTGTTCGGCTTGGGCGGCATCGGGCTCAACGTGGTGCAAGGCTGCCGGTTGGTCGGCGCCAACATGATCGTCGGCGTCGACCTCAACCCGAAGCGCGAGGCGCTCGCGCGCCGCTTCGGCCTCACCCACTTCGTCAATCCGAATGAGGTTGGGGGCGATCTCGTCCCCTATCTGGTCGATTTGACCAAGGGCGGCGCCGATTATTCCTTCGAGTGTATCGGCAATGTGAAAACCATGCGTCAGGCGCTCGAATGCTGCCACAAGGGCTGGGGCGAAAGCACCGTCATCGGCGTCGCCGGCGCCGGCCAGGAAATTTCGACCCGCCCCTTCCAGCTGGTCACCGGCCGGGTCTGGCGCGGCAGCGCGTTCGGCGGCGCCAAGGGTCGGAGCGACGTGCCGCGCATCGTCGATTGGTACATGGACAAGAAAATCGAGATCGATCCGATGATCACGCACACTTTGCCCCTGACGCGCATCAATGACGCGTTCGACTTGATGCACAAGGGCGAGGCGATCAGGAGCGTGGTGGTTTTTTAGGCGACGCGCTTGCTGTTCGGCGCTTCTATTCGGCGGCGACACCGACCGCGCTTCCGAGCGACTTGGCAAGGGCGCCGGCGGAGATCGGCTTGCGAAGAATATCGGTCGCGCCGACCTGCTGGACAACCTCGAGCATCATGATGTCGCTTTCGCCAGTCAGGAGCAAAATGGGGATGTGCCGATCGATCGCTTCGACCTTGCCGCGGCGAATGCGGTTGACCAGCTCCATGCCGTCCATCTTCTCCATGTGGAGATCGCACAGCATGACGTCGGGCTTCTGTTTCTTGATCGCGAGCTGGGCGAGCAGATGCAGCGCCTCCTCGCCATTGGCGGCCTCGAGCACCTCGTGGATGCCGATCTTGTGCAAGAGCTCGCGCAGGATGGCGCGCATCGCCCGCTGATCGTCGACGATCATGACGCGCAGGCCCGCAAGCGGTGCGCTCCGGATGGACTCGGTCCCGGTCGCCATGGTCACTCAGTCCTCGCGAGCGTGTTGAGAATAAGACCGCCCGGCACGCCGACGCCGGTCGGGCGCCGCGTCGAAACCCGCTCGGCGCGGCGGCATAGGTCGCTCGAACGCCCTCATGGTCGGCATTTTGTCCTAAGGTCGCCCTAATGCAGGATTAGGAATGCCTTAAGGACCGCCCGGCCGCGCCGGGCCAAGCCGCCCGCGCGCGGTTGGGCCGGCGGCCGGCCGTGCGTTACTCGATGGCGAAAAGCGGCGGCTCGACTTCGTCGCTGATCACGAAGATCGGAAAGGCGCCCTGCTTGTGGCCGCTCATGCCGGGCGAACCTTCAGGCATGCCGGGCAGCGAAAGGCCCGGGATTGACGGCTTTTCGGCCAATAATCGATTGATCGCGGCGACCGGCACATGACCCTCGATGACATAGCCGTCGATCACGGTCGAGTGGCAACCTTCGAGATGCGCTGGCACCCTGTAACGCGCGTGGAGAGCGTCGATTTCCGCCGTGCTGTCGACCACGGTGACGGTGAAACCATTGGCTTCGAGATAACGGCCATATTCAGTGCAACAGCCGCATTGGGGATCCTTGTAGAGCGTGGCGGGGCGCGCCTCGCCGGCCCGGGCCGAGGCGGGCAAAAGCCCGGAAATGAGCCCACCGAGGCAGGCAAGGCAGGCGACGACGGCGACGGCGACGACAAGGCGGCGAGACATGGCGAGGCTCCCCCGGGCGGCGATTGTCGCCCCTTGCCAGCATAGTCGCCCGCCCGCCCGCGATAAAGCGCCGGCTCGCGCTATGCATCGCGGCCCGCGTTCGACTAGTCTGAACCAAGCGCGGGTCCGCACGCCCGCCGGAGGGAGGCCACGCCATGCCAAAGGGTGAGATTCTCGCTGGTTTCCTCGCGCCCCATCCGCCCCATCTGGTCTATGGCGAGAACCCGCCGCAGAACGAGGCGCGTTCCGAGGGCGGCTGGGAGCAATTGCGCTGGGCCTATGAGCGCGCGCGGAAAAGCCTCGATGAGCTCAAGCCCGACGTGCTCCTGGTCCACTCGCCGCATTGGATGACCCAGCTCGGCCACCACTTCCTCGGCGTGAAAAAGCTCTCGGGCAAATCGGTCGATCCGATCTTCCCGAACCTGTTCCGCTATTCCTTCGCGCTCGAGGTCGACGTGGCGCTCGCCGAGGCCTGCTGCGCCAAGGCGCGCGACAAGGGCCTGGTCGCCAAGATGATGCGCAACCCGAATTTCCGCGTCGATTACGGCACGATCACGACGCTGCACATGATCCGCCCGCAATGGGACATTCCGGTGGTCGGCATCTCGGCCAACAACTCGCCCTATTACCTCTCGACCCAGCAGGGCCTCGACGAGATGGACCTGCTCGGCAAGGCGACGCGCGAGGCGATCGAGGCCACCGGGCGGCGCGCCGTGCTGCTCGCCTCGAACACGCTGAGCCATTTCCATTTCCACGAGGAGCCGGCGCTGCCGGAGGACATGTCGAGGGAGCACCCGTTCGACATGACCGGCTATCGCTGGGACATGCGGATGATCGAGCTCCTGCGCAAGGGCAAGACCGACGAGGTTTTCCGCGTGCTGCCCCAGTTCATCGACGAGGCGTTCGCGGAAGTAAAGTCAGGCGCCTTCACCTGGATGTTCGCGGCCATGGGCTATCCGCAAATCCCCGGCGAGCTGCACGGCTATGGCACGGTGATCGGCACCGGCAACGCGGTCATGGAATGGAATCTGGCGAAGGCGGCCGCGTAGCGGCGGGCGCGGGGAGTTTCGGGCATGACCATCGTCGCGGCGTTTCTGGTGCCGGGCTCGCCTTTGCCGACGCTCCGCCCGGACAATGCGCCTTGGGCCGCGCTGGTCGCCGGCTACAAAAAGGCCGGGCGCGCCCTGGCCGCTTCCAAGCCCGACGTGCTGCTGATCTATTCGACCCAATGGATCGCCGTGCTCGACGAGCTGTGGCAGACCCGCGCGCGGGTCGCCGGCGTTCATGTCGATGAGAACTGGTACGACTATGGCGATCTGCCCTACGACATTCCGGTCGATCGCGCGCTGGCCGAGGCCTGCGTCGAAGGCTGCCGCGCCATCGGCATCGCGGCCAAGGGCGTCGACTATGACGATTTCCCGATCGACAGCGGCACCATCGTGGCTTCGGGCTTTCTCAATGCCGGCGCCAAGGTGCCGATCGTGATCGGCGCCAACAACCTCTATCACGATTTCCCGACCACCGCGAAAATCGCCGCGATGGCCGCGCAAAAAATCGCCGCGCAAAACAAGCGCGCCGCGGTGATCGGCATTGGCGGCCTCTCGGGCACGATCTTCCGGAACGAGATCGACTTGGCCGCCGACCATGTCGCGAGCGAGGCCGACGACGCATGGAACCGCCGCATGCTCGGCCTGTTCGAGAAGGGTTCGGCGAGCGAGGCCGAGCGCCTGAGCGCGGACTACGCCAAGGCGGCGCGCGTCGACATGGGCTTCAAGCATTTCGCCTGGATCATGGGCGCGCTCGGCGGGCGCTTCAAAGGCGCGGAGGTCCACGGCTATGGGCCGACCTATGGCGCGGGCGCGGCGGTCGTCGAATTCAAGCTGTAGCGCGGGGTCGATTCTGGCGCTTCGGTGCCCCTACCCCTCACCCTCCCGTCACTTCGTGACGGGCCCCTCCCTCTCCCACAAGGGGGAGAGGGAAAAGACAGCGCGCCTCTCCCCCTCTCCCCTTGCGGGAGAGGAAGGGGCCCGTCGCACGCGCGGCGTGCGCCGAAGCGCACGACGCGAAGCAGTGGGAAGGTGAGGGGCCGGAATGACGAACAAGTGAATGACGAACAGGACCGACGCCATGCTCTACCGCGATTTCGCGACCCAGGCCGAGCTCGACGCGCAATATGACGTGGAGAATTCGGTGCCGGATTTCGGCGTCTATGTGAAGTTCTTCCTGGAGAACAGCGCGCGCGTGCGCGCCAAGCTTGCGCCGCGCCTCGACGTGCCGTTCGGGCCGACCAAGGCGGAGCATCTCGACCTCTACCCCGCGCAGCGCGAGGGCGCGCCGATCCATATGTTCATCCATGGCGGCTATTGGCATTCGCTCTCCAGCAAGGAATTCAGCCTGGTGGCGGAGGGCCTGGTGGATGCCGGCGTGACCGTCGCGGTCAACAACTACGCGCTCTGCCCGGCGGTGACGATGAGCGAGATCGTGCGCCAGAACCGCGCGGCGGTGGCCTGGCTTTATCGCAACGCCGCGAGCTTCGGCGGCGACGCGGCGCGCCTGACCGTCTCGGGCCATTCGGCCGGCGGGCACTTGACCGCGATGCTGATGGCGACCGACTGGGCGGGCGACTATGGCCTGCCCGCCGACCTGATCAAGGCCGGCTGCGCGATCAGCGGCCTGTTCGATCTCGAGCCGTTCCAATTCTCCTGGCTGCAACCGAAGCTGCGCCTGAACGCGGAAGAGATCGCGCGCAACAGCCCGATCCACCATCTGCCGCGCCGCGCGGGCCCGCTGATCGTGACGCTGGGCGGGGATGAGTCAGCCGAGTTCCATCGGCAATCGCGTGAGTTCCTCGGCGCCTGGACCGCGAACGGGCTGACCGGAAGCGCGCTCGATTTGCCCGGGCGCAACCACTTCACAGTGCTCGAAGGCTACATGGACAAGACGAGCCCGCTGTGCCTGGCGATCCTCGGGCAGATTGGGGAGGTGTAGAGAGGGCTCGCGTCCTTGCTGGCGCCACTACGCACGCGGCCAGGGCTCGTACCACCCCTCAATCCTTGACCAGCACTCCGAAAGGAAGGTTGAGTTCAGCCTAACGAACAAGCACACTCTCTGACTCGGACTTCGCAAAGATGGCATTAACACCATGCATCCCGGCGACTCAATCTGAGAAATAGGGCAACTGAGGTAATTCTGGAGATATAATAATGACTTATAATTGGTCCGATACCAAATCAATTGGATCATATGGGTATAAATGCGGACACTGTGATAATAATATTTCTTCTAATTCCGGATATTTTACGTCCAATAATATTAAAACAAATGATATTATACATCAAGCAGGAAAAATCTACATATGTCATGCTTGCAATAAGCCAACATTTATAGATTTCGTTGACGATATAAAACAATATCCTGGCGCGAGTTTTGGGAGTTCCGTTCGCTATGTAACCGAGACCGGAGTCGACGGAATTTATCAAGAGGCCCGCCGTTGCATGTCTGCCAATGCGCCAACTGCATCTGTTTTATGCTGCCGTAAATTATTGATGCATATTGCCGTTGCAAAAAAAGCTCCGAAGGGCCAGACCTTCGTTGAGTATGTTCAATATCTATCCGATAATGGGTTTGTCCCGCCCGATGCAAAGGGTTGGGTTGATCACATTAGAACAAAGGGTAATGAAGCCAATCACGAGATTACAATGATGGAGCGCAAAGAAGCAGAACGTCTCATCCAATTTTGTGAAATTCTTTTAAAAATCATCTATGAATTTCCCGCCTCCGTTCCAAAACCTAAGGCTACCTCGAAAAATAGCCTCTTTCCA
>CAMDDO010000021.1 GCA_945892755.1 Rhizobium sp. Q54 | reverse complement strand
GCTCACGCCGCAGCCATTCTGCGGCGAGGTCGCGTTCGCCGACGAGCAGGGTCGCGTCGAATGGGCGGTCGCCTGGCCGGAGGACGAGGAGGGCTTCGTCGCCTCGCACTGCAACACCATCGCGACGCCCGAAGGCGGCACGCACGAGGCGGGCTTTCGTTCGGCGCTCGCGCGCAGCCTCAAGGGCTATGGCGAGCTGGTCGCCAACAAGCGCGCGGCGCAGATCATCGCCGAAGACGTCATGCGCGGCGTCTGCGTCGTGCTCTCGCTGTTCTTGAAGAACCCGCAATTCCAAGGCCAGACCAAGGAGCGCCTGTCGTCCGCCGACGCCACGCGCCTGGTCGAAAACGCGGTCAAGGATCACTTCGATCACTGGCTCTCGGCCGATCCGCAGGCGGCAAGCGCGCTCCTGCTGCGCATCATCGAGCGCGCCGAGGAACGCCTGCGGCGCAAGCAGGAAAAAGAAGTCGCGCGCAAGCAATCCAATCGCAAAGTGCGCCTGCCGGGCAAGCTGACGGATTGCAGCAACGACGAAGCGAGCGGCACCGAGGTTTTTCTGGTCGAAGGCGATTCCGCCGGCGGTTCGGCCAAGCAGGCGCGCCAGCGCGCCACACAGGCGGTGCTGCCATTGCGCGGCAAGATTCTGAACGTCGCGAGCGCGACCTCGGACAAGCTCTCGGCCAACCAGGAATTGAGCGACCTCGTGCTGGCGCTCGGCTGCGGTTCGGGTGCCCGTTTTTCGCTCGATGCCTTGCGCTATGAGCGGGTCATCATCATGACCGATGCCGACGTCGATGGCGCCCATATCGCGGCGCTGCTCATGACCTTCTTCTATCGCGAAATGCCGCAATTGATCGAGGCCGGGCGCCTGTTTCTCGCGCAGCCGCCGCTCTATCGCATCACGCAGGGCACGCGGAGCGCCTATGCGCGCGACGACGCCGATCGCGATCGTCTGCTCAAGGGCGAATTTTCCGGGCGCGGCAAGGTCGAGATCAGTCGCTTCAAGGGGCTTGGCGAAATGCCGCCGCCCCAATTGCGCGAGACCACGATGGACCCCAAGCGGCGCACGCTCCTGCAAGTCACGATCCCGATGGGCGCCGAAGTGGCGACCGCCGGGCGCGTTGAAGCGCTGATGGGGCGGAAGCCCGAATTGCGCCTCAAATTCATCCAGGATCACGCCGGGCTGGTCGCCGAGCTCGACGTCTGAAAGACCGAGGGTTGATGGCGCCCGGCGTCTTGATCGGCGCGCGGCGCTCCCCATGTCTTGCTCAACGCGAGATCAGGTTTCCCGAGGGCGGCCGATGGCTTCAAGACGAGCGCGGACGACGCACATGGCATCGGTTCTTGCCATGCTGGTAGCGGCTCTGGCCGTGGGCGCCTGCGCGGGCAATGCGGGCGTGCGTACGATCAGAGGCGATTGGTCGGGCTATTCTCCGACCTATTTGCAATATGCGGCTAGCAAAGGCTCCCTGCCGACCCTGGTTCGCGGTGAGGCGGTTTCCGGCGCGAAGGGCGACGAGTTCGCAGGCCGCGTCCTCGGCGCGATGAAGGATCGGCCGCTCGGTGTCGGTCCGATTTCGTTCGAGGCCATGACACCCGCCTCGGACAAGCCGCCGCTGTTCGTTTCGATGATTTTCAACCCGGACCCGAGCTTCGATAGCGTGGCCGCCTGCGATCCGATCCGTGCCGACCGTGCTGGTGGCCCGGCGCGACCGGACGGCACCACCCGGGTGGTCGCGGCCTTTTGCAGCAGCCAGCGGCTGCTCAGCGGCACGGTGGGCGAGGCCGGCGCGCTCTCCGGCGCCGCCGATCCCAAGTTCGACGAGCTTGTCCGGCTCGTCATGATCGACCTGTTTCCGCAACGCGATCCGAATATCGGGCCGGGCTGTACCAGCTGCCCCTAACGGCTTGACGCGGCCGCTTAATGAATTTGAAGTATCGTCTTGAGCTCCGATGTCGCCTGTTAACGCTGTTTGCACCTTGATTTTTGCTGCGACTGCGAGCAAATCTCCGGTTACACTTGCGATGATGAGAATGCGGGCCTTCGGGCGTGCGCCGCATCGTTGACGCCCCGGTGGCGAGAGGACAGTCCCCATTTCATCCCCCATGAGCTTTGAAGACATCGGTCTAAGCCCGGAACTGCTTGGCGCCGTATTGGCATGCGGCTACACGCAGCCGACGCCGATACAGGAAAAGGCCATACCGTCGGTTCTGCTCGGCCGCGACGTTTTCTGCTGCGCCCAAACCGGCACAGGCAAGACCGCCGGTTACACACTGCCGATGATCGATATTCTGGCGTCCGGCACGGCCAAGGCGCGCATGCCGCGCTCGCTCGTGCTGGCCCCGACGCGCGAGCTCGCGCAGCAGATCGCGGCGAGCTTCGAGACCTACGGCAAGAACCATAAGTTGAGCCACGCCGTCGTGATCGGCGGCGAGGCGATGGGCGAGCAGGAGCGCCTGCTCGACCGCGGCGTCGACGTTCTGATCGCGACGCCCGGCCGGTTGCTCGATCTGTTCGAGCGCGGCTCGGTGATGCTCGGCGGTGTCAAGATCTTGGTCATCGACGAAGCCGATCGCATGCTCGACATGGGCTTCATCCCCGATGTCGAACGCATCGTCGCGCGGCTGCCGCGCATTCGCCAGACCATGATGTTTTCCGCCACGCTCGCGCCCGAGATCAAACGCTTGGCCGAAGCCTTCCTGATCAATCCGAAGGAAATCGCGGTGACCGCCTCGGCGACGGTGGCCCAAACCGTCGATCACAAGATCATTCGCGTCGCGCCGGCCAAGAAGCGCGACGTGTTGCTTGCCCTGCTGCGCGCCGAAGCGGTCGATAGCGCCCTGGTCTTTTGCAACCGCAAGAAGGATATCGGTCCGTTGCGCGCGCATCTCAAGCGCCATGGTTTCGACGTCGGCGAATTGCATGGCGACCTGCCGCAATCTCAGCGCACCGAGACGCTCGCGGCGTTCAAGGGCGGCACGCTCAAGATTCTGATCTCGAGCGACGTGGCCGGGCGCGGCCTCGATATCAGCAAGGTCTCGCACGTCTTTAACTTCGACGTGCCGATGAACGCGGAGGATTACGTCCACCGCATCGGCCGCACCGGGCGCGCCGGGCGCGCGGGCAGCGCGGTCACGCTGGTATCGCCCGAAGACACGCGCTATCTCGATGCCGTCGTGCGCCTGATTGGCCACCCCGTGCCCGAAGCGGAATCGCCGCTCGGCGAGGCGCGTCGCGAAATCCCCACTGCCGCGCTGCCGGAAACCGAAATGGCCGCCCCTGCGCCGGTCGAGGCGGAAGTCAAGCCGAGACGTCGCGAGCCGCGCGCCAAGGATGGCGGCCGTGGTGGCGAGCGCCGAGCGGCGCCCGAGCGGCCCACCCGACGCGAGCCGCCAGCACGACCGGCCGCGGCTCGCGCGCCGGTGGCGCCGCGTCCGAATCCGGATGCGCCGGTGATCGGCATGGGCGACCATGTCCCCGATTTCCTGTGCCAGCCGGTGCGTGGCTTGCGCGCTCAGGGTGCCAAGTGATGAAGACCATCTTCGTGATGGTGAAATGCGAGATGGGCCGCGCCTATGACGTGGCCAACAAGGCGATCGAGACGGTCGAGCAGATCTCGGAGATCTACTCGATCTCGGGCCAGTACGACCTGCTGATCAAGTCCTATCTCGACGAGGACATCGACATCGGTCACTTCGTGACCGAGAAGCTGCAACGCATTCCGGGCGTGCGCGACACCTTCACGACGATCGCGTTCAAGGCGTTTTCCTGATCGGTCGCGCCGCCATGGCGCCATGGTTTGCTGGTCGGCACGGCCGCGATTATCAATGGCAAGCACGAAGACGCCATCATGCATGGCCGGCACGCGATCGAATTGGCGCCCAGCATGGCGGGCGCCCACGCCAATTTGTCGCCTTGGCTTGATCTGGCCGGGCGCCCCGGAGAGGCGATTCCGGTCATGCACAAGGCGATGCGCCTCAGCGCAACAAGCGCTCGACATAGGCCGGCACGATTTGGCTCGCCGGGCCATAGACCTTCTCGTCGAACAGGCTCTCGCCGAGCGAGGGCTCGAGATTGAGCTCGACCGTATGGGCGCCCGCCCGATGGCGCGCCTCTTGAACGAACCCGGCGGCCGGATAGACGTTGCCCGAGGTGCCGATCGAGAGGAACAGCGCAGAGCGCGCGATGGCGGCGCCGATCTCCTCCATGTAAAGCGGCATTTCGCCGAACCAGACGACATGCGGCCTGAGCCCGCCGCGCTCGCCACAGGCGGCGCAGCGTTGCGTGGTATCGAGGTCGCCGTCTTGCCCACGGACCGCCTCACACCGCGCGCAGCGCGCCTTGCGCAGCTCGCCATGCATGTGGAGGAGCGCGCTCGAGCCGGCACGCTCGTGCAGATCATCGATGTTCTGCGTCACGATCAGGACCGCGTGCGGCCATTCGCGCTCGAGCCTGGCGAGCGCGAGGTGCGCCGCGTTGGGCGCGATGTCGCTGCTGACGAGCTGGCGCCGCCGCGCATTGTAGAACGCATGGACGCGGGCCGGATCGCGCGCGAACGCCTCCGGTGTCGCCACGTCTTCGATCCGATGTCGCGCCCAGATGCCGTCGGCATCGCGAAAGGTGTGAAGCCCGGATTCCTTCGAGATGCCGGCCCCGGTCAGCACCACGATCGGGCCATCGTGGTTCATCGCCCGACCCTTCAAAGGAAGAGCGTGAGCACGCCGGTATAGCCATAAAGCCGGTGGTGCGAGATTTCGCCATAGCCGAAAAAGCCGACCAGCGGCACCTCGCCAAGCTCGCGTCGGATCAGTTTGAGCTCGCGCGATTCATCGCCGAACAAATGGGGCCCACGCGCGACGCAGCTGAAATAGACCGCGCCGCGCGGCGTCGTGTTGCTGCGCTGCTTGAGCCCGCCGATCATGCGCACCAAATCTTCCTCGGCGGCATGCGCGTCGCGCCGGCAAAATTGGATCGACTGACCCAATTCCAGCTCGTCCGAGACCGCGACCAGTTCGTCGCCCTCATCGATGCCGACGATATTGCGCACCACATAGTCGCCGGTATCGCTGCCGCGTACCGGCAGCGCCGCGAAGATGAAGCCTTCGATGCGTTTCAGGTCACGCGCCAGGAGCTCGCCGATGTCTTCCTTGAAGACGGCGAGCGCTGGCCGGCCGTCCAGCTCCTGGATGACATTGGCATCGGCGCGCGTGACGCGATGCTTCACGCCGATCAGCGAGCAGCTTTGGCTCAGCGCCGTCGCGACCGGCACTCGCTCCGAAAGCAGCACGCCCGAGACGCCGCCCATCATGATCTCCCCGGCGATCTGCAACGGTTGACGCCTGGACGATGAGATCGCCCCGACCAGGAAGCCGTCGATCGCCTCAGCGATGCCTTCGACAATGGCCGGCAAATGGCCATTGCGCGGGTCGGCGTGGACGATGCCGAAGTGACAGCCGGCTTGTCGGCGCCAATTTTCGTGGTGCGTCTTGAAGCCCGAAAGATCGTCGCGCACGGTCTCGACCAGATGATAGTCGGCGGGCGCGAGGTCGGCGATCATCGCGACCATGCCGGGCGCGCCATGATATTCCTGGCCGGTCGCGCAAACCCCGGTGCCGACCGAGCCGACCCAGTCGGTCGTGCCGGTCGCGAGTTTGAGGCGCGTCAGGATTTCCGGCAGCTCGCCGCCGATCTGCTCGGAGACATAGAGAAAGCCGAGCCCGCCGCGCGCTTCGTTCCCGCTTGGCGCGAGCGGCCCCGCGCAGGCGTCGACGAGACGACGGGCATTCGATCCGGCGGCGTGGGCATAGCGAAACGGCGTCATGACCTCGGCCCTCTGCGTCAAGCAGTGCTATGACTGGATCGTACGCCAATCAAGGCGGGGCCGCCTGAAGCTCGCGGCCGACCCAGGCCGCCGCGCGCAGCGTCTGGGCGTCGGTGCCGAACGCGCCGACGACCTGAACGCCGAGCGGCAGGCCGGCATCACCGCGCAGGCCGGGCACATTGACCGCCGGCACGCCGAGCACGGTCCACAGGAAGCAAAAGGCGCGACTGCCCGTGAAGCCGAGGCCGAGCGGCGCTTCGCCGGGCGCGGCCGGTGTGATCACGCCATCGAATGGGCTCAGCAGCCGGTTGGCGATCGCCTTGAGACGGGCGATTTGGTCGAGCGCTTCGAAGTATCGCTCGGCGCCGATGCCGCGACCCTCGATCAGCAGCGCGCGCAGCGGCTGGGAAAGGCGCTCGCCGCCCGCCAAATATTTCGGCCAGAGATGGTGCGCCATCTCGCGCGCCATGATGCAGCGATGTGGTGCCATGACCTCGGCGAAGTCCGCGCCCAGGTCGAGCTCGACCGCGCCCAATCGCTTTGCCAGTGCCTCGAAGCGCGCGGCCGCGCCCGGCTCCATCTCCGGCCAGGCGAAACTCCGCGCGAAGCCGAGCCGCGGCCGGTCGAGCTTCATGGTGAGGGCGTGCTCGAGCCGGCTCGGGCGCGCGCCGAAGCTTGCCGGGTCGAGACCATCATCGCCCGCCATCAGGTCGATCGTGCGCGCCAGATCCTCGATGCGCCCGGCCAGCGTGCCGACATGGTCGATCGAATGGCCGAGCGTGAGCACGCCGGTGCGCGGCACCAGGCCAAAGCTCGGCTTCATGCCCCAGACGCCGCAGAACGCGGCCGGGCGGATGATCGAGCCGGCGGTCTGCGTGCCGAGCGCGATCGGCACCATGCCCGAGCCAAGGGCCGCCGCCGAGCCGCTCGATGAGCCGCCGGGCGTGCGCGCGAGGTCGTGCGGGTTGCGTGTCTTGGTCGGGTGGTAATAGGCGCACTCGGTGGTCGTGGTCTTGCCGAGTACCAGGGCACCGGCCCGCCTCAGACGCTTGACGACGGTCGCGTCCGCGCTCGGTTGGCGTGCGAACTCATGGGCGCAGCCATTGCGCGTCGGCATGTCGGCGGTGTCGATAATGTCCTTGACCGCGATCGGCACGCCGGCGAGCGGACCCTTCGGCATTTGCGCGTCGAGCGCGTCGGCCGAGGCCAGCGCCAACTTGGCATCGAGATATTCGAAGGCGAGCACCTCGGCCTCATGGGCCGCGATCCGCGCGAGCGCCGCTTCGGTCGCCGCGCGGGCGGTCAGCGTGCCGGCGCGCACCGCTTGGGCGGTTTCGGCGGCACTCGGACAGGTCGAAGGCGTTACGCCGCGGGCGCTAGTCATCTCGCCACCATCTCCCCAACGGCGCCCCCTGTCGCGTCATGCGTGCATTAGTCTATAAGCACGGCGGACCGTGCAAGAGTGAACCCGAAGGCGGCAATGGCAGTGCAGGGGAACCGCGAGATCGCGACGGCTGAGAGCCGGCTTGCGCTACTCTCGGTCGCCGAAATGTCACGCGCCGACGCGGCGGCCATCGCGGCGGGCACGCCCGGCAGCGTGCTGATGGAGGCCGCGGGCGCCGCGATCGTGCGCGCGATCGAGCGACGCCATGCACCGTGCTCGACGCTGATCGCCTGCGGTCCTGGCAATAATGGCGGTGACGGCTTCGTGGTCGCGCGCCTGCTCGCGGCGCGCGGCTGGGCGGTGCGCGTCGCCTTGCTCGGCGAGCGGGCCGCGCTCAAGGGCGATGCCGCGCTCGCCGCCGCGCGCTATGAGAGCGCGGTCGAGCCCTTGTCGCCGGCCGCGCTCGATGGTGCCGCCCTCTTGGTCGATGCATTGTTCGGCGCCGGCCTGTCTCGCGACTTGGCTGGCGCCGCGCGCGCCTTTGTCGAGGCGGCCAATGGCGCGATCGGCCTCTTCAAGGTCGCGGTCGACGTGCCGAGCGGCGTCGCGGGCGATACCGGCGCGATTCAGGGCGCCGCCATCGAGGCGGATTTGTCGGTGACCTTCTGTCGCAAGAAGCCGGGTCATCTGCTGTTGCCCGGACGGCTTCTGTGCGGCGACCTCGAAGTGGCCGATATCGGGATCGCGGATGCGATCGTCGATCGCCTCGGCGTCACGGCGCACGAGAACGCGCCGCCGCTGTGGCGCGCGGCCTTGCCGGTGCCAAGCCTCGCCGGCCACAAATATGATCGCGGCCATGCGCTGGTGATCGGCGGTGCCGAGACCTCGGGCGCGGCGCGCCTGGCCGCGCGCGGCGCGCTCCGTATCGGCGCCGGCCTGGTTACCGCGGTCGTACCCGCCGAAGCCCTGCCGGTCTATCAGGCGAGCCTGCTCGCGGTCATGACCGCGCCGCTCGGCGAGTTCGATCTTCTGCTGGCCGATCCGCGGCGGAACGCCCTCTTGATCGGTCCGGGCTGCGGCGTCGGGCCGCGGACCGCCGAGCGCACGCAAGCGGCGCTCGCCGCCAACAAGGCCTGCGTGCTCGACGCCGACGCGCTGACCAGCTTCGCGGCCGAGCCCGAGAGCCTGTTTCGCGCCATCAAGGGCCCGGTCGTCCTGACGCCGCACGAGGGTGAATTCGCGCGATTGTTTAAGATCGAGGGCGATAAACTTGGACGTGCGCGCGCGGCGGCGCGGCAAAGCGGTGCGGCGGTCATCCTGAAGGGCGGCGACACGGTGATCGCGGCGCCGGACGGACGGGCGGCCATCAACGCCAACGCGCCGGCGAACCTGGCGACCGCGGGGGCCGGCGATGTTCTGGCGGGCTTCGTGCTCGGCCTCCTCGCGCAAGGCATGGCGCCGTTCGAGGCGGCCTGCGCGGCGACTTGGCTCCACGGCGAGATTGCCCGGCGCTTCGGTCCGGGTTTGATCGCGGAGGATTTGTCCGACGGCCTGCCGGCGGTCCTGCGCGGGCTTCATGACGAAACGGAGACGCCCCATGGCGGTCGATGAGGGACGAACGGCGCGCTTCGAGCGCGTGTTCAGCCGGGTGCGCTCGGCCTGGCGTGACCTGACGTCGGCCGGTCGCCTGCCAAGCCAACCGCCGCTCCGGCCCGATTTGCCGGACGAGGATATCGCCAATCTCAAGTGCCAGATCGCCGCCTGCATCGAGGGCAAGGGCGGCGAGGTATCGGCGCGCGCTCGGGCGGCCGAGCTTGGCCGCGCCTATCTGGCCCTTAGCCGGATCGGCCGCGAGCGATTTTTTTTCTTGTTGGCCAATGAATTCACGGCCGACACAAATGCGATACATAAAATGATTGAGGCGTTCGGAAAGGCCGGCGCTGACCCGGAGGCCCGCCTTAAGGCCGAAGCACGACTGCGCGCGGTCCTGATGCCGCCCTATGTAAATTTACTTGCGCAATTCAATGCATTGCCAAGTGGTGTTAAGTTTGTTGTCGATCTTCGGACAGAGCTGCGCGAGGTGATAGGCGAAGACCCGGCATTGAACGCGCTCGACGACAATCTGCGCGAGCTGCTGACCGGCTGGTTCGATATCGGCCTCTTGAGCCTGGAGCGCATCACGTGGCGGGCGCCCGCCGCGCTGCTGGAAAAGCTTGCCGCCTATGAGGCGGTGCACCGCGTGCGCTCGTGGCGGGACCTGAAGAATCGCCTCGACTCCGATCGGCGCTTCTTCGCGTTCTTTCACCCGAGCATGCCGGAGGAGCCGTTGATCTTCGTCGAGGTCGCCTTGGTCGACGGCATGGCGGACAACATCCAGGCGTTGCTCGACAAGGATGCCCCGCCGGATGATCCGAAAAGCGCGGACACCGCGATTTTCTATTCGATTTCCAACGCCCAGCGTGGCCTGATCGGCCTGTCATTCGGCGCCTTTCTGATCAAACGCGTGCTCGATGACCTGGCGCGCGAGCTGCCCGCGCTCAAGATCTTTGCCACGCTTTCGCCGCTGCCGGGCTTTCGGAGTTGGGTCGAACGTCGCATCGCCGCGGGCGACGACACGCTGCTGACCCCGCAAGCGGCCAAGGCCTTGCGCGGCTTTGGCACCGGCGAGGTTGGCGCCGAGCTGTTGCGCAAACTGCTCGATGGCGCCTGGCCGCGCGATCACGACTTGGCCGATGCCCTGCAACCAGTAATGCTGCGGCTGGCCGCGCGTTATTTGCTGATCGCCAAGCAGGGCGACGAGCCGGTCGACCGTGTGGCGCGCTTCCACCTCAACAATGGCGCAAGGGTCGAGCGGCTGAACTGGCTGGCTGACACCTCGTCGAACGGCCTTAAGCAATCTTTCGGCGTCATGGTCAATTATCGCTATCGACCGGAGGAGATCGAAGCCAATCACGAGGCCTATCGGGGCGAGGGCCGCATCGCGGCCACGCCGGCGGTGAAGGCCTTGATCGGATGAGGTGCCGCTTTCCGCCTTCGGGAGGTATCGTCGTGCTGGCTCTTGAGCCGCTGGCGTTCCCCACGTAAAGTGCCTGATTCGCAATTCGACGCGCTGGCCGCGTCGCGGCCTTAGGGGCCGATGGAGCAAGGCAATGGCGGGAGGGTTCGACCTCGGCGGCTGAAGAAGGAGCGGGCGTGGTGGAATGGTAGACACGCCAGACTTAGGATCTGGTGACGCAAGTCGTGGGGGTTCAAGTCCCTTCGCCCGCACCATATCCCTGGGCGCCCGTCCTGTCGGTCAAGCCGGACAATTGATGCCCCGCCCGACCGGGCGGCTCGAGCGGATCAACGAAACATCGTCCAAGGAGCGCGCGACGTTATGCAGGTGACAGAAACCCTGTCGGAGGGGCTGAAGCGGGAGCTGAAGGTGGTGATCCCGGCCAATGATTTGAACGCCGCGGTCGAGCGCCGCCTGGTCCAGATGAGCAAGACGGTCAAGCTGAAGGGCTTCCGGCCTGGAAAGGTGCCGCTCGCGGTCGTGCGTCAGCGCTTCCACGGCGCCGTGCTCTCGGAGGTGATCGAGAAGCAGATTCAGGACAATTCGGCGAAGGCGATCGCCGACAGCAAGGTTCGTCCGGCGACGCAGCCGACCGTCGAAATCACGCGCTATGATTCGGGCAAGGACCTCGAGTTCAAGATGGGCTTCGAGATTCTGCCGGCGGTCGAGCTTGGCAGTTTCTCGGATCTCGCATTGAGCCGCGAAGTCGCCGAGCCCGGCGACGCCGAGATCGAGGCGGCGCTCCAGCGCGTCGCCGATTCCGATCGTCGCTATCGGAAGGTCGAGGAGGCGCGCGCCGCCGCGTCGGGCGATCAATGCGTGATCGATTTCGAGGGCTCGATCGAGGGCAAGCTCTTCGAGGGCGGCACGGCGAGTGATTTCGAGCTCGTGCTCGGTTCGGGCGCGCTGATACCCGGCTTCGAGGACCAATTGGTCGGCGCCAAGGCGGGCGACGCGCGCACCGTCAACGTGCGCTTTCCGGCCGACTATCAGGCCAAGGAATATGCCGGCAAGGACGCCAGCTTCGCCGTCACGGTGAAGGAGCTGCGCGAGCGCGAGCCGAGCCAGATCGACGACGAACTGGCCAAACGCTTCAAGCACGAATCGCTGGAGGCCATGCGCAAGGCTGTCCGCGAGCGGCTGGCCCACGATTATCAGAACGTCTCGCGCGCCAAGCTCAAGCGCGAGCTCCTTGACGAGCTGGCGAGGCGCTACGACTTCCAGGTTCCGGCCAGCATGGTGGAACAGGAGTTCGAGCAAATCTGGGGCCAGATCAAGGCCGAAGTCGAGCGCAACAAGTCAAGCTTTGAAGCCGTGATCGGCAAGGCCGAAGAGGCTGGCAAGGTGGAATATCGCCAGATCGCCGAGCGGCGCGTGAGGCTTGGGCTTCTGCTTGCCGAGATTGGACGACAGAACGGCATCACGGTCGAACGGGAAGACCTGCTGCAGGCCGCCATGCAGAGCGCGGGCGCGTTCGCCCAGCCTAAGCAGGTGCTCGACTTCTACCGGAACAACCCGAACGCCTTGGATCGCTTCCGCGCGCCGGTGTTCGAGGAGAAGACGGTGGACTATATGTTCAAGCAGGCAAAGGTGACCGACAAGCCGGTCAGCCCGGCCGAGCTTTTGAAGGACCCCGACGACGACGAAGCAGAAGGCGCGTCCGGCGCCTGATCGGCTCGACCAATACCGCGCGCCACTCACGCGCCGGCCTTCCCCGCTTCAATCATCAGGAGACACCGACTTGGCGGACATCATCGAAACCTATGGCAACGTCTTGGTCCCCATGGTCGTCGAGCAGACCAACCGCGGCGAGCGCGCCTACGACATCTACTCGCGGCTGCTCAAGGAGCGCATCATTTTCATCACCGGGCCGATTCATGATGAAATGGCGAGCCTGATCGCGGCGCAGTTCCTGTTCCTCGAATCGGAGAATCCGACCAAGGACATCTCGGTTTATATCAACTCGCCGGGTGGCTTGGTGACGGCCGGGCTCGCGATTTACGACACGATGCAGTACATCCGCCCCGCGGTCGCGACGCTGGTGATCGGTCAGGCGGCGTCCATGGGATCCTTGCTGCTTTGCGCCGGAGCGGCCGGCCAGCGCTTCTCGCTGCCCAATGCGCGCATCATGCTGCATCAGCCTTCGGGCGGCTTCCAAGGCCAGGCGACCGACATCGAAATACATGCCCGCGAAATCTTGTCGCTGCGCAAGCGGCTGAACGAAATCTACGTTCACCACACCAAACAGCCGATGGCCGTGATCGAAGACAGTCTGGAGCGCGACAAGTTCATGACGCCCGAGGATTCCAAGGCTTTCGGCCTGGTCGACGAAGTCATCTTCAAGCGCGCCCCTGTCGATGAGGGGGCTGAGAAAAAGCCGAAATAATTGTTAACTATGAATGGGTAAGGTTTTGTTGGTGTGACGCCTGCTAGGGTTGAATCGGGATCAAGTCAAACCCTCCGGACAGGAGATTTGGCTAGACACCAACGAAAGTGGATGCCACGCTTTTCAACTGTGACAAGATTCGAAGGTGTTTCCGGGCCTTGCGGCCCGACCGAGCCGGCGGCGCCGGTCGAGACGATCTTCGGTCTGAGGTAGTGACGGTGCGGACATGAACAAGTCCAGCGGCAGTGACTCGAAGAATACGCTCTATTGCTCGTTCTGCGGCAAGAGCCAACACGAAGTCCGCAAGCTGATCGCGGGTCCGACCGTGTTCATTTGCGACGAGTGCGTCGAGCTCTGCATGGATATCATCCGTGAGGAGCACAAGACGACGCGGGTCAAGAGCCGGGACGGCGTGCCGGTGCCGGCCGAGATTCGCGCCGTATTGGACGACTATGTGATCGGTCAGGAGCACGCCAAGAAGGTTCTTTCGGTCGCCGTCCACAATCACTACAAGCGCCTCGCCCATGGCGGCAAGGCGAGCGAGGTCGAGCTCGCGAAGTCGAACATATTGCTGGCCGGCCCGACCGGCTGTGGCAAGACGCTGCTGGCGCAGACGCTGGCGCGCATCCTCGATGTGCCTTTCACCATGGCCGACGCGACCACGTTGACCGAGGCCGGTTATGTCGGCGAGGACGTCGAGAACATCATCCTGAAATTGCTGCAGGCGGCCGACTATAACGTCGAGCGCGCGCAGCGTGGCATTGTCTATCTCGACGAGGTCGACAAGATCGCGCGCAAGTCCGACAACCCGTCGATCACGCGCGACGTGTCGGGCGAGGGCGTGCAGCAGGCGCTCCTGAAGATCATGGAAGGCACCATCGCCTCGGTGCCGCCCCAGGGCGGGCGCAAGCATCCGCAGCAGGAATTCCTGCAGGTCGACACCACGAACATCCTGTTCATCTGCGGCGGCGCCTTCTCGGGCCTCGAGAAGATCATCGCCGCGCGCGGCCGGGGCACCTCGATCGGCTTCGGCGCCGACGTGCGCGCGCCCGAGGAGCGCCGCACGGGCGAGCTCCTGCGCGAGATCGAGCCGGAAGACTTGCTGAAATTCGGTCTGATCCCCGAGTTCGTCGGCCGCCTGCCGGTGATCGCGACGCTCGACGATCTCGACGAGGGGGCGCTGATCGACATCCTGACCAAGCCGAAGAACGCCCTGGTCAAGCAATACCAGAAGCTGTTCGACATGGAGGACGTGCGCCTGACCTTCACCGAGGACGCGCTCGAGAAGGTCGCGCAGAAGGCGATCGCCCGGAAAACTGGCGCGCGCGGCCTGCGTTCGATCCTCGAATCCATCCTGCTCGATACCATGTTCGAGCTGCCGAGCTACGACTTAGTCGAAGAAGTCGTGATCAATCGCGAAGTGGTGGAGAGCCGCGCCAAGCCTCTTCTGATCTACGCGGAACGCCGCGAGGAAGCAGCGTCGACCGCCTCCTGACCCCCTTGATTGTGGGGGGTATCACGCCCACTTGAAACCCATTCGGCTCCCGGCCTTGCGGCGCTTCCGCCCACGGTCGGCCGAGCGCCGAAGAGTGGCGAGGTCCTGATGCTCGACGTTTCCCAACTGCCGGTTCACCCCGTTCTACCGCTGCGCGACATCGTCGTTTTTCCGCACATGATCGTGCCGCTCTTTGTCGGCCGCGAAAAATCCGTGCGCGCGCTTGAAGACGTCATGAAGGACGACAAGCAAATCCTGCTGGTCGCCCAGAAGAACGCGGCGCAGGACGATCCGGGCTCGGCCGACATTTACAGCATCGGCACGGTCGGTACGGTGCTCCAACTGCTGAAGCTGCCCGACGGCACGGTCAAAGTGCTGGTCGAGGGCGGCTCGCGCGCGCGCATCGCGCGCTTCACCGAAGAGGCGAATTTCTTCGAGGCGCATATCGAGCCGATCGCGGAATCACGCGGCGATCCGCAGGAGCTCGAGGGCCTGGCGCGCACCGTGATTTCGCAGTTCGAGAGCTATGTGAAGCTCAACAAAAAGGTGCCGCCCGAGGTCTTGGTTTCGATCGGCCAGATCGACGACGCCAGCAAGCTCGCCGATACGGTCGCCTCGCACCTCTCGATCAAGATCGAGGAGAAGCAGCAGCTCCTGGAGGTTGCCTCCGTCTCCGAGCGGCTCGAGCGCGTCTTTCAGCTGATGGAAGGCGAGATCGGCGTGCTGCAGGTCGAGAAAAAGATCCGCTCGCGGGTCAAGCGTCAGATGGAGAAGACGCAGCGCGAGTATTATTTGAACGAGCAGTTGAAGGCGATCCAGAAGGAGCTTGGCGAAGGCGAGGACGGCCGCGACGAGGCGTCCGAGCTCGAGGAGCGCATCAAGCGCACCAAGCTCACGAAGGAGGCGCGCGACAAGGCGCAGGCCGAGGCCCGGAAGCTCCGCACCATGAGCCCGATGTCGGCCGAGGCGACGGTGGTGCGCAACTACCTCGACTGGCTGCTCGGCATTCCGTGGAAGAAGCGCACCAAGATCAAGCGCGACCTGAAGCCGGCCGAGAAGATCCTGAACGAGGATCATTATGGCCTGAAGCAGGTCAAGGAGCGCATTCTCGAATATCTGGCGGTGCAGCAGCGCATCCCGAAAATGAAGGGCCCGATCCTTTGCCTGGTCGGCCCGCCGGGCGTCGGCAAGACCTCGCTCGGTCAGTCGATAGCGCGCGCGACGGGGCGCAATTTCGTGCGCGTCTCGCTCGGCGGCGTGCGCGACGAGGCCGAGATTCGCGGCCACCGGCGCACCTATATCGGCTCGATGCCGGGCAAGGTCATTCAGTCGATGAAGAAGGCGAAGTCGTCGAACCCGCTCTTCCTGTTGGATGAGATCGATAAGATGGGCTCGGACTTCCGGGGCGATCCGTCGTCGGCGCTCTTGGAGGTGCTCGACCCCGAGCAGAACGGGCATTTCAACGACCATTATCTCGAGGTCGATTACGATCTCTCGGACGTCATGTTCGTGACCACGGCCAATACGCTGCGCATGCCGCCGGCGCTCTTGGATCGGCTCGAGGTGATCCGCATTCCGGGCTACACCGAGGACGAGAAGGTCGAGATCGCGCGGCGCCATCTGGTGCCCAAGCAGCTCAAGGGCCACGGCTTGAAGGCGGGCGAATGGGAGATCACGGCCGAAGCGCTGATCGACCTCATTCGCTACTACACGCGCGAGGCCGGGGTCCGCAATCTTGAGCGCGAGATCGCCAATCTGCAACGCAAGGCACTGAAGAAAATCCTTTCCAAGGGCGTCAGCCACGTCAAGGTCACGCGGCGCAGCCTCGAGAAGTTCGCCGGCGTGCGGAAATTCCGCTATGGCGAGGCCGAGCTCGACGATCTGATCGGCGTCACCACGGGCCTGGCGTGGACCGAGGTGGGCGGCGAGCTGTTGTCGATCGAGGCGCTGACTCTGCCCGGCAAGGGCAAGGTCATCACCACGGGCAAGCTCGGCGACGTGATGAAGGAATCAGTGCAGGCGGCCGAGAGCTATGTGAAGTCGCGCGCGGTCGAATTCGGCATCAAGCCGACCGTGTTCGGCAAGCGCGACATCCACGTCCACGTGCCCGAGGGCGCGACACCGAAGGATGGGCCGTCGGCCGGCGTCGCCATGATCACTTCGATCGTCTCGGTCCTGACCGGCATTCCGGTCAGCAAGAGCGTGGCCATGACTGGCGAGATCACGCTGCGCGGGCGCGTCCTGCCGATCGGCGGCCTTAAGGAGAAACTCTTGGCGGCGCTCCGGGGCGGTCTCACGACCGTGCTGATCCCGAAGGACAACGAGAAGGACCTCGCCGATATCCCGGACAACGTGAAGCGCGTGCTCACCATCGTGCCGATCGCGACGGTCGACGAGGTCTTGAAGCATGCGCTGGTCAGGCCGTTGGTCGCGATCGAATGGAAAGAGACCGATGGCGAGGTGGTCGCCGCGCAAGACGGCGGTGACGACTCCGGCAAGGTCGGCAATCTGCTGACCCATTGAGTCTTGTCGATCATGGGGCGCGCCGGGTGAATTTCGTCCGGCGCGCCTTTTGATTCCGGGCCTGGCCCGAGTCGAAATCGCATAATCGTCGTGAATCGCGCGGTAGCCCTGGGTTTCCGGCGCATCGCGCGTTGACGCCGTGAAAAATCGCGCTCTACACTGCGCGCCAGTGCTGCCGAGTCGCGTCGGCGACACCTCGCAGTTCGGACACGTCCACGCCAACACACATGGGGGTACGGGTGAACAAGAATGATCTCGTCAAGTCCGTCGCAGGCGACGTAGAGCTTTCCAACACGCAGGCCGCACGCGCCGTCGATTCGGTTTTCGATACGATTCAAGGTGCCCTGAAAAAGGGTGATGAAGTTCGCTTGGTCGGCTTCGGCACGTTCGTCGTGGTCAAGCGCAAGGCGACCAAGGGGCGCAATCCTCAGACCGGTGCCGAGATCAAGATCCCGGCGTCCAAGCAGCCGAAATTCCGCGCCGGCAAGGCGCTGAAGGAAGCCGTCAACAGATAGCGGCGAGGCCGCCGAGGGCTCCTCGGCTCGAACACGATGCCGGCCGCCGGATGGTGGCCGGCATCGGCGTTTTGGGTGTAGGATCGCACCGTCGCCGCCGTGCCGGTGCGCGATCGGATCGGGCGATTAGCTCAGTTGGTAGAGCGTCTCGTTTACACCGAGAATGTCGGCGGTTCGAGTCCGTCATCGCCCACCACGCTTCGCCTTCGGCTTTGGGTAGCAGGCCACCACCCTAGGGCATGACACCCGAAGGCGATTAGGCGTAGGAGTATCCCCCGTAGCTCGGTTAGGAGCGTAGACGGGCTGGAGCCACTATCGTGTGGTACGCATACGTCATCCGCGGATTGTGCTTTGGCGGTAGGGATTGGAAGCAGGGTCAGCCCAGTTGCTCGCGCACCCGAGACCGAATTTGGTCGTCGCTGTCGGCCTCGCAAACCTCGACATACCGCACCCCCGCCTTGCGTAGGGCTTCTTTCTTGATCGCGTCCCGGGCCGCAGCCGTGCCTTGGTAATGCCCACTACCTTGATACTCCACGGCTAGAATTGGCCAGCCGCCGCGATCGACCACAAGGATGTCGGCTCGCTTGCTGTTAATCGAATGAAACGCGTCTGCGCTGGGTGATTGTAGAATTTCGCCAAGGCTGGTCTGCCCAAAGACGCGGTAACCCCTGCGAAAAGCGGCCAAGTCGTCTTCAATGATCTTGAAGACGCGGTATTCCGAGGCGCTAAGCACGCGCCGCTTTTGGAATGATGCCGCCATTACCGCGCTCAGTTGCCGCCCGATATCGCTGAGGTCTGGCGCTCGGTCCTGATCGGCTCTCGATTGCCGGTGAAGAGTGTGAAAGCGGCCTCGTCGTCGTGGCGGCAAAAGGCGCCTGGCCTGAGTGGCTAATAGAATGGCGAGCGCAAGGATTAGCAGCCACGCTCCGCCTTGGATCCCGTCCTCCAATCCCAGTTCGGGCACCGAGCCCTCCATCAACGGAACTGAAAATCTGGCTTGCGCGAACTCACCGATGCGGCCGAGAGCAGTCTATTCTCGGCTCGTTAATAAGTTGTTGGTGGCTTTGTTCGAACAACTCCTGGCGTTGAAGATGGCCAAGAACTCGTGCCCGTTCGGACGATTGCCCTAACGTGGTCGAGGAATGCAAGTGGCGCAGCGATCGGAGATGCTCTGGCCGGCCCACCGCCCTTCGCTCGTGGAGCGCAGCGAAGCCTGCCGTGCCTCAGCCCCAATGGGCGACGGCGGACCGCTACCTTCGACACCGCGCCGTTGCTCTATATTAACCAAGGGTAAGTTCCTTGACCCGCAAGGTGCGGTGCAGTACATGAGGCCGCTCTCCGCCGCCTCGAATCGGGCGGCGGAAAGGGCGGATTCGGGGGCGTAGCTCAGTTGGTTAGAGCGCCGGCCTGTCACGCCGGAGGCCGCGGGTTCAAGTCCCGTCGCTCCCGCCATCTTCCCACCGGGCTCATGGCCCGCGGGCACGACGCCGACCGGGAGCGCGAGCTCTACGCGCCGTCCCGGGCGGTGAGTTGAATGGCGCGGACGCCTGACGCCGGGGCGGCTTCTGCGCGGCGCCAGCGGCCCTGGTTTAGGGACAATCGGAACAGCGCGCGCCGATGACCGCTTCTTCGTCGTTTCTGCTCGAATATCTGCCGATCCTGATTTTTCTTGGCATCGCCGTGGTGGTCGGCGTCGGCATGATCGCCGCGTCCTATGTGGCGGCGCCGCAAAAGCCCAACGCCGACAAGATTTCGGCCTATGAGTGCGGCTTCGATGCCTTCGAGGACGCGCGCATGAAGTTCGACGTGCGCTTCTATCTGGTCGCCATTCTGTTCATCATCTTCGACCTTGAGGTCGCGTTTCTGTTCCCCTGGGCGGACTCTTTCAGCGGCATCGGGCTATATGGCTTCTGGTCGATGCTGGTTTTCCTCGCCATTCTTACCATTGGGTTCATCTACGAGTGGAAGAAGGGAGCGCTGGAATGGGAGTGAGCGGCGATAGCGCGGTCGGTTTGCCCGGCCGGGCGCTCGGTCCCGGGCCAGCGCAGGATACCGCGCTCAAACTGGTCACCGATGAGCTGGCCGAGCGCGGCGTCGTGGTGGCCAAGCTCGACAAGCTGGTCAATTGGGCGCGCACCGGCTCGCTCTGGCCGCTCACCTTCGGGCTCGCCTGCTGCGGCGTCGAATTCATGCACATCATCGCGGCGCGTTACGACATCGACCGGCTCGGCATGGTGCCGCGCGCCAGCCCGCGCCAATCGGACGTGATCATCGTCGCCGGCACGCTGTGCAACAAGATGGCGCCTGCCTTCCGCCGGGTCTATGACCAGATGCCCGAGCCGCGTTACGTGATCTCGATGGGCAGCTGCGCCAATGGCGGCGGCTATTACCACTATTCCTATTCGGTCGTGCGCGGCTGCGATCGCATCGTGCCGGTCGACGTTTATGTGCCGGGCTGCCCGCCGACCGCGGAGGCCCTGCTTTACGGCGTCATGCAGTTGCAAAAGAAAATCCGCCGCGTCGGTACGATCGAGCGCTAGGACCAGGGCTCGGAAGGGAACGCCATGGCCGACGTGCAAAGCTTGCGCGAGCTTGGAGAGCGGATCGGCGCCGCGCTCAAGGACTATGTCGACGCGCCCGAGGTCGTTCGCGGCGAGCTTATCGTCATCGCCCGGCCCGACGCCATTCTGCGCGTGCTCAAATTCCTGCGCGGCGACACGCAATGCGCCTTCGAAATGCTGGTCGATATTTGCGGGGCCGACTATCCGGACCGCGAATCGCGCTTCGATGTCGTCTATCACCTGCTGAGCGTCAGCCGGAATCAGCGCATCAGGGTCAAGGTCAGGGTCAGCGAAGGCGCGGTGGTGCCCTCGGTCACCGGCCTCTATTCCAGTGCCGGTTGGTTCGAGCGCGAGACCTGGGATCTTTACGGCATCTATTTCTCGGATCACCCCGATCTCCGCCGCATCCTCACCGATTACGGCTTTGACGGCCACCCCTTGCGCAAGGACTTCCCGCTGACCGGCTATGTCGAGCTGCGTTACGACGACGAGCAGAAGCGCGTGGTCTACGAGCCGGTCAAGCTGACGCAGGATTTCCGCCGCTTCGATTTTCTGTCGCCCTGGGAAGGCACGCAATATGTGCTGCCGGGCGATGAAAAGGCGGCCAAGTCATGAGCGAGCGGCACATCCGCAGCATGACGATCAATTTCGGGCCGCAGCACCCGGCGGCCCATGGCGTGCTCCGCCTCGTGCTCGAAATGGACGGCGAAATCGTCGAGCGCGTCGACCCGCATATCGGCCTGCTGCACCGCGGCACCGAAAAGCTGATCGAGTACAAGACCTATCTTCAGGCCGTGCCCTATTTCGATCGGCTCGATTATGTCGCGCCGATGAACCAGGAGCATGCCTTCGCGCTTGCGGTCGAGCGCCTGCTCGGCATCGAAGTGCCGCGCCGCGCGCAGGTGATCCGCGTGCTCTACAGCGAGCTCAGCCGGATCACCAACCACCTGCTTAACATCACCACCACGGCGCTCGACGTCGGCGCGATGACGCCCTTCTTCTGGGGCTTCGAGGAGCGCGAGCGGATCATGGAGTTCTATGAGCGGGCGTCCGGCGCGCGTATGCACGCGGCCTATTTCCGGCCCGGCGGCGTGGCGATGGACCTGCCGCAGAAGCTGCTCGACGATATTGGCACCTGGAACAAGAAATTCCCCAAGGTGATCGACGAGATCGACGGCCTCCTGACCGAGAACCGGATTTTCAAGCAGCGCACCGTCGACATCGGCAAGACCAGCGCGGCCGAAGCGCTTGACTGGGGCTTCACCGGCCCGATGCTGCGCGCCTCGGGCGTCGCCTGGGATTTGCGCCGCGCCGAGCCTTACGAGATCTATAGCGAGCTCGAGTTCAAGGTGCCGGTCGGCACCAATGGCGATTGCTATGAGCGCTACCTCGTTCGCATGGAAGAAATGCGCGAGAGCGTGCGCCTGATCGAGCAGTGCCTGGCGCGCATCGAGCCCGGCCCGGTCAAGGTGCAGGACAACAAGATCACGCCGCCCTCCCGCGCCGAGATGAAGCACTCGATGGAGGCGCTGATCCATCACTTCAAGCTCTTCACCGAGGGTTACCACGTGCCGGCGGGCGAAACCTATGCGGCGGTCGAGGCGCCCAAGGGCGAGTTCGGCGTTTATCTGGTATCGGATGGCAGCAACAAACCCTATCGCTGCAAGATCAGGGCGCCGGGCTTTGCGCATTTGCAGTCGCTCGACTTTATGAGCCGCGGCTACATGCTGGCCGACGCGGTGGCGAACCTTGCCAGCATGGACATCGTGTTCGGGGAGATCGATCGGTGAGTGGCGGCGAGGCAAATGGCGGGGCGGCCTTCGCCTTCACGCCCGAGGTCATGGCGCGGGCCAAGGCGATCATCGCCAAATATCCGCCCGGCCGGCAGGCCAGCGCGGTGTTGCCGCTGCTCGATCTCGCCCAGCGCCAGAACGGCGGCTGGGTCTCGCGCGCGGCGATGGATCACGTCGCCGAAGTGCTTGAGATGGCGCCGATCAAGGTCTACGAGGTCGCGACCTTCTACACGATGTTCAATTTGAAGCCGGTCGGGCGGCATTTGGTGCAGCTTTGCCGTACCACGCCGTGCTGGCTGCGCGGCAGCGAAGAGTTGCGTTATGCCGCCCAGCAGGAGCTTGGCGTTGGCCTCAAGCAGACCACGGCCGACGGTCAATTCACGCTGGTCGAGGTCGAGTGCCTCGGGGCCTGCGTCAATGCGCCGGTGGTCCAAATCAACGACCACTTCTATGAAGACCTGGACGCGGAGAGTTTCCGCGAGCTGCTGCGCGCGCTCAGGCGCGGCGAGACGCCGGCCATCGGCTCGAAGACCGGGCGGCAATGTTCGGCGCCGGCCTCGGGTCCGACCACGTTGAAAGAGATTGGGCGCGGCTGATGCTGAGAGATTCCGACCGCGTTTTCACCAACCTCTATGGCGCCCATGATTGGGGCCTCGCGGGCGCGCGTCAGCGCGGCGATTGGGACGGCACCAAGGGGCTGCTCGAAAAGGGCCATGACTGGATCGTCGAGGAGATCAAGGCGTCTGATCTTCGCGGCCGCGGTGGCGCCGGTTTTCCGGCCGGGCTCAAATGGTCGTTCATGCCGAAGCAGATCGACCCCAAACGGCCGCATTATCTGGTGGTCAATGCCGATGAGAGCGAGCCGGGCACGTGCAAGGACCGCGACATCATCCGCAACGACCCGCACAAGCTGATCGAGGGCTGTCTGCTCGCCGGCTTCGCCATGCGCGCGCATGTTGGCTACATCTATATTCGCGGCGAGTTCATCGACGAGGCGCACCGGCTCGACGCGGCGATCGACCAGGCCTATCAGGCCGGGCTGCTCGGCAAGAACGCCTGCGGCTCGGGCTGGGACTTCGACCTCTACGTCCATCGTGGCGCCGGCGCCTATATTTGCGGCGAGGAAACCGGTCTGCTCGAGAGTCTCGAAGGCAAGCCGGGTCGGCCGCGCCTGAAGCCGCCATTCCCCGCCGCGGTCGGGCTCTATGGCTGCCCGAGCACGATCAACAATGTCGAGACCATCGCGGTCGCGCCCACCATCCTGCGGCGCGGCGGCGCCTGGTTCGCCGGCCTCGGCCGGCCCAAGAACACCGGCACCAAGGTGTTCTGCATCTCTGGCCATGTGAACCAGCCATGCAATGTCGAAGAGGAAATGGGCATTCCGCTCCGGGAACTGATCGAAAAGCACGCCGGCGGCGTGCGCGGCGGCTGGGACAATCTCAAGGCGATCATTCCCGGCGGCTCCTCGGTGCCGCTGCTGCCCAAGGCGATTTGCGATGACGTGCTGATGGATTTCGATTCGCTCCGCGCCGTGCGCTCGGGCCTCGGCACCGCGGCCGTGATCGTGATGGACAAGACGACCGACGTCATCGCGGCGATCGCGCGGCTCTCGCATTTCTACATGCACGAAAGCTGCGGCCAGTGCACGCCGTGCCGCGAGGGCACGGGGTGGGTCTACCGCACCATGCAGCGCATGGTGAAGGGCGAGGCCTCGGTCGAGGACATCGATCGGTTGAACGACGTGGTCGGCCAGATCGAGGGCCATACGATTTGCGCGCTCGGCGATGCGGCGGCGTGGCCGGTGCAGGGTCTGATCCGGCATTTCCGCGATGAGCTGGAGGCGCGCATTTTGGTCGCCAAGGGCGGCCTCAGCAGCGCGCGCTTCAGTCTGACGCCCGGCATCGCGGCGGCCTGAGGGGAAACGCCATGCCGAAGCTCAGCGTCAATGGCATCGAGGTCGAAGTCCCGGCGGGCACGACCGTGTTGCAGGCCTGCGAGGCGGCCGGCGCCGAGGTGCCGCGCTTCTGCTATCACGACCGCCTCTCGATCGCCGGGAATTGCCGCATGTGCTTGGTCGAGGTCGAGAAGTCGCCGAAGCCGGTGGCCTCCTGCGCCATGCCGGCGAGCGAAGGCATGGTGGTCAAGACCAACACGGCGCAGGTCAAGAAGGCGCGCGAAGGGGTGATGGAGTTCCTGCTCATCAATCACCCGCTCGACTGCCCGATCTGCGACCAGGGCGGCGAATGCGATTTGCAGGATCAGGCGATGACCTATGGCCGGCATGCCAGCCGGTTCGACGAGGGCAAGCGCGCGGTCAAGGACAAGGACATCGGACCCTTGATCAAGACCATCATGACGCGTTGCATCCATTGCACGCGCTGTATTCGTTTCGGCGAAGAGGTCGCGGGCGTCGAAGTGCTCGGCCTGACCGGCCGCGGCGAGCACATGGAGGTCGGGCCCTATGTCGAGGCGGTGGTCAACACCGAGCTCTCTGGCAACATCATCGATCTTTGCCCGGTCGGCGCCTTGACCTCCAAGCCCTATGAATTTCACGCGCGCTCGTGGGAGCTGGTCAAGACCGAGAGCATCGATGTGCTGGACGCGGTCGGCGCCAATATCCGGGTCGATACGCGCGGCGCCGAGGTCATGCGCATCCTGCCGCGCCTGAACGAGGACGTGAACGAGGAATGGCTCGCCGACAAATCGCGCTTCGCTTGCGATGGCTTGAAGAAGCGCCGGCTCGACCGCTGTTTCGTGCGCCGCCATGGCAAGCTCGAGCCGGCCAGTTGGGACGAGGCGTTCGGGGCGATCGCCGAGCGCTTGCGGGGCGTTGCCGGCAACCGGATCGCCGCGTTCGCCGGCGATCTCGCCGATGCCGAGGCCATGCTGCTCCTGAAGGAATTGATCACGGCGCTCGGCTCGCCCCACATGGATTGTCGCCAGGACGGCGCGAAGCTCGATGCCTCGTCGCGCGCCGGTTATTTGTTCAACACCACGATCGCCGGTATCGAGCGGGCGGACGCCTGCCTCTTGATCGGCACCAATCCGCGCTGGGAGGCACCGCTGGTCAATGCGCGCCTGCGCAAGCGCTGGCGCCGCGGCGGCTTCGCGATCGGCCTGATCGGCGAGCCGCGCGAGCTGACCTACAAATACAGTCAACTCGGTGCCGGGCCGCAAACGCTGGCCGAGATCGCCAATGATCGCCACGCCTTCGCCGCCACGCTGAAGGCCGCGAAAGCGCCCATGCTCATTCTCGGCCAAGGCGCCTTGGCGCGGCCCGATGGCGCGCAAATTCTCGCCGCCGCGCGCCAGCTCGCGCTCGATTTCGGCCTGGTTCGCGAGGGCTGGAACGGCTTCAACGTGCTGCACGGCGCCGCGGCGCGCGTCGGCGGGCTCGATCTTGGCTTCGTGCCGGGGCAAGGCGGGCGCGATGTCGCCGGCATCCTCGATGGCGTGCAAAGCGGAGCAATCGAGATCGTCTATCTGCTCGGCGCCGACGAGATCGACACCGCCCGGCTCGGCGGCGCCTTTGTGATTTACCAGGGCCACCACGGCGATGCCGGTGCCAGCCGGGCCGACGTCGTGCTGCCCGGCGCCGCCTATACCGAGAAGAGCGCGACCTATGTCAACCTCGAGGGTCGGCCGCAGCGTACGCGGCGCGCCATCCATCCGCTCGGCGAGGCGCGCGAGGACTGGAAAATTCTCCGCGCGCTGTCGGAGGCGCTCGGGCGCAAACTGCCCTATGACACGGTCGAGGCGGTGCGCCAGCGCCTGGGCGTGGTGGCGCCGAGCTTCCGCGCGCTCGGCCGCGTCGAGCCGGCGGCCTTCGGCAATTTCGGCTCGCCCGGGCCGCTCGGCTCGGAACCGTTCAAGAGCGCCATCGCCAATTACTACATGACCGATCCGATCAGTCGGGCGTCGCCGACCATGGCGCAGTGCGTCGAGGCCTTCGTCGCGCCCGCGCAAACCAAGACCGGTACCCATGGCTGAGACCGGCATCTGGCACGACTATCTGCTGCCGCTGCTGCTGACGGTCGGCTATACGCTGGCGATCGTGGTGCCGCTGATGGTGACGGTCGGCGTGCTCAGCTATGTCGAGCGCAAGGTCTGGGCGGCCATGCAGCTCCGGCGCGGGCCGAACGTGGTCGGGCCGTTCGGCCTTCTCCAGTTCCTGGCCGACGGCATCAAGATGGTCTTCAAGGAGACCATCATCCCGGCCGGCGCCAACCGCGCGCTGTTCCTGCTCGCGCCGGTCATCACCTTTGCGCTCGGCTTCATCGGCTGGGCGGTCATCCCGTTCGACCACCACCTGGTGCTGGCCGATCTCAATGTCGGGATCCTCTATCTCTTCGCGGTCTCCTCGCTCGGCGTCTACGGCATCATCGTGGCGGGCTGGGCGAGCAATTCGAAATACGCCTTCCTCGGCGCGTTGCGCTCGGCCGCGCAAATGGTCTCCTACGAGGTCTCGATCGGCTTCGTGATCGTCTCGGTGCTGCTTTGTGTCGGCTCGCTCAATTTGAATGCGATCGTCGAGGCGCAGAAGGGTCTGTGGTTTTTCATCCCGCTGTTCCCGATGTTCATCATCTATTTCATCTCGGCGCTGGCCGAGACCAACCGCACGCCGTTCGACCTCCCCGAGGCTGAGGGCGAGCTGGTGGCGGGCTATCAGGTCGAGTACTCGTCGGTCAGCTGGGTGCTGTTCATGTTGGGCGAGTACGCCAACATCGTCCTGTTGTCCGGCCTCTGCACCGTGCTCTTCCTCGGCGGCTGGCTGCCGCCGTTCCACGTCGAGCCGTTCACCTATGTGCCCGGCGTGGTCTGGTTCCTGCTCAAGACCGCGGTCGTGATTTTCGCCTTCACTTGGACGCGCGCGACGCTGCCGCGCTACCGCTACGACCAGCTCATGCGTCTCGGCTGGAAGGTCTTCCTGCCGGCGTCGCTGGCATGGCTCGTGCTGGTCGCGGGCGCGCTGCACTTATTTGGTTGGCTGCCTGAGAAGGTCGGCGGGTGAGCGGTTGCGGCATGGCATGGCTCCGTGATATGGCCGGCGCGCATTGCGCCGGTCCAGCGGCGTAGGAGGGGCGGATGGCCTTCGTCGATCGGACCTTTCGGTCGCTCTTCTTGACCGAGCTCGCGACCGGATTCGCGCTGACCTTCAGGCAGATGTTCAAGCCCAAGGTGACGGTCAACTACCCGCACGAGAAGGGGCCGCTCAGCTCGCGCTTTCGTGGCGAGCACGCGCTCCGGCGCTACCCCAATGGCGAGGAGCGCTGCATCGCCTGCAAGCTGTGCGAGGCGATCTGCCCGGCCCAGGCGATCACGATCGAGGCCGAGCCGCGCGCCGACGGCAGCCGGCGCACCACGCGCTACGACATCGACATGGTGAAGTGCATCTATTGCGGCTTCTGTCAGGAGGCTTGCCCGGTCGATGCCATCGTCGAGGGGCCGAACTACGAGTTCGCCGCCGAGACGCGGGAGGAGCTGCTCTACAACAAGGACAAGCTGCTCGGCAATGGCGATCGTTGGGAACGCGAGATTGCCGCCAATCTCGCCGCCGATGCGCCCTATCGCTGAGCGCATGGCAAGCGGGCGCCCTCGATGATCATCCAGACCATCGTCTTTTATGTTCTGGCGGCGGTGACGGTCGGCGCCGGCATGGCCGTGATCGGCTCGCGCAATCCGGTCCATTCGGTGCTGTTCCTGATCCTCGCGTTCTTCAGCTCGGCCGGACTGTTCGTGCTGATGGGCGCCGAATTCGTCGCGATGATCCTGATCATCGTCTATGTCGGCGCGGTCGCGGTGCTGTTCCTCTTCGTCGTCATGATGCTCGACGTCGATTTCGCGTCGCTCCGGGCCGGCTTCATGCAGTATTTGCCGATCGGCTCGGTGATCGGGGCGATCCTTTTGGCCGAGCTGATTTTGGTGTTTGCCTCGGGCTCGGTCGACATCAAGAAACCCGATGCGGTCGCGATGCCGACGCCCGATCCCGCCCAAATCGCCAACACCGAGGCGCTCGGCAACATCCTCTATACGCACTACGGCTATTTGTTCCAGATCGCCGGGTTGATCCTTTTGGTCGCCATGATCGGCGCCATCGTGCTGACGCATCGCGCGCGGACCGGCGTACGCCGTCAAAACATCGCCGAGCAGGTCGCGCGCCGGCCGAAGGACGTCGTGCGGCTGACCGACGTGAAGCCAGGGGAGGGCGCCACGTGGAAATCGGACTGAGCCATTACCTGACCGTCGCCGCGATTCTGTTCACGCTCGGCGTGTTCGGCATTTTCCTGAACCGCAAGAACGTCATCGTCATTCTGATGGCGATCGAGCTCATGCTGCTCGCGGTCAACATCAATTTGGTGGCGTTCTCGTCCTATCTCGGCGACATGACCGGCCAGGCCTTCGCCATGTTCGTGCTCACCGTGGCGGCGGCGGAAGCCGCCATCGGGCTTGCCATTCTGGTGGTCTATTTCCGCAATCGCGGCTCGATCGCGGTCGAAGACGTCAACATGATGAAAGGCTGAGCGCCCGTGGGGCTCGCTATTGCCGCCGTCTTCCTGCCGCTGATCGGCGCTGCGATCGCGGGCCTGTTTGGCCGCGTGCTCGGCCAACGCGTGGCGCCCTTGGTGACCGTGGCCGCCATGGGCACGTCCGCTGCATTGGGCATCATTACCTTCATCGACGTCACGTTCGGCGGAAATCCGGGCAAGGCGTTCCTGTTCGACTGGATCAGCTCGGGCACCTTTCAGGCCGCCTGGGCGTTCCGGATCGATGAGCTGACCGGCGTGATGATGTTCGTCGTCACCGTGGTTTCGTTCCTGGTGCACGTCTATTCGCTCGGCTACATGGCGCATGACGAGCACAAGCCGCGCTTCTTCGCCTACCTCTCGCTCTTCACCTTCTTCATGTTGGCGTTGATCACGGCCGACAATCTGCTCCAGCTCTATTTCGGCTGGGAGGGCGTCGGCCTCGCGTCCTATCTGCTGATCGGCTTCTGGTACAAGCGCCCCTCGGCCAATGCCGCGGCGATCAAGGCGTTCGTGGTCAATCGCGTGGGCGATTTCGGCTTCGGGCTCGGCATCCTCGCCATCTATCTGAGTTTCGGCAGCATCGAATATGACGTGATCTTCGCCAAGGCGCCCGAGCTCGCCGGCCAGACCTTCCATTTCCTCTCGGGCGAGTTCGACATCCTCGAAGTGTCGTGCATCCTCTTGTTCATCGGCGCGATGGGCAAATCCGCCCAGTTCCTGCTGCACACCTGGCTGCCCGACGCGATGGAGGGCCCGACGCCGGTCTCCGCGTTGATCCACGCCGCGACCATGGTGACCGCCGGCGTCTTCATGGTGGCGCGCTGTTCGCCCCTGTTCGAGTACGCGCCGACCGCGCTCTCGGTCGTCACCTTCTTCGGCGCGACCACGGCGATTTTCGCCGCGACCATCGCGCTGACCCAGAACGACATCAAGCGCGTGATCGCCTATTCGACCTGCAGCCAGCTCGGCTACATGTTTTTCGCTTGCGGCGTCTCGGCCTATCAGGCCGGTATATTCCATTTGACCACGCACGCCTTTTTCAAGGCGCTGCTCTTCCTCGGCGCCGGCTCGGTGATCCACGCCATGTCCAACGAGCAGGACATGCGCCGCATGGGCGGCATATGGAAGCTGATCCCGCTGACCTATATCCTGATGTGGATCGGCAACCTCGCGCTGGCCGGCGTGCCCTTCTTCTCCGGCTTTTTCTCGAAGGACATCATCCTTGAATCGGCCTTCGCCGCGCATACCGGGCTTGGCGAATACGCCTTCTGGCTCGGCATCATCGCGGCGGCGCTGACCGCGTTCTATTCCTGGCGGCTCCTGATCATGACCTTCCACGGCAAGCCGCGCGCCGACCATCACACGATGGAACACGTCCATGAATCGCCCTGGGTGATGACGGTGCCCCTGATCGTCTTGGCCATCGGCGCGATCGTGACCGGTTATTTGCTGCTGCCGATGGTCGGCGAGCATGGCGGTGTGTTCGGCGCTTCGATCCTGGTGCTCGAGCATCACAACGCGCTCGAAGCGGCACATCACTCGCCGTTCTGGGTCAAGGCGCTGCCCACCATCATGGCGGTGCTCGGCATCGGCGCGGCCTATTTCCTCTATATGGCGAGGCCCGATCTGCCGGCGAAACTCGCCAAGGCGTTGCGGCCGCTTTACCTCTTCTCGTTCAACAAATGGTATTTCGACGAGCTCTACGATTTCCTGTTCGTGCGCCCGGCGAAATACCTGGGTGTTGGTCTATGGAAGCGCGGCGACGGTGGCCTGATCGATGGCGTCGGGCCGGATGGCATCGCCGGCGCGGCATGGACGATCGCGCAGCGCGCGGTGCGCCTGCAAACCGGCTATCTCTACCATTATGCCTTCGCCATGCTGGTCGGCGTCGCGGCGATCGTCACCTGGTACCTCTTCGCGAGCAGCCCGTGAGGCGCCGATGAGCGGGTGGCCCATCCTCTCGACCATTACCTTCCTGCCTCTGGTCGGGATCTTCTTCCTGGTGCTGATCCGAGGCGATGCGGCGACCGTGGCGCGCAATTCGCGTCAGGTTGCGCTCTGGATATCGATCGTCACCTTCGCGCTCTCGCTCGTCCTGATCGGCGAGTTCGACACCGCGAACCCGGGTTATCAATTCGTCGAGAAAGCGCCGTGGCTGCCTGAGTTCGGTATTTCCTATCACCTCGGCGTCGACGGCATTTCGCTCTTCTTTCTCGTCCTGACGACCTTCCTGACGCCGATCTGCATCATCGCGAGCTGGGAATCGATCCAGAACCGCGTGCGCGAATACATGATCGCCTTCCTGGCCATGCAGGTGCTCGTGGTCGGCGTGTTCTGCGCGCTCGACTTCGTGATGTTCTACATTTTCTTCGAGGGTCAGCTGATCCCGATGTTCCTGATCATCGGGGTCTGGGGCGGCGAGCGACGGGTTTATTCGGCCTTCAAGTTCTTCCTCTACACCCTGGTCGGCTCGGTGCTCTTCCTGCTCGCGATCCTCTATATGTACCTCCAGGTCGGCACCACCGACATTCCGACCATCACCGCGCACGAATTCGGGCGCGAGGCGCAGATCTGGCTCTGGCTCGCGTTGTTCGCCTCGTTCGCGGTCAAGCTACCGATGTGGCCGTTCCACACTTGGCTGCCCGACGCGCATGTCGAAGCGCCGACCGCGGGCTCGGTCATCCTCGCCGGCATTCTCTTGAAGATGGGCGGCTATGGCTTCATCCGCTTCTCGCTGCCCATGCTGCCCGAGGCGAGCGACTATTTCACGCCGCTGGTGTTCTCGCTCAGCGTCGTCGCGATCATCTACACTTCGCTGGTCGCGTTGATGCAGGAGGACATGAAGAAGCTGATCGCCTATTCCTCGGTCGCCCACATGGGCATCGTGACGATCGGCATCTTCACCTTTACCCAGCAGGGGATCGAAGGCGGCATCTTCCAAATGCTCTCGCACGGCATCGTTTCGGCAGCGCTTTTCCTCTGCGTCGGCGTGGTCTATGACCGCGTGCATACGCGCCAGATCGCCGCCTATGGCGGCCTGGTGCACCGGATGCCGGTCTATGCCGCCGTCTTCATGGTGTTCACCCTGGCCTCGGTCGGCCTGCCCGGCACCGGCGGCTTCGTCGGTGAGTTCCTTACTGTGGTCGGCGCCTTCGCGGTCAATAGCTGGGTCGCGACCACGGCCCTGATTGGCATCATTCTCGGCGCCGCCTATATGCTCTGGCTCTATCGCCGGGTCATCTTCGGCGAGCTGACCAAGGAAAATCTGAAGTCGATCACCGATCTCAATTGGCGCGAGGTCGGCGTCTTCGTGCCGCTGATCGGGCTCGCGCTGTTCATGGGCCTTTATCCGAAGCCGATCCTCGATGTGCTTCATGCCTCGGTCGTGCACCTGATGACGCAGACCCAGCTTGCCCGCGTGGTCTCGCCCGCGGCGCTTGAGCTGGCCGGGCAGGTGCCGATGCTCGCGGCGAAGCAGTGAGGCGCGCGGCATGACGGCGTTCATCACCCCGAACTATCTGCTCGCCTTGCCGGAGATCATGCTCGCCGGCCTGGCCTGCGTGTTCCTGCTGGTCGGCGTCTTCACCGGCAACCGCTCGACCGTGCCGCTGACCTTCGCCAGCGTCGGCGCCATGGCGATCGCGCTTGGCCTCGTGCTTGCCATGGACGGCGCGCGCGAGACCAGCTTCGGCGGCATGTTCGTGACCGATACCTTCACCACCTTCATGAAATGCCTGGTGCTGATCGGCGCCGGCGCCACGCTCGTCATGGGACTCGGCTACGTGAAGCGCGAGCAAATGAGCCGCTTCGAATTTCCGATCCTCATCTTGTTCGCGACCCTTGGCATGTTGCTGATGATCTCGGCGAACGACCTGATGGCGCTCTATGTCGGGATCGAGCTGCAAAGCCTCTCGCTCTATATCGTCGCCGCGTTCCGGCGCGACGCCGTGCGCTCGACCGAGGCCGGCCTCAAATATTTCGTGCTCGGCGCGCTCTCCTCGGGCCTGCTGCTCTATGGCTCCTCGATGGTCTATGGCTTCACCGGCGGCACCGGGTTCGATGCCATCGCCGCCGGCATCAAGGCCTACGGACCGGGCAATCTGCCGCTTGGCGTGCTGATCGGGCTGGTCTTCATCGCCGCCGCGCTGGCCTTCAAGGTTTCGGCCGTGCCGTTCCACATGTGGACGCCCGACGTCTATGAGGGCGCGCCGACTCCGGTCACCGCGTTCTTCTCGGCGGCGCCCAAGATCGCGGCCCTCGCGCTCTTGCTCCGCGTCTTGCTTGGGCCGTTCGGCGAACTCGCATCGAGCTGGAACCAGATCATCTTGTTCATTTCGATCGCCTCGATGGCGTTCGCCGCGTTCGCCGCGATTGGCCAGCGCAACATCAAGCGCCTGCTGGCCTATAGCTCGATCGGTCATGTCGGCTACGCGCTGGTCGGCCTGGCAACGGCGACGCCCGAGGGCGTGCGCGGCGTGTTGATTTACATGGCGCTCTACATGGTGATGACGGTCGGCACCTTCGGCGCGGTGCTCGCGATGCGCCAGAAGGGCCAGATGGTCGAGGAAATCGCCGATCTTGCCGGCCTCTCGAAGACCAATCCGGCGATCGCGGCCGTGCTCGGCATCTTCATGTTCTCGATGGCCGGCATTCCGCCGTTTGCCGGTTTCTTCGGCAAGCTCTATGTCTTCATGGCGGCGGTCAATTCGGGCCTCTATGGCCTCGCCATCGCCGGCGTGTTGTCGAGCGCGGTCGGCGCCTATTATTATCTGCGTATCGTGAAGCTGATGTATTTCGACGAGCCGACCGAAGCGTTCGACCGCCCCGTGGGGCGCGAGGTGATGGCGGTGCTCGTGCTCAGCGGCATCATCACGGCGCTCTTCTTCGCTTATCCGGCGCCGATCCTCTCGGGTGCCCAAGCCGCCGCGGCGGCGCTTTTCCCGTGACGGCGGCGGGCGAGCGCGCGCGTCCAGGACCTCAAGACGCCCCTATCCACGCGCGCTTTCATCTGGTCCGCTTCGCTGAGATCGACAGCACCAATACCGAGGCGAAGCGCCTTGCCGCCGAGCGCGCGCCCGAGTTCACCGTGGTGCTCGCAGGCGCCCAACGCGCGGGCCATGGCCGGCGCGGCCGCGCCTGGGCATCGCCCAAGGGCAATCTCTACAGCTCGGTGATCTTACGACCGGCCTGCCCGCCGATCGTCGGCGCTCAGGTCTCGTTTCTGGCGGCGCTCGCGGTATCGGACACCGCGCGCCGCCTGGTCGGTTCGAGCACGACGATCGCCTGCAAATGGCCGAACGACGTTCTCCTCAATGGTCGCAAAGTCTCGGGCATTCTGCTTGAATCGGCGACGACCGGCGGCCTGCTTGATTGGCTCGTGCTCGGTGTCGGCGTCAATGTCGCGCATCATCCGGGTGTCGGCGGCGCCTATCCATCGACCAGCCTGCATGACGAGGGCGCGAACTCGGCCGATGTCGAACAGGTCGCCGCGCTCTATCTTGACGCGCTGGCGGGCTGGTACGACCGCTGGCGGGTCGAGGGCTTCGCGCCGGTGCGTGCCGCGTGGCTCGCGCGCGCGCTTGGGTTGGGGGCCCCGGTCACGGTCAAGCTCGAGCGCGAAACCCCGGAAGGACGCTTCGTCGATCTCGATGCCGGCGGCGCGCTGGTGCTTGAGCTCGCCTCCGGCGCGCGGCGGGCAATCGCGGCCGGCGACGTTTTTTTCGCTGCGGGCGAGGGCCATGCTGCTGGCGATTGACGTCGGAAACACCAACACGGTGTTTGCCGTGTTCGATGGCGAGCGTTTGCGCGGCGAGTGGCGCGCGGCGACCGATGCGCGGCGTACCGCCGACGAATACGCGGTCTGGCTTGATCAACTCCTGCGTCGCGAGGCGCTCTCGCTCGAATCGGTCGATGCGGCGATCATCGCCTCGGTCGTGCCGCAGAGCCTGTTCGCGCTCCGGCATCTATGCGAGCGCTATTGCCATTGCGAGCCGCTGGTGGTGGGCGAGCCCGGTGTCGAGCTCGGCCTCGAGATCAACGTCGATCGGCCCGGCGAAGTCGGCGCCGATCGGCTGGTCAACGCGGTCGCGGCGCACAAACGCTATCCCGGCGCGCTGATTATTCTCGATTTCGGCACGGCGACGACCTTCGATGCGGTCTCGGCCACTGGCGCCTATGAGGGCGGCGTGATCGCGCCCGGCATCAATCTGTCGCTCGAAGCGCTGCATCGCGCCGCCGCGCAATTGCCGCGCATTGCGGTCGCGCCGCCCGCCACGGTGATCGGCAAATCGACCGTGCCGGCCATGCAATCGGGCATTTATTGGGGCTATGTCGGGTTGATCGAGGGTATTGTCAGCCGCATGAAGGAAGAGCTCGGCGTGGCCTCGACCACGGTCGCGACCGGTGGTCTCGCGCCGCTTTTCGCTCACGCCACCAAGGTGATCGACAAGGTCGATCCCGACCTCACCATCAACGGGCTTCATGAAATCCATCGGCGCAATGCGGGCCGGCGCGCGTGACTGAACCGGTCAGGATCGAACGCAACGCGCTGCACTTCTTGCCGCTCGGGGGATCGGGCGAGATTGGCATGAACCTCAATCTCTACGCCTGTCGCGGCAAATGGCTCATGGTCGATCTCGGCATCACCTTCGCCGGCGACACGGTGCCCGGCGTCGACGTGTTGATGCCGGATCCCGCCTTCATCGAGGAGCGGCGCGAGGACTTGCTGGCGATCGTGCTCACGCACGCGCACGAGGATCATCTCGGCGCGGTCGCCTATCTCTGGCCGCGTTTGCGCTGCCCGGTCTACGCCACGCCGTTCACCGCCGCCGTGCTGCGCGACAAGCTGAACGAGGCAGGCCTCGCCGGCGAGGTCGAGCTGATCGAAATGCCGCTTTCGAGCCGGTTCACGATCGGCCCGTTCGATCTCGAATACATCACGCTGACCCATTCGATCCCCGAACCGAACGCGCTCGCGATCCGAACCGATTACGGCACGCTGCTACATACCGGGGACTGGAAGATCGACCCCGAACCGATGATCGGCGAGCCGACCGACCGCGCCGCGCTTGAAGAGCTCGGGCGCGACGACGTGCTGGCCATGATTTGCGATTCGACCAACGCGCTGTCGCCCGGCCGCTCGGGCTCGGAAGGTGAGGTCCGGCGCAAATTGATCGAGATGGTGGCGGAGGCCAAGGCCGGGCTCGCGGTCACCTTGTTCGCCTCCAATGTCGCGCGGCTCGCGAGCGTCGCGGTCGCCGCGCTTGAAAACGGACGCGAGCCGGTCCTGGTCGGTCGGTCGCTCTGGCGCTATGTGCGCGCCGCGCGGTCGGTCGGGTATCTCGGCGAGGACGTCCGGTTTCTGAATGAGGATGAAGGCGCCGCGCTCGATCCCAGCCAGGCGCTCTATCTCTGCACCGGCTGCCAGGGCGAGCCGCGCGCCGCGATGGCGCGCATCGCCGGGGAGTCGCACCCGCGCATCAAGCTTCGCAAGGGCGACCGGGTGATCTTCTCGTCCAAGATCATTCCGGGCAACGAGCTGGCGATCGGTCGGATGCACAACCGCCTTGCCACCCACGGCATCGAGGTCTTGACCGAACGCGATCACGAGGTGCACGTCTCCGGGCATCCCTGCCAGGACGAGCTCCGCGACATGTATCGCTGGGTGCGCCCGCGCATCGCGATTCCCGTGCACGGCGAGACCCGCCATATGTTCGAGCACGCGGCGCTGGCGCGCAGCCTTCAGGTGCCCGAGACGATCAACGTGGTCAACGGGCAAGTCGTCAGGCTGGCGCCCGGGCGGGCGGGAATCATCGGCACGGTTCATGCCGGGCGGCTCGCGCTCGATGGCTCCCAACTTCTGCCGCTCGACCATGAGACGCTGCGCGCGCGCCGTCGGCTCAAGGACAATGGCGCGGTCTTCGTGTCGCTCGTGCTCGACGGGCGCGGCGCGCTTCTGGCCGAGCCCAAGGTCTCGAGCCATGGCGTCGCGGCCGAGGAAGATACCGACCCCGAGCACCAGGAGATCGCCGACGCGGTCGAGAGCGCGGTCGACAAGCTCGACAGCAAGGAGCGCCGCAACGAAGAGATCGTGCGCGAGGCGGCGCGTCTCGCGGTCCGTCGCAAGGTGCTGGCGCGTCGCGGCAAGCGCCCGGTGATCGACGTGCTGATCGCGCGGGTGTAGAACACCACATTCGACCCGAGCCCCCCGCCATGATCGGACGATTGAACCACATCGCCATCGTCGTGCCCGACCTCGCGGCCGCCGCGACGCTCTATCGCGAGACTTTGGGCGCGACGGTTTCCGCGCCGCATGAGCTTGAAGAGCACGGCGTGACCACGGTCTTTGTCGATCTGCCCAATACCAAGATCGAGCTCCTGCATCCGCTCGGCGGCCAATCGCCGATCGCGAGCTTTCTCGAGCGCAACCCTTCGGGCGGCGTCCACCATGTCTGCTACGAGGTCGACGACATCCGCGCCGCCCGCGACCGGCTGAAAGCGCGCGGCGCGCGCGTGCTCGGCGATGGCGAGCCCAAGCTCGGCGCGCATGGCAAGCCGGTGCTGTTCCTGCATCCCAAGGATTTTCTCGGCACGCTGATCGAGCTCGAGGAGCGCTGAGCATGGGCCCGACCGCAATCGCGATGATCTTCGTCATCGTCTGGTGGCTGGTCTGGTTCATGACGCTGCCGTTCGGCTACCGGCCGCCGGCCCGGGTCGAGACCGGCCACGCGAAGAGCGCCCCCGACAAGCCGAGGCTGGTCAAGAAGGCCTTGATCACGACCGCGATCACGGCTGTGCTGGTTGGCGCGATCGTCGGCGTGGTCGAGCTCGGCTGGCTCTCGCTCGACGATTTCGCCGAGTAGGGCGATGACGAGCTATTGCGCCGCGGCTTCCGGCCACCCGTTTCACGGGCCCTATCACGACCGCGAATATGGCTTTCCGCTGCGCGATGACGCCGCCCTGTTCGAGCGCCTCGTGCTCGAGATCAACCAGGCCGGGCTCTCCTGGCTCACCATCCTGAAGAAGCGCGATTCGTTTCGCGCCGCCTATGACGGCTTCGAGATCGACAAAGTGGCGCGCTATGGCGAGCGGCAGCGCGCGCGCCTGCTGGCCGATGCCGGCATCATCCGCAACCGGCTCAAGGTCGACGCCGCGATCGAGAACGCCAAGCGCCTCCAGGCGATCCGCGAGAGCCACGGCTCGTTCGCCGCCTGGCTCGACGCCCATCACCCGCGCGAGCTCGACGCTTGGGCCAAGCTGATGAAACAGACCTTTCGTTTCACCGGCGGCGAGATCGTGCGCGAATTCCTGGTCTCGACCGGCTATTTGCCGGGCGCCCACGCGCCGGATTGCCCGGCCTATGCCCGAACGCTCAAGGCCAAGCCGCCTTGGACACGCGCCTGAATAAGCCTTCCTTAACCCGCGGCGGCGACCCTTGGGCGATGTGGCAATCATGCGTCGCGGGACTGGTTTGGATCGCCTTGATGGCGCCGACGGTCGGCCTGGCCGATGACCGGCCGGTCGACCTGCTGAGCGAAGGCGATCCCTCGGTCAGCCCCGATGGCACGGTCACGGCCGGCGATCCGTGCGACGCGCTGACCGTTCACGAGCCGGCGCCCGACGTCGCCTACCAGCCGGGCGTCGATGCGGAGGGGAACCCAGTCGCGCCGGCCGAGCTCGACGGCGGTTCGCCTTCGCTCCTCGGGCCCGACCACGAATATTCAGTCAACCTGACCATGCCCCTGAGCGAGGTGACCGATACCTCGCCCGGCACCGGCGCCGAACGCGTGGCCGACAGCGACTTCAATGTCGGCCGGATCACGGTGCGCGACAACAAAGTCTATTTCGACGGCCAGCTGATCGGCGATCAAAGCGCGCACGCGCTCGCCCAGGCCTGCGCCATGCGCCAGGCCGAAGCCGCGAAGTAACGCGGCGCTCCCGCCGCCGGTTGCGCGCGCGGGCTTCCTTGGGCATATAGTCCTGCCGGCCGGGTTGGCCGGATCGTCCGCCACGCGGGGAGCGCCATGCGGCTGTCCAACTATTTCATACCGCTCTTGAAGGAGAACCCGACCGAGGCGCAGATCGTCTCGCATCGGCTGATGCTGCGCGCCGGCATGATCCGCCAATCGAGCGCCGGCATTTATTCCTGGTTGCCGCTCGGCCATCGCGTGCTGCGCAAGATCGAGCAGATCGTGCGCGAGGAAATGGACGCGGCCGGCTGCCAAGAGCTGCTCATGCCCTCGATCCAGCCGGCCGAGCTCTGGCAGGAAAGCGGGCGCTACGACGCCTATGGCAAGGAGATGCTGCGCATCACCGACCGGCACGAGCGGCCCATGCTGTTCGGCCCGACGCACGAAGAGGTCATCACCGATCTGTTCCGCTCGAGCGTGAAGAGCTATCGCGACCTGCCGAAGAATCTCTATCAGATCCAGTGGAAGTTCCGCGACGAGGTGCGCCCGCGCTTCGGCATCATGCGCGGTCGCGAATTCCTGATGAAGGACAATTACTCCTTCGATCTCGATTTCGCCGGCGCGCGCCACTCCTACAACAAGATGTTCCTGGCCTATCTGCGCACCTTCCGGCGCATGGGGCTGACCTCGATTCCGATGCGCGCCGATTCGGGCGCGATCGGCGGCGACATGAGCCATGAGTTCATCGTGCTCGCCGAGACCGGCGAGAGCGCGGTCTATTGCGACAAGGCTTGGCTCGACGCCGACCCGCTCAAGGAAACGATCGACTACGACGCCGATTTGCAGCCCTTCGTCGAGCGCTGGACCAGCCTCTATGCCGTGACCGACGACAAACACGACCCGAAGACCTGCACGGTGCCGGCCGAGCGGCTTTATCAGGGCCGTGGCATCGAGGTCGGCCACATCTTCTATTTCGGCACGAAATATTCCAAGGCGATGAACGCGCGCGTGACCGACGAGAAGGGCGCCGAGGTCTTCGTCGAGATGGGCTCCTATGGCATTGGCGTGTCGCGTCTCGCGGGCGCCATCATCGAGGCCAGTCACGACGACAAGGGCATTATCTGGCCGGCGCCGGTCGCGCCCTTCATGGTCGGCCTGATCAATTTGCGCAATGGCGACGCGGCGTGCGATGCCATGGCGGGCGATCTCTACGCCAAGTTCCGGCGGGCCGGCATCGATGTGCTGTACGACGACCGTGACGAGCGCGCCGGCGTCAAATTCGCCTCGATGGATCTGATCGGCCTGCCCTGGCAGGCCGCGATCGGACCGCGCGGCGCGGCCGCCGGCAAGGTCGAGCTCAAGGCGCGCGGCGTGGCCGGCGGCGCCGAGGAGCTTTCCGCCGATGCCTTGTTGGCTCGCTTGAGCGCGGCCTAGCCGAATGTTCTCCGCCTTCGAGCGCATGGTGGCGTTCCGCTATTTGCGGGCGCGGCGGCAGGAGGGCTTCGTCTCGGTCATCGCGGCGTTCTCGCTGGTCGGCATCGCGCTCGGCGTTGGCACGCTGATCGTCGTGATGAGCGTGATGAACGGCTTTCGCGAGGAGCTGCTCGACCGCATTCTCGGCCTGAATGGCCACATGATGATCTACGCCGAGGCCGAGCAATTCACCGACTATGACAAGGTCGCCAAGGCGCTCGGGGGAATTCCCGGCGTCCTCGCGGCGGCGCCCATGATCGAGGGTCAGGTCATGGCGACCAGCCAAAGAGGCGCCGGCGGCGCGCTGGTGCGGGGCCTGCGCGGCGCCGACCTCGCCAAATACCCGTTGGTTTCCGCCAGCATCAACGCCGGCTCGATCAAGGGCTTCGAGACGGGCGAGGGCGTCATCATCGGCGACCGGTTGGCGGGGCGTCTCGGCATCGGTGTCGGCGGGCTGATCACGCTGATCTCGCCGCAAGGCAATCCGACCGTGATGGGCACGGTGCCGCGCGCGCGCGCCTTCACCGTGGTCGGCACCTTCAATGTCGGCATGTACGAATATGATTCGAGCTTCGTCTACATGCCGCTCGAACTGGCCCAGCTTTATTTCAAGCTGCCGGGCACGGTCAGCGGAATCGAGGTGATGACCGACAATCCGGATGAGATCGGCCGCTACGCCATGGCGGCGCGCGAGGCGGCCGGCATCGGCTACCGGGTGGTCGATTGGCGTCAGACCAATTCGCACTTCTTCACCGCGCTCCAGGTCGAACGCAATGTCATGTTCGTCATTCTTGCGCTGATCGTGCTGGTCGCGGCGTTCAACATCATCGCCGGTCTGATCATGGTGGTGAAGGATAAGGGCCGCGACATCGCGATCATGCGCACCATGGGCGCCACGCGCGGCCAGGTCATGCGCATCTTTTTCATGAACGGCGCGGCGATTGGCATTGTCGGTACCATGGTCGGCCTCGGGCTCGGCGTTGCCTTCGCGCTGAATATCGATTCGATCAAGACCTGGCTCGAGGGCCTGACCGGCACCGAGCTGTTCGCGCCCGAGGTCCGTTTTCTCACGCAATTGCCGGCCAAGATCGAGGCCGGCGAGGTGATCACGGTCGTGGTCATGGCGCTCGGCCTCTCGCTGCTCGCCACGATCTATCCGTCCTGGCGCGCGGCGCGGCTCGATCCGGTCGAGGCGCTGCGCTATGAGTGAGCGCGCCGGCCCGGTGCTCGAGCTCAAGGACGTGCGGCGGACCTTCGTGCAGGGCGGCCAATCGCTCGACGTGCTGAGGGGTGTCTCGTTCACCCTCAGGCCCGGCGAGATTGTCGCGCTGACCGGCCCGTCGGGCTCGGGCAAATCGACG
>CAMDDO010000020.1 GCA_945892755.1 Rhizobium sp. Q54 | reverse complement strand
AGTTCCCATATCCAGAAAGATTTCCCTTCGAGGCTGTAATCGCCGGCCGCTGCGCGTGTGTCTCCACACTCGCCTTGTTGATCGCCGGCCGATGTCCAATATTCTCGCCCGCGTCGTGCAGAACCGCGTGGGCGGATCCACACGAAATCCGGCATCCTCGCTCTTCTCCTACTGGCCGCGCCCAGCGCGCGCCTGTGGGCCCAGGCTATCGTTAAGTTCTACGAGATCAGCGGACCAATGCCGACGGCTCGACCTATTCCGGTTCGGCGGTGATCGAGGCGACCAGCACCGACACCTGCATGCGCGTCACCCGTTGCAGGGGTATTTGCATGGCGACCCTCCCTCGATCGGCCAACTGTGCGCCGATGGTCAGGCCAATGCCAGAGGCAGTGGGAATTGCGCGGGGCGAAAACGAGCCCAAGCGAGACGGGAAACTGGTGCGGTGCGGTTCAGGTCCCGCCGTCGCTCTTCGCCTCGTCCTTGCACTCGGTGCGCACCGCCGGCGCCGCCTCGCCCGGCCGGGCAGGGCGCTCATAGGCGGGTGGACTTTCGCAGGACGGTACGGCGTCAGCGTTCCGCTCCCCCAGCTCCGCCGTGGTCATCAGGAGCTGCATCACCAAGTTGACCGCAATGCCAACGCCGAATTCCATGGTGGACTCCTTGATCGAAGGACTGGTCGGATTCTAGCACGCAGCATTGGGGGTGTCGGGCGGGCGTCGTGGTGTTTGGGGGTAGCAGCGCGGTCGGCTACTCTTCGTTCATCGAATCGGCTCGGCTGCGGCGCGCGGCGTAGCTGACGGTGTAGCTGACGAAGAGGTATCGACCTTATATATATGTTATTGCAACTACTTAACGTAATTGCCCGCGAGCAAGTCCAGAATATCGAGTAGGAGCCGATTCCGGCATGAGCCATTCGCGACGCGGCCTTCTTTTCGTCCTGTCCTCGCCATCGGGCGCGGGCAAGACGACGATCACCCGCCGCCTGCTGGCCGACGATCCAGCTCTCTCGATGTCGGTCTCGGTGACGACGCGCCCGCCGCGCGATGGTGAGGTCGACGGCCGCGATTATCATTTCATCGACAAACCGGCGTTCGACGAGCTCGTCGCGACGCGCGCGCTGCTCGAATACGCGCAGGTCTTCGAGCATTGGTACGGCACGCCGATCGCGCCTGTCGAAGCCACGCTCGGTGCCGGGCGTGACATGGTGTTCGACGTCGACTGGCAGGGTGCCCAACAGGTGCGCCGCCGGCTGCCTGATCACTTCGTCAGCGTGTTTGTCTTGCCGCCCTCGATGACCGAATTGCACGACCGCCTGCGCCGACGTGCCAAGGATAGCGAAAAGACCGTGCTCGCGCGCATGGCCAAGGCGGTCGACGAAGTCAGCCACTATGACGAATACGACTATGTGATCGTCAATGACGAGATCGAGCGCGCGGTCGCGGATGTCAAAAGCATCTTCGTGGCCGAGCGCTTGAAGCGCGTGCGACAGACCTGGCTTGCCGCCTTCGTCGCCAAGCTGCTCGGGCCGAGCTGACGCGCCGCGACTAGCCCGTCGGTTCCGCCGGCGCGTCCTTCTGACCGGCCTGCTCATAGGCCGCGCCGAAACGCTTCATGCGGTTCGGGTGCATGGTGTCTTTCGGGTTCAGTTGATAGAAGGTGGTGACCGCGTGCGTCTCGCCACAGGGATAGCGCTTGAGCGCGCGAAACACATTGCGATCGGCCGACAGGCCGCTCGGATCGATGCTGAGCGGCAGTACCCAGCGCCGGATCACCGGCTCGCAGCGGAGCTTGTCGATCATCAGGCAATTGGGGTCGACCCAGCCGCCGAAAGTCCTGGCATAGAAGCCGCGACCCGGGCCGATCGATTCCCACTCATCGATCGCCACCGTTCTTTGCGTCTCGGGGTGGGTGAAACAGCGCAAGCTGAACGCCCACGCCTTGCCCTCAATCGCCTGGCGCATGCGGCTCAAATGGTCAAGCGCCCACCAATTGTCGTCGTCGAGGTAGGCGACATGAGGCGCATTGGCGAGATAGGTCAGGATGCAACGTAACGCGCCGCCATCCCGGGTCGGATGCAGCCCGCCATGACGGATCGAGGTCGAGTAGCCAGGGTCGAACAGGCTGACCACGCGGCGCGGCGGCAGTTTGGCAAGAGCGTCGATCAGCGGCTCGAGCGGCGTCAGCCGCCGGTCTACGCCGATCAGAACTTGAACGCGGCCCAGAAATTTCTGGTTGAGAATCGAGGCCAGCGCGCGCGCCAAGGTCGGGCGCGCGATCGTCGGCATCACGACCGCGACATCGAATGGCTCTTGTATGGAATTCACGTCGCCGAAATTCTGGAACAGGCCGCTCATGCTCGTGGCTCCGGCGCTCAGCGCATGATGGCTTTGATCGCCGCTTCGAGCGCACCGAAAAACCCCGCCTCGGTAAAACGCGCGGCATAGACCTTGCCGTTTGCCGACAGGCGGTTACGTAGTCGAGCGACATCGCGCAGCAGGCGCAGATTGGCACCCAAGAGCTCGACGTCACTAGGCGGATGCATGAGCGCGAGGTCGCCGTGGCGAATGCCAAGCGAACGGTAGACGCTGAGGTCGGACAGGCAGACCGGTACGCCCGCGCGCATCGCTTCGAGCACACTGATCGCCTGCGATTCCGAGCCGCTCGGCAGGGCATAAATATCAGCCGAGGCGAGCCAGCCGAGCGCGTCTTCATGCGGCAATTCGCCGAGCAGCCGGTAGCGCGTCGGATGCCGCGCGGCAAGCGTTAGCGCCTCGGCATTGGGCGCCTCGTGGCGGCCGATGATGACGACCTCGAAGCTATCGCGTTCTCCGGTCGGCATGGCCTCGACGGCCCGAATCAGATCTTCGTGGCGCTTGCGCGGCTCGACCGTGCCGATCGAGACGATCCGAGTCCGCGCGGAGCGGGGAACCGGTACAGGCGGGGTATCGGCTGGCGCGTTGGGAATCACCAGCACCGGTGCGTCGAGTTCGTGTAGGAAGCTGCCGAGCACGGCGCGCTGATGCTCGGACTGCAACACGATGGCCCGCGCGTGCTTGAAGCCCTCGGCAAGCGACGGGTGGCCGAGAATCATCTTGAGCCCGGCCTCGGCCTCGTGGATCCACCAGAGGCACGGGACATCGGGCCCGACTTTCGGCAATGCCGGTCCGCATGACAGCGAATTGATGATCGCGGCCGCATAGTTCCGCGTGACGATCGGCTCATAGCGTCCGAGCCGGCCTACGCCGAGCGCCGCGTAGTCGGCCTCGAGCGCGCCCGGCTGCCCGGTCATGGCGATCAGATCGAGCACATAGCCGTTCGCCGCGAGGTGGCGCGCCAGACGATAAAGGCAGAGACTCGCGCCGGTTCGGTAGAACTCGTAGCCGACCAGAAGGAGGCGCGGCGGGCTCATCCCGCGCGACGGCCGGGATGCCTGGTCGCCGGTTGGGCGGCTTCGATCGCGCCGGAAACGCCATCGAGCGCGCCGGGTATCAATTCCCGTACCAAGAAGCGCGCGTCATCAACCGGGCCGGGAAAGCGAAAGCCCAAAAGACTCGCCCGACGAAAGCCGAAGCGGCCGAGATAGTCGATGATACCGACCGCGACGACGATGCCATAACCGGCGGCCTTCGCGGCCTCGAGGCCAGCCCGCACCAGCCGGCTGCCGGTGCCGTGTCCCGTGTGATCGGGATGAACCGCGATCGGTCCAAGCAGGAGCGCCGGTCTGCCACCCGCGAGGATGGGCCAAAAGCGCACCACGCCAACCAAGCGTGCGCCATCCTCGGCGACGAAACAGAGATCGTCCCGTTTCGCGACGCCTTCGCGCAGTCGGTAGGACGGGCGACTGTGCCGCCCCAGCTCGAAGGCTGTGTCTAGAAGCTCTTCAATCGCGGGGCCGTCGGTCGGCTGTTCGTTTCTGATCGTGATCATCGCGCGGGACCTGTCGATTTGCGCTTCGGTGAGACTGTCGAACCCGATGCGAAGCGCGCGCGTTACCGGGCGCTTCAGCGCTGCGGCGCCTAGGCCGCCGGTCCTCGTCGTGTATCCACCCAATCCAGCATGATGGCGCTGATTACTCCCGAAGCGCCCCGCTCGCAACAGGATTTCGCGCCTTCCGAAGCATGACCAAGGCGCGCGCCAGGGCACAAAAGCCTTCGATTTCGAGTGTCTCGGCGCGCGCGGTGGGCTCGACGCCGGCGGCCGCCAGTAACGTGGCGGTGTCGACGCCGAGCGTCCGCAGCGCGCCACGCAGCATTTTCCGCCGCTGGCCGAAGGCAGCCGCGAGCACGGCCTCGAAGGCGGCAGGATCGGCGGCGCAAAGCGGCGCCGGGCGTGGCTCAAGCCTGATCACGCTCGAGGTCACCTTGGGCGGTGGCGTGAAGGCACGCGGCGAAACGTCGAACAGAAGGGCCGCCTGACAAACCCAGCCGACACGTGCGCTGAGGCGGCCAAAAGCGTCATCGCCGGGGCGCGCGACGATGCGTTGCGCGACTTCCTTCTGCACCATGAGCGTCAGGCTGCGAAAGGCGTCGCTCCTATCGAGCCATTTGATCAGGAGCGGCGTCGCGATGTTGTAGGGCAGATTGGCGACGATCAGGCGCGGCGCCGGGCCGAGGCTCGCCTCGTCGATCGTCAATGCGTCGGCCTCGATCACCGTGAGTCGGCCGGCCGCGGCATCGACCAGCGGGCCGAGCGCCGCGACGCAGCGCCGGTCGCGTTCGATCGCGATCACCCGCGCCGCGCCCTCAAGCAGGAGGGCCCGTGTGAGACCGCCGGGCCCCGGGCCGATTTCGATCACCGTCGCGCCTTCAAACGGACCAGCGGCCCGTGCGATGCGGCGGGTCAAATTGAGATCGAGCAAAAAGTGCTGGCCCAGCGATTTTCGGGCGGCGAGTTCGTGCCTCGCGACCGTCTCGCTCAGGCTGGGCAGCTGATCGAGATCAAGGTGCAGCGCCGCGGATTCGCTCACTTTCAGATGCGAATATCGACGAACGCGGCGCGGCGAAGATCACGCAAATAGCGTCGCGCGGCGAGCTCGATCTTGCGTGTGCCAAGGTCGCGCCGCAAGGCTTCGCGATCGACGCTCTGAGGCGCGATTTCGGGCTCGCTGCGATCGCACACCATGATCACCCGCCGCGCGCCGTCATAGGGAAGGGGCGCCGTGGTTTGGCCGGTTCGGAGCGGCAGCAGCACCGCGCGCAGATCTTCCGGCAAATCGGTCAGGGCAATCGTGCCCAATTCACCCGAAAGCGGCGAGGCCCGCCCGGCGGCGGCTAGGAAGCGCGCGCAATCGCCCGCCGCCCTGAGTTCATTGATCAGAGATTGGGTCGATGGCGCATCGGTCGCGCTCGAATCGATCACGACCTGAGCGAGACTGAAGGTCGGATCACCGCCGCCGCCGCTCAGCGCGAGCCGTCGTTCGATCACGGTGACGACATAATAGCCGTCGAAGGTGCGAATCGGCTCGGAGACCTGGCCGGGGCTTAGCGCGACCACCTCGCGCTCGACTTCCGGCGCGAGCTGGCCCGCGACCACCCAGCCGACTTCGCCGCCCTGAACCGACGTCACGCCCTTCGAGAATTGACGCGCCACCGCGGCAAACGAGCCGCCGGTGCGAAGCTGCGCCACCAGATCTTCGGCAGTGCCGCGCACCGTGGCGTCTTGGTCGGGGTCGTCAACCGGCAGGAATATCTCGGCGACGCGGTGCTCTGGCTTCCCGCGATTGGCTTCGAGCCGGGTGGCCGAGGAATCGATTTCCTCTTCGCTGACCGTCAGGGTCGTGGCAAAGCGCCGACGGACCATTTTGCCCCAGGAAACCTCGGTACGGATTTGTTCGATGATCACGTTTCGATCGAGGCCGGACTTTTCGATCTGCGAATCGAAGCTGCCCTTCTCCCACTTGTTCTGGCTTTCGATTCGCTCGATCGCTCCCTTCACCTCGTCTTCGCTCGAGACGACGGTCAGCCGCCGCGCTTCCTGGGCCTGGAGCCGCTCGTCGACCATGGCCCGAAGCACCTGAGGCGCGAGCTGGCGCCGGAGTTGCGGCGTGTCGTCGAAGCCCGACGATCGAATCGCGATGGCCAGCCGCACCGCCAGATCAAAGATCGAGATGACGTCGTCGTTGACCACCGCGGCGATCCGCATCACGTCCTGTTGCGCCGCCGCAGCCCGCGGCGCGAGGCCTGCCACCACCGGCAAGGCGAGGAGTCCGGCCAACAGTGCCGCGCGCCATAGCGAGGCCTGTCGCCGCGTGCGACGACGGCGGGGCAATGTCGAGGCCCCGGCATTCAAGCTCAAGCGCTCCATTCAGCTGACGCCCTTGAAAATGACTCTAACCATGAAAGTCGTATCGCGTTCTACATCGCGCGTCTGCGTATAGGAACGCGATGCAAGCAGCGCCGCGATGAAGCATTCATCCTCGTAGGTCACCGAGCCATCGAGGCTCAGGGGGCTACCATCGCCGGTCAGATCGCGGCGCGTTCCCGCCTGCAATCGCCAATATTCGGTGACCTTCAGGGTCGCGCTGGCCAGCACTTCCTCGCGGTTCGCGAAACTGGTCGCGTTGTCCTCGCTGGTTTGTTCCGAGACTTGAAGATAGCTCAGGCCGAGCCGAAGGAAATCGGGTCCACCAACAATATCCAACTCGGAGCGTCGCGCCGATAGTTCTTCGCTGTCCATTCTGAAACGATAGCCGACATCGAGATAGGGGCCGGGCGAAAAATAGAAGCGCCCGACATAGTCGGAAATGTGGCGATCGAGGCCGCTCTGGCGGGTCAGCGCGTCGTCTTGCTTGAGGCGCACGGTTTGTCCAAGCAGGGCCGTGGCTTGCTCACCGCCGGCGCCGAACACGCCAAGGCGCACGCCATAATTGGCCCGCGGGCCGACCTCGATGCGATCGAGACCGGTGAAGCGATTGCTCGAGAAGACGTTCGTGTCGTCGAACTCAAGATCCTCGCTGTCCTCGTTCGGTATGCTTTCCGAATTGCCGGCATATGGGCTGACGATCGCCTGGACGATCGGCTCGATCAGCGCGCGGGTTTCACCATATCGCGCGATCAGCGGATAGCGCCATTGAGTCGATATCTCGGGCACGATGCGCCCGGTCACGCCGTTTTCTATGTCCTGCGCATCGTCAGGATCGGCGACATCGCCAACATGGTAGAGATCGCCGCGCAGCGACGCGGTCAGATCAAGAACGTGTCCGTCCTCGGTGGTATAGGGTAGATGCCAGCCGCCGGTCAAAGAAAGGCGCCGGCTGTCGGCCCCCTCGCGGCGATCCAGGATCAAGCCGTTGGCGTCAAAAGACAGATAATCGCCAAGGCGCCCCGGCTCGCCAACCAGGCTTAATTCGACCAGCGGCAGGACGAACGGAATCTGCGCCCGTCGGTCATCCTCGTCGAGGCCCTGGAAGTAGTAACCAGAGGCGGCGTAGTAATTGCGATCGCTGATGCCTTCGACGAACGGCCGCGTGACCAGGGTGCGCCGGCCGCTCAGCTTGGGCACACTGTAACGATTGAGGTACGTGGCGTCAGACGCGCGCTCCAGTTGCAGGCCGGCGCGCCAGATCTGGTCGATCTCGAATTCCGCATTGCCAGCGATGTGGCCGCGAATGATCTCATCGCCCAAATTCGCACCGAACTCGGGATCCTGCGTGGTTGGCCGCGTGATGCTGCCGGTGAATTCAAAGCCCCCATTCGCGGTAAGTTCGCGATATTGCAGGCCAAGAATTGGGCCTTCGTCGGTCGTGCCGGTGGGCTCGATGGTCAGATCGCGCCATGGCTCGAGCACGACGTAATAGGGGGTGGTCAAGGTCGTGCCGAGGGTCGAGGAACTGCCATAGATCGGCGCCAAAAAGCCGGTACGCCGTTTGACCGTCGGGTCGGCATGCTCGAAATACGGTGTATAGAGAACGGGTACGCCGAACAATTCGAGCCACGCGTCATAATAGGCGATGTCGTGGCTGACCTCGTCGTGCACGACCTTGTTTGCCTTGATCTGCCAAAGCGGCGCTCGCTCGCGGTCGGTTAGGCACAATTCGCAGGGTGAATAGACCGCGCGGCTCATCACCGTGCGGTTGCCGCCGGTGCGCCGCGCGCCGTTGGCCGCCAGGCGGGCCCCATCGGTCAGTTGCGCGCGAAACTGGCTGATCACGCCTTCGCGCAGATCGTCCTTGAGCTCGGCATAGTCGGCAAACAACACGTCGCCCGAAGGCTCGAGCAGCGTGACGTTGCCGCTTGCCGAGACCACGTTATCCCGCTCGTTGTAGGTGATGGCATCGGCGAGGATCAGGCGAGAGCCTTGCGCGAGCTCGACATTGCCGGCCGCGGTCGTGATGCCGAGCTCGTCGTTGCGCTCGATGTGATCGGCGATCAGCACGACCGGTTGGCCTGCGTCGATCTCGGGGCCGAACGAATCCGGCTCGGCAGCAGCGGCTGCCGCCGCGGAGGCGATCAGACCGAGCAAGCCGAACGTCGCGATCAGAGTACGGCAGCGAGTCAAAGTTTAGCCATCCTCGAGATGGAAGAGACTAGCCACTCCAAGCAAGGAGAAGATACCGGCTGGCGCCCAAGCTGCAAGCCATGCCGGAATCTTGCCCGACAAGCCAAGCGCCAGGACGAGATCCGAAAGAAAATAAAGCAAGAAGCCGGTCAATATGCCGGCGACAACGAGCAGCCAGATCCCGCCGCGCCGCGTCAATCGCAGCGAGAATGTCGCGCCGACCAAGACCATGGCGCAGAGCAGCAGCGGTATCGCCATCGTCGCGTGCCAGTGCAGCCTATGGCGAACGGCCGAGAAGCCGGATTCCTCGAGCACGCGAATGAAGCCGGGAAGAGCCCAGAACGAAAGCGTTTCGGGCGGCGCGAAGCTGTTTTCGATCTGTTCGAGCGTAAGGTCGGTCGACACCGCGTAATGCGCGAAGCTCTGCGCTGGCCGGTCAGGCCCGGTGATGATGGCGTTTTTCAAATCCCAGTGATCTTGTTCGAGCGTCGCCTCAGAGGCGTCGATACGTTGGACAAAGCGGTCATTGGCCTCGAAACGGAAGATCACGACGGCGTGCAGGGTAAGCGTCTCGCGCGTCATGCGCCGGGCGTGGACAACATCGGTCGTCGTGCCGCCGTTTTGGCGGAGCCAGATACCAGCGTCCGACAACGTGAGCAGGCTCGACTTGCCCTGCAAATAGCGCGCTTCCATCTGCTCGAAACGCGACACCATGGCCGAAGCGAAGGGATTGAACGCCGTGACGACAAACGCGCCGATCACCAGCGCAATGGCGAGTGCGGGCAGCAGGAATTGCCAAACCGATACGCCTGCCGCGCGCGCCACGATGAGCTCCTGCGTTCGAGTCAGGCGCGTCAGGCACAGAATCGCGCCGATCAGGGCGGCAAAGGGCAGGACTTTTTGCGCCATGAACGGAATTCGCAGCAGGGCCATTTCGATCAATAGCGTGAACGCCGCGGCTTCCTTGCCTGATCCGCGTCGAAGCAACTCGACCGTGTCGAACACGAAGGCGGTGACCACGAACAAACCGAATACGATACCGAGCCCGATCAGAAACTGCCGGCTGATGTAGATCGAGAGCGTACCCGAGAGGCGCATCGAGGCTTTGTCCCCGACCTAAAGCGGCGTCGCGTGCGCGTCGCGCGACGCCGACCGGCGGCGCGGCAGGAATTTGCCGCCGCGGCCCAGCACGATCGTCGGAACGATCAATCCGACCGCGAGATTGGCGTAGAGCAATGTCGCCAGCGCGGCGTTCTTCGCGATCAAATTGATCAAGGCGAGGCCGCCCGCCTCGAACGCCAAGGCGGCGCCGGTCGCGATCAAGATGCGTCGCCACTGGCCACGCCGATTGTGTTCGCCCGTCACCAGCGCCGCCAGTCCGATCAAGACCAGCGCGAACGCGTAGAGCGGTGAGACCAGTCGCTGATGGAGTTCCGCGCGGAACTTGCCAAGGTTGCGCTGATCGTCCTCGCTTGAGGATGGGTAAAGCAGCTCGTGCAGGAAGCGTTCTCTCGGCTCGCGCCAGCGCGCGCCAGGCTTCTCGGCGAGTTCGCCAAGGTCCAGCGCATAGCGGTCGAAATAGAGCAACGACAATTGGCCTCGCTCGCGATCGATCTCCTGCCGGTTGCCGTTGAGCAGAACGAATCGAGGACCCTCGTCGCTGCGCACCAATTCCCCCTGCTCGGCCATCATCGTAATCGGCCGCTCGGGGTCGCGCTCGTCATGGACCAGAATGCCAAGCAAGACGCCGCCCTCGCCGCGCGCGCGGACATAGACGGTATGGCCGCTGCCGAGCGGCGTAAAAACGCCCTCCTGCAGCAAAAGCGTCGAATAGTCGCCGCGAATGACGAACTGGCGATCCTTGAACTCCCGGTAGCTCGCCGGCGTGAAGTAGAAGTTGATCGCATAGACCAGGAGCGCGACCAAGGTGGCCAGCACCAACGCCGGCGCGGCGATGCCCCAGGGTCCGCGGCCGGCGGAGCGCAAGGAGATCATTTCCGAATCGAGCGTCAACCGATTGAAGACGAAAAGCAGCGCGCAGAACAAGGCGATCGGCAGGATGACGCCGAGGAAAGACGGCATGAGCAACATGCCGAGATAGAGGAACGTGCCGAGCGACAGCCCCTTATTGACGATCAGGTCGATGAAACGAAGCGACTGCGACAGCCAGATGACCGCCGTCAGGCTGAACGCGACCAGCAGAAACGGGCCTAAGAGCTGGCGGGCGAGGTAAATCTGATAGCGGCGCACGAAGTCAGTATAGCGGCTCGGAGGAATCGTGCGCCAGCGCCCCGAAACAGGCCCGTTCGGCCCGGCACAACCGGGCGTTCATAATGGCTTCACGGGCGAGGCAGCTTCGTTATAGCTTGTCGCACGCTTTTCCGGCGTGTCGTCGCGCCGGAGCTCCCTTTCATGCGCTAATGCGGAGGCCTGGATGAAGATCGATTTTGCCGGCATCGCCGTGCCCAATCAGGGCACCATCGTGGTCGCCGTGCTCGAGGAACGGGTGCTTGGGCCGACCGGCCGGTTACTCGATGGCCGGACCGGTGGCGCCCTGTCGCGTGCGATTGCAACCGGCCGATTTAAGGGCAAGAAGGGCCAGCAACTCGCCATTGTCGCGCCGAACGGACTTACATTGGATCGCATTCTGCTTTGCGGGCTTGGCAAGGCCTCCGAAGTTGATGTGCCAAAGCTCGAGCAGCTCGGCGGCAGCGTCATCGGCACGCTCAACAAGGCGGGCGAGCGCAGCGCGACGATCGTGATCGACCCGATCGAGGGCGGCTCGCTCTCTGTCGCGCGCATGGCGGCGGCGGCGGCCTATGGCGCCTATCTTGGCAGTTACCGCTTCGACAAATACCGCACCAAGCAGAAGGACGATGACAAGCCCTCGTTGGTCGAGATCGTCGTGATGTGCGCCGATGTCGATGGCGCGCGCGCCGCCTATAGCCCGCTCGAGAGGATCGCCGAGGGGGTCTATTTCACCCGCGACCTTGTCTCCGAGCCAGGCAACGTCAAGCACCCCGAGGCGATCGCCGCCGACATCCGAACGCTCTCCGCCATGGGCATCGACGTGGAAATTCTAGGCGAGGCGCGCATGAGGGAGCTGGGCATGCACTCTCTGCTCGGCGTCGGTCTGGGCAGCGCGCGCGAATCTCAGCTCGGCATCATGCGCTGGAACGGCGCGCCCGACGGTTTCGACCAGCAACCGGTCTGCTTCGTCGGCAAGGGCGTGACTTTCGACACCGGCGGCATCTCGATCAAGCCGGCGGCCGGCATGGAAGAGATGAAATACGACATGGCCGGCGCCGGTTGTGTGATCGGGCTGATGAAGGCGCTGGCCGGGCGCAAGGCCAAGCTCAACGCGGTCGGCCTGGTCGGCCTGGTCGAGAACATGCCGGACGGCAAGGCGCAGCGCCCCGGCGATGTCGTGACGTCGATGTCCGGTCAGACCATCGAAGTGATCAATACCGACGCCGAGGGCCGGCTCGTGCTGGCTGACGTGCTGTGGTACGCGCAGGCCACCTACAAGCCGAAATTCATGGTCGACCTCGCGACGCTGACCGGCGCGATCGTGATTTCGCTCGGCACCTATCAGGCCGGGCTCTTCTGCAATAATGACGAGCTCGCCAATCGGCTGATCGCGGCCGGCAAGGCGGTTGATGAACAACTCTGGCGCATGCCGCTCGGCGACAAATACGACAAGGACATCAATTCCGAGATCGCCGACATGAAGAACGTCGGCAAGGGTCGCGAGGCGGGCAGCGTCACCGCGGCGCAATTTCTCCAGCGCTTCGTCAATGACGTGCCCTGGGCGCATCTCGATATCGCCGGCATGGCCTGGATGAAGAACGGCGATAGCGCTTTGGTGCCGAAGGGCGCCAGCGGCTATGGCGTGCGCCTCTTGGAGCGCCTCGTGCACGACTATTACGAGGCGAAGTGAGCGAGATCGGCTTCTATCATTTGCGTACCACGCCGCTCGAAAAGGCGCTGCCCCGCCTGCTCGAGAAGGTGATCGAGGGCGGCCACCGCGCGCTCGTCATGGCTGGCTCGGCGGAGCGTGTGGCTTGGCTCGATGCGACGCTCTGGAGCTATGATCCGGGCTCGTTCCTGGCCCACGGCACCGAGCGCGACGGCAGGCCCGAGCGCCAGCCGATCTACTTGACCGCCAAGGCGGAGAATCCCAACTCGGCCGATGTGCTGGTGCTGATCGACGGCGTCGAGCCCGAGCATCTACAAGGTTTTGCGCGTTGCCTCGACATGTTCGATGGCGGTGACGCCGCGGCGGTCGAGGCCGCGCGGCAGCGCTGGAAGGCGCGCAAGACCGAGGGCCATGCCGTGACCTATTGGCAGCAGGCCGATGGCGGGCGCTGGGAAAAGAAGGCTTAGGTTCGGTTGCCCGGCGCGGCGCGAACCCCTATAAGACCGCTTGCACAATGAATGGGGACTTCTCGCCATGGCGATCGAGCGCACGTTTTCCATCGTCAAGCCGGACGCGACCCGGCGTAATCTGACCGGCGAGGTCGTCGCCCGGCTCGAGAAGGGCGGGCTGCGCGTTATCGCCCAGAAGCGCCTCCGCCTGACGCTGGAACAGGCCCAAGCCTTCTACGCCGTCCACAAGGCGCGGCCATTCTACAACGACCTTTGCAAATTCATGATTTCGGGTCCCGTGGTCGTCCAAGTGCTTGAGGGCGAGAACGCGGTCGCGCGCAATCGCGAAATCATGGGCGCGACCAACCCGGCCAATGCGGCGCCCGGCACGATTCGGAAGGATTTCGCCGAATCGGTCGAGGCCAATTCCGTGCACGGCTCCGATTCGTCCGAGAATGCCGCGAGCGAAATCCGTTTCTTTTTCGCCGACATCGAGATCGTCGGCTGATCCGGGGCGCGGACGCACCGAGCCTCGCAGACCACGCCTGGGCCGGTCCTTTCGGGCGGGCCCGCAACGCGCTTCCGCCCCGACGCGCGGCCTCGAATGTAGGTCACGCCCTTGCCGTGGCAAACCGCAAAGGGCAGCGATCGCGTCTGGTCACGCGCCCCGCCGCATCCCATATTCCGTCATGCCCTCCGGGTCTTGCCTCGAGCTTAACGACTTTGAACGGATGGCCCGTGTATAATGCGCGGCGCGGCGACCCTGGTGAGCGGCACAACCCAGACGTGATGAGCGGCGATAACAAGGACGGCGAGACGCGGCGGCAGACCGGCGTCGTGACGGCGGTCAAGCCCAAGACCAAAAAGCCGTCCATGTATAAAGTGCTGCTGCTAAACGACGACTACACGCCGATGGAGTTCGTCGTCATCGTCTTGATGCGCTTCTTCGCCAAGAGCCAGGAAGAGGCTACTCAGATTATGCTGCATGTTCATCGGCGTGGCGTTGGCATCTGCGGCGTGTATCCTTATGAGGTCGCCGAAGCCAAGGTGACCCAGGTGTGCGATTTTGCGCGTCGGCACGAGCATCCCCTGCAGTGCACGATGGAAAAGGAGTAGGCCAGTCCCATGTTGTCGCCCAACCTCGAAAAATCGCTTCATCGGGCGCTCAGCCTCGCAACCGAGCGACGCCACGAATTCGCCACGCTCGAGCATCTTCTGCTCGCGCTGACCGACGACCTCGACGCGGTGCCGGTTCTCAAGGCTTGCGGGGTCGACGTCGAGAAGCTCAAGAATGATCTGATCGGCTTCATCAACACCGAACTCAAATCGCTCGTCCTGCCGCACCTGAGCGACGCCAAGCCGACCCAAGGCTTCCAGCGCGTCATCCAGCGCGCCGTGCTGCATGTGCAGTCGTCGGGGCGCGGCGAGACCTCGGGCGCCAATGTGCTGGTCGCGCTGTTCTCCGAGCGCGAATCGCACGCGGTCTTCTTCCTGCAAGAGCAGGACATGTCGCGTTTCGACGCGGTCAATTATATCTCGCACCGCATCGCCAAGGTGCCGGGCCGGGGCGCGAGCCAGCCGGTCAGCGGCAGCGATGAAGGCGCCGCCGCCGAGAAGGTGGTCAAGCAGGGCCAGGACGCGCTGACCTCGTATTGCGTCAATCTCAACAAAAAGGCGCGCGACGGCCGCATCGACCCCTTGATCGGGCGCGAGGCCGAGGTCGAGCGCACCATTCAAATTCTGTGCCGGCGCACCAAGAACAACCCGCTCTATGTCGGCGATCCCGGCGTCGGCAAGACCGCGATCGCTGAAGGTCTGGCGCGCCGCATCGTCGAGGGCGACGTGCCAGGCGTTCTGACCGATGCCACGATCTACGCGCTCGACCTGGGCGCGCTCCTGGCCGGCACGCGCTATCGCGGCGACTTCGAAGAGCGCATCAAGGCGGTACTCGCCGAGATCGAGTCGCATGAGAAGGCGATCCTGTTCATCGACGAAATCCACACCGTGATCGGCGCGGGCGCCACCTCGGGCGGCGCGATGGACGCCTCGAACCTCCTGAAGCCCGCGCTCCAGGCCGGCTCGCTGCGCTGCATCGGCTCGACCACCTACAAGGAATATCGCAACTACTTCGAGAAGGACCGCGCCCTGGTCCGCCGCTTCCAAAAGATCGACATCAACGAGCCGACGGTGGAAGACGCGGTCAAGATCCTGCGCGGCCTCGCGCCTTATTACGAGAAGCACCACAATGTGCGCTACACGCAGGAGGCGATCCGCGCGTCGGTCGAGCTTGCGGCGCAATACATCAATGATCGCAAATTGCCCGACAAGGCGATCGACGTGATCGACGAGGTCGGCGCCGCGCAGATGCTGAAGGTCGAGAGCAAGCGCAAGAAGGTGATCGGCGTCAAGGAGGTCGAGGAGATCGTCGCCAAGATCGCACGCATTCCGCAAAAGAGCGTAAGCCGCGGCGACAAGGCCGCGCTCGAGCGCCTCGAAGAAGATTTGAAGCGCGTCGTGTTCGGCCAGGACGACGCGATCAAGGCGGTCGCGACCGCGGTCAAAATGGGCCGCGCGGGCCTGCGCGAGCCCGAGAAGCCGCTCGGCTGCTATTTGTTCTCGGGCCCGACCGGCGTCGGCAAGACCGAGGTCGCGCGCCAGCTCGCGAGCGTGCTCGGCGTTGAGCTCATTCGCTTCGACATGTCGGAATACATGGAGCGCCACTCGGTCTCGCGCCTGATCGGCGCGCCGCCCGGTTACGTCGGCTTCGACCAGGGCGGCATGCTGACCGATTCGATCGACCAGCATCCCCACGCGGTGTTGCTGTTGGACGAGATCGAGAAGGCGCATCCCGATCTGTTCAATATCCTTCTGCAGGTCATGGACTACGGCAAGCTCACCGACCACAACGGCAAGAAGGTCGACTTCCGCAACGTGATCTTGATCATGACCACCAATGCCGGGGCCTCCGAATTGGCCAAGGCCGCAATCGGCTTCGGCCGCAGCGAGCGCGAGGGCGAAGACCAAGAGGCGATCAAGCGCATGTTTACGCCCGAGTTCCGCAATCGGCTGGACGCCATCATCCCGTTCAAGGGGCTCGAGCCCGAGGTGGTCGAGCGCGTGGTCGACAAATTCGTCATTCAGCTCGAATTGCAGCTCGCCGATCGCGATGTCGAGATCGAGGTAAGCCCGGCGGCGCGCCACTGGCTCGCTCAGAAGGGCTACGACAAGGCGAATGGTGCGCGGCCTTTGGCGCGCGTCATTCAGGAGCACATCAAGAAGGCCCTGGCGGATGAACTGCTGTTCGGCAAGCTCGCCAAGGGCGGGCGTGTCGTGGTCGAGCTCGACGAGGGTGCGCTGCGCTTCAGCTTCCCACCGTCGGAACCAAGGGCGCCCAAGGGCGGCAAGCCCAAGCCCAAAGTGCCGGAATACGCACGCTGAGCGCTGGCCGCGCCTAACCGTCCGTGCCCTTCCGCTTTCTCGAAGGTGTTCGCGTCCTCGATCTGTCGCAGTACGCGCCGGGGCCCTATGCCTCGCTGATCCTGGCCGATCTCGGCGCCGATGTGATCCGCATCGAGCCACCGGGCGGCGAGCCGATGCGCAAGATCGGCCCACTCGATCGCGACGGCGTCTCGGCCTGGTACAAGGTGATCAATCGCGGCAAATCCTATGTCGAGCTCGACCTCAAATCAGCCGCCGGCAAGGCCGATCTCGAAGCGCTCGTCGTGCGCGCCGATGTCTTTCTCGAGTCCTATCGGCCGGGTGTGTTGGACCGGCTCGGCTTCGCCGATGCGCGGCTCGCCGCGCTCAACAAACGGCTGATCCGTTGTTCGTTGTCGGGCTGGGGCGCGAGCGGTCCCTACCGATTGAAGGGCGGGCACGACATCAATTATATGGCGCTGTTCGGCGCGCTCGCTTTGAGTGGCAGCGCCGCGCGGCCCTATGCGAGCTTTCCCATGGTCGCCGATTATTCGAGCGGCATGCACGCCGCGCTCGCGATCCAGGGCGCGTTGATCGGGCGCGACCGGCCGGGCGGTGCGGGCCAAGGCTGTTATATCGATTGTTCGATCGCCGAGAGCCCGCTGCCCTGGAGCCAATGGGCGTTGACCGCATTGACCCGGCCGAGCCATGAGGTCGTGCGCGGTGAAGCCTTCCTCACCGGTGGCGCGGCGTTCTATCAAATCTATCGCACCAAGGATGGCCGCTTCGTGTCGCTCGGCGCGCTCGAAGATAAATTCTGGGCGAATTTTTGCGCCGCGGTCGGCCGAACCGATTGGGTGGCGCGGCAATGGGAGACCACGCCGCAGACCGCCTTGATCGCCGAGGTCGCCGCACTGTTCGAGACCGAGACGCTAGCCGTGTGGAATGCTCGACTTGAGCCGATCGATTGCTGCTTCGAGCCGGTCCATGAGCTGGCCGAGATGGTCGACCACCCGCAGACCGCCGCGCGTGGCTTTGTGCGACGCCATGAGGGCCGCGACCCGTTCATCGAGGTGCTGTTTCCGGCGCGGATCGACGGCGCGGTGGAGCCCGCGCGCACGGTCATCACGAAGCGCAAGGCCGCCGAGATCGTCACGGCCTGGGATGGCGGCAAGAGCCCGTGAATTCACCCGCTTTGACTCAGGTCAAGGCGAACCATGGCGCAATCAGATTTCATGAGTCCGCTTCGGCGACCGCCGATGCAGAAGCCCGGAAGAGGACCGTCATGCCTAGGAATCAAGGGAAATCGTCACGCCAAATCTCGTTTGCGTTGATCATGATCGCGAGTGCCGGGTTCGCTGGAGCCACGGACACCTTTGCGGCGGGCGACGCAGAAGCCGGCAAGAAGGTCTTTCAAAAATGCCAGGCCTGCCATTCGATGGAGCCGGGGAAGAAAAAAGTTGGTCCCAATCTCGCGGGGATCTTTGGCCGAACCGCGGGCACGCTGCCCGATTTCAAATTCTCGAAGCCAATGACGGAGTCCGGGATTGTCTGGGATGACAAAACTCTCGACGCCTACCTCGCCGATCCCAAGGGCGCCCTGCCTGGCAATAAGATGACCTTCAACGGGCTGCGCGATGCGGGTGATCGCGCCAATGTTATCGCCTATCTCAAGGCATCGACCGTCAGCGCCGCTCCATCCAAGACCACCACAGTGGCGGCTCTCCCCGCGGAAGAACGCGCGGCGGTGACCTATGTGCCCGACGTCGCTTTCGCCTTGCGGACCGCCAAGCACGAAGGCCGCATCGTCTTCATCGGCGTCGGTGGAGTGATCGATGGCCAGGCCAACCCGGTCCTCAACGCGTCGGTCGGTGACGTCATCCAGGTCACGTTGATCAATGGCGAAGGCGATGAACACAATCTCGCGTTTCCGGATCAGAAGGTGACCTCGGAAAGCGTGACCAAAATTGGCGCGGGAACGACCATCTCATTTCGGGCCACGAAGGGCGGTACTTTCGCGTATCTCTCAACCCTGCCCGGTCAACGCGGAGCCGGCCTTGAGGGCAAGCTCGTGGTTGCCGAGGCGGCGCCGTCGGCGGCCGAGCAGGTCGATATTGTCATGGACCCAACCTCTCTGCCGCCACCGATCGAGCGACGTGTGCCCGAGACGGTGCGCATCGATCTCGAATCGGTCGAACTCGATGGTCGCTTGGCCGATGGCACCACTTACCGCTATTGGACGTTTAACCGCACGGTGCCCGGGCCGTTCCTGCGCGTCCGCGTCGGCGATACCATCGACATCCATATGAAGAACGACGTCGATAGCGCGATGATCCATTCGGTCGACTTTCACGCCACCACCGGCCCCGGTGGCGGCGCCGTGGCCCTCCAAGTGCCGCCGGGCGAGGAGAAATCGATCAAGTGGAAAGCCTTGGTGCCCGGCCTCTACGTCTACCACTGCGCGACGCCGATGGTGGCGCATCACATCGCGAATGGCATGTATGGCCTGATCCTGGTCGAGCCCGAGGGCGGCATGCCCAAGGTCTCGCGCGAGTTTTATGTCATGCAGGGCGAGATGTATACCGAGGCGCCATTTGGCGAGCAGGGCAGCCAGGAATTCAGCGTCGACAAGATGCTGGCGGAACAGCCCGAGTATTTCGTCTTCAATGGCGCCGTCGGTGCCCTGACCAAGGCGCACGCCATGAAGGCCAAGGTCGGCGAGACCGTACGCATCTATTTCGGTGTCGGCGGGCCGAACTTCACCTCGGCCTTCCACGTCATCGGCGAAATCTTCGACGACGCCTATAATCTGGCGAGCATCATGAGTCCACCGCTCAAAGGCGTACAAACGATCGTTGTGCCGCCGGGCGGCGCCGGCATCGTTGACTTCAAGATCGAAGTGCCCGGCCGCTACATATTGGTCGATCATGCGCTTGGGCGGCTTGAGCGCGGCCTGGTCGGCTTCCTCATCGCCGAGGGCGAGGAGAATCGCGAAATCTTCGATATGAGCAGCCAAGATCCCAAGGATTCCGACGGCCACTAAGACCGACCGACTAGCTCAGAAAGGCGCCGTGGCTTCCGGCCACGGCGCCGAAGGTTGCGATGAGCGAGAACACCAGGAGCACCCAATGAGCGCCAGAAACTAGCGCGTGCGTGCGGCCTGGGTTTCGATTCGCTCTGGTTTCGAGAATGCGATCGAGGCCGAGCGGCTCGATTACGAACAGCATGAGCGCGAAGATCACCCAGACCACCACCATGGCGTGCATCCACCAATACGAAATCATCGTGAAGCGGTCCCAGCCATCCATCGCGACGATCATGTAGAAGCCGCTGCCGCCAGCGACGAGCAGCGCAATGCGTGCAATCCAGGCAAAGCGTCTCTCGATTGCCGTAAAGCGCGCAAACCAGTCCTGGTCTGCGCCGCCCCTGCCGAGCACCGGTAGGAGTGCGAGCGTCACGAAAGCGACGCCGCCGATCCAAATGACAACCGCCGCCACGTGGAGCGCGCGGCCGGTTTCGAGACCATCCATGACCATTTCCTCGGTTCGCCAAGCCTTGTCGGCGTCGTAACAACCGCCTCGGTCTTTACATTACGCTAAATCGGTGCCCCGCCAGGCCCGGCGATCGACTCGGACCGCGGTGTCGCCTCACGTCGCCCTTGAAACCGCGCCTCTCTTGCCGCAGCCTTAAAGAATGACGCTGTCGATCATCCCGTTTGATGCCCCGCTCGGCGCCGAGATTCAGGGCGTCGATCTGGCTGCGCCTATGACGCCAGGCTTGGCGAAGGATTTGCGCGCGGCAATGGCCAAGCATCTCGTCCTGGTATTTCGGGAGCAGCGCCTGAGCGCGCTCAGCTATGCGGCGGCCATGAGGAGCGCTTTCGGCGCGCTCGTGCCTCACATCCTCGATCAATACCACCACGAGGATACGCACGACGTCTCGGTCATTTCAAACGTGGTCGAAGGCGGCAAGAGCCGCACCACCAAGGCGCCCGCTGGGGCCTATTGGCATTCCGACCTGTCCTATATGGCGGGCCCATCGGACGCGACCTTCCTCTATGCGCTCGAAGTGCCGTCTGACGGCGGCGATACCGTGTTCGCCGACATGGTGCGCGCCTATGAAACGCTGCCCGAATCGCTCAAGCGCGCGATCGAGGGTCGCTCGGCGATCCATCATATGTTCGGCGGCAAGCGCGGCTATGAGGCAAAGGTCACGCTGACGCCCGAACAGGCGGCCAGGATTCCCGAGGTCGTGCATCCGATCGTGCGGGTTCATCCGGTCGATGGAAGGCGCGCGCTGTTCGTCAATCCGGGCTTTACGCGGGGTATCGTCGGCATGGAGCCGGCGGAAAGCGATGATCTGTTGCATGCGCTCTACGCCCATGCCACGCGCCCTGAATTTCAATACGCCCACAAATGGCGCGTGGGTGATGTCGTCGGCGGCGATAACCGCGCCACCATCCATACTGCGAGCGGCGGCTATACCGAGCCGCGCACGCTCTATCGCGCCATCGTCGGTTGCGGCGCGCCGGTCGCGGGCGCGCGGGCCGCGTGAGCGCGCTCGACTACAAGGATAGCTATCTGCCGGCTTCGCTGTTTCGCGAGACCGCGCAAATTTGTGTGGTCACGCGCGATCTCGATGCGTTGGTGCGTCACTATGCCGACAAGCTCGGAATCGGGCCCTGGTGGGTGCAACAATATGAGCCGCCGCTGCTTTCGGGCCGAACCTATCGCGGCAAGCCGGCGGGCTATTCCATGCGCCTTGCGCTCGCCTGGACCGGCCAGCTCAATTGGGAGATCATTCAGCCCCTCGAGGGGCCGAGCATCTACCACGATTTTCTCGAGGCCCATGGCGAAGGCATCCACCATGTCGGCGTGATGCTCAAAGACATGGATATGACTTGGCCCGAGGCCTATCGCCGATTCGCCGGGCGCGGTTTCGAGCCCGTGCAGGAAGGCAACTGGGCCGGCGTGCAATTCGCCTATTTCGAAACTGAACCGCTGTGCAAGACCACGATCGAAGTGATCGAACGGCCGAAAGATTGGGTCAGGCCCGAGCCGCTTTATTGGTATCCGCCGAAGCCTTGATCAGTCGGCATCGAGCGGCATCATCGCGCAATCGCCGGCGCGCCACCAAAAGGCGGTCGCGGTGCTGATCTCCATGCTGCGATCCCAGACCCGCGCCTTGACCGGGCCGATCTCGGTGCCCAGCATCTGATCGACATATTTGCCCTTATAGATTGTCATGCCCGGGCGTCACGGCGCCGTCGCGGCTTCGAATATTCTTGCGAACCCCTCGATTAGCTGGTCATCCGAATACACCAAGGGGTCGTCTTGGCTCTCGACCATCCCTTTCATGGTCAGCAACCCGATGGCTGAGAGGTAAGCGAGAAACGCCATGAGGCGGGGCTCGACCTGCGCGCGGCCCGGATGCTTCTTTCGGTCTTGAGTGAGTTTCTTCGCCGCGCCAGCAAGCCAGAGCTCGTTGAGCGGGCGGAGGCGCGCGAACTGCTGTGCATCAAGGTGGACGGCTCCTGGGCTGGCGACTTGCCCATGGAGGAAGGCGAGGCGGAAATCTTCGAGGCGCGGCGTGAAGGCTTTCACCGATTCGCGGACAAGCGCACGCAGCGCGCCCGCCCCGTCCTTTGCCTCCTCGACCGCGTCGTGGACCGCCTGCGCGTGGGTCCGCAGGGCTCTGAAGACGAGTTCGAACAGCAGCGTGTCCTTCGAGGGAAAATAATAGTAGAGGGCCGTCTTCGACACCCCGACCTCCTTGGCGACGGCGTCCAGCGTGGTCGCGGCGACGCCGCTCCGCAATAACACGCGGCGCGTGGCGTCGAGAATCTCCTCGCGCGATCGATCGCGCCGTCGCTCGCGCCGCGCGAGCCGCTTGACGACCGCGGCGTTCAAGGCAGGGGCGGGGAGGCGCTTCGTGGGGGCCATTGGCCGATCCAGGGACGGGGTATCGCCAATACGATTATCGCAGGATAATAAAAATATACAGAGGTCTATTTATCTACCGATGGTCTATAAAGTGGCCCATCGTTAACGAGCCGATCTCCGCCCTGTCCGCAGGGTCCCCGGCAACGCGAATGGAGAGACCGCGTGGACACGCGCACCGACGAGAGCGCCGACCGCGAGGCCATCGATCTGGGCGGCGAGCGCGGCCGGCACGGCGATGGCCCCGCGCGCAACCGGGAGGCTAGGCTCGCGTTCTCTTCGAGGAAACGGCCCAGACGCTCGTCAGAGGCGAGTCTCTCGTCCGTCTCGCCGACGCGTACGACTCGAGACTTTAAGGAGGCTGACGGAAAGCCATGGACACGTTGAGCTTGCACGACCCGCTATTCGCCACCTACGTCATCGCCGCCACGCTCATGATTCTCAAGGCCGTGAGCATGTCCTGGCTGACCGTCGTTCGCATGATGCAGGTCAAAGGCGGCTTCCGCTCGCCCGAGGACCTCAAGAAGACCCCCTTAAACCCCGTGCCCGATCCGAAACAGCTCGAGCCCAACGAGCGCGTCGAGCGAATCCGGCGTATCCAGCTCAATGACCTGGAGAACCTACCGTTCTTCCTCGTCGCCGGCTTTCTCTTCGTCCTCACCGAGCCGTCACTGCTGCTCGCGCGTGTGCTCCTCTTCGGCTATGTGGCGTCGCGACTGCTGCATTTTGCTGCCTACTTCACCGCACGAACCCATGACACCCGCGCCACGTTATGGACCATGGGCTCGCTCATTCTCATCTTCATGACCGGCCGGGCCTTGTTCGTCGCGCTGGGCTACTGATTTAGGGACGCGCCAAGACACGCCTCGGGGTCGGCCGCGTAGCCCCTTAATCCGCCGCGATCGGCGTGACCGCGCAATCGCCGACGCGCCACCAGAACGCGCTGGCCGAGCTGACCTCCATGCTGCGATCCCAGACGCGCGCCTTGACCGGGCCGATCTCGGTACCGAGCATTTGGTCTACATATTTACCCTTATAGATCGTCACACCCGGGCGGCACGGCACATGGTTGATCGATGACGCGTCTTGCGCCGGCGCCGACCCGAGCTGAATGCGCTCGGCACGCACCGCGACACAGGCTTTAGCGCCCCGTTCGGCCGTGCCCCGCCCGGTCCACGGCCCGCGCAGGAGATGCGAGCCAATGCGCACCGTCGCCTCGCCGTCGCGCATGCTCTCGATCGTGCCGTCGAGCAGATTCTCGACATTCATGAACTCGGCGACGAAGCGCGCGGCCGGGCGCTCGAATAAATCAGTCGGCGGGCCTTCTTGCACCACCCGACCATGGCGCATCAGCAAAATACGGTCGCTCATGGTGAGCGCCTCTTCTTGGCTGTGCGTGACATAGATGAAGGTCAGCCCAAGTCGCTCGTGCAATTCCTTGAGCTCGACCTGCATGTCGATGCGGAGCTTCTCGTCGAGCGCGCCCAGAGGTTCGTCGAGCAGCAGGATGGTGGGCTCGGTGACCAGCGCGCGGGCGAGCGCGATGCGCTGCTTCTGGCCGCCGGAGAGCTGATGCACGCGCCGGTCATAGAGGCCGGGCAGGCGAACCAGCTCGAGCACCTTTTCGGCGCGCTTGCGGCGTTCCTGTTTCGGCATGCCGCGGACCTTGAGGCCGTATTCGATGTTCTCGCCGACCGACATATGCGGAAACAGTGCGTAGTGCTGAAACACGGTTGTCGTGTTGCGCTTGTTCGCGGGGAGAAGCGTCGCGTCGACGCCGTCGATCGTGATGCGGTTGATCGCGGTCGGTCGCTCGAGCCCCGCGACGATGCGCAAAAGCGTCGTCTTGCCCGAACCGCTCTCGCCCAAGAGTGTCAGGAACTCGCCGCGCCGCGCGCTGATCGAGACATTGTCGAGCGCGGTCACCTCGCCATAGCGATGCGTGGCGCTGACGACCTCGAGGATCTGGTCGCCGACCGCGCCGCGCGTCGAGCCGATTCCGGTTGTTGGTCCGCTTGCGTTCATGACCGCCACATCGCCCGCCATCTATGCCGTCCTGATCTTCTTGACGGTCACCGTTTTTTCGCCGAACGCGACCTTGATCGCTATGAAAGTCAACACGATGCTCGCGATCGTGATCAGGGTGCTAAGCGCGAAGATCAATGGTACCGAGGAATTGTGCGCGCCCGATTGGATCCACAAATAGATCGGCAGGGTGATGTCGCCGGCGCGCATGAAGATGCTGAAGGGCAGCTCGTTGAACGACAGCAGAAAGCCGAAGAAACCGGCCGCGAAAATGCCGGGTTTCAGAATCGGCACCTGTATGTCCCAAAAGCGTCGCCAGGGGCTGGCACCTAAATCGGCCGCGGCCTCCAGGAGCCGCGTGTCGAAACGCGACGAGACCACCAGCATGGCGAGGAGCGCGAACGGGAAGGCCCAAACGAAATGCGCGAGGCCGAGCGACCATTCGCCCATTTTCCAATGCAGCCCGAGCCGATAGAACAGAAAGAGCGAAACGCTTGCCACGATACCGGGCACCATCAGCGGCATCAAATAGCCGAGCAATAGCGGGCCGCGAAAACGCACGCGCGGCAGAATCGGTCCGATCAGTAATGAGGCAACCATGCAGAGTGCTGCGGTGATGAAGGCAAGTTTGAGGCTGAGCAGCAGTGGGTCGAAGACACGCGAATTGACCGCATAGGCCTCGCCCTCGCGTTGGCCCGTGCCATAGAGCATGTCGTCATACCAACGCAGCGTCCAATCGCCCGCAAAACCGGTGAGCGGTTCGCTGCTGACCGAGAGGATCATCAGCCAAAGGATCGGGAAATAGATAATGAGCAGCACGAAATAGCCGATGAAGATCGAGCCCCAGGCCGGCCACCGTTCCGCGATTCTTTGCGCGAGCGTAAGCTGGCGCGGCGCGGCGCCAATGTATTTGGTCTGCTCCGCCAGAACGGTCATCGATGTAGACTCGCGAACACGTTGTTGATCCCGCCGACCGGCCTGAGCGCGGCCCAGAGCACCACCTGAAAGGCGAGCATGATCGCCAAGATGATGGCGGAAAGTGCCGCCGCCATCACGAAATTCGCGGCGCCGATCATCGTATAAACATTATGGCTGATCATCATCACATTGCCGCCGCCCATTTGCTGCGGCACCACCGTGTCGCCCAGCATGGGGACGAAGGAGAAGATGATACCAGCGACGATGCCGGGCAGCGAGAGGGGCAGGATGACATGCACTAGCGTTCTGAACCGGCTCGCGCCCAAATCCTTGCTCGCTTCGAGATATTCATCGTCGATCAGTGCGATCGAGAGAAAGATCGGCCATACCATGGCCGGAAAATATTGACCGAGATAGCCGAGATGCACGGCGAACTCGGAAAAGATCAGCCATTCGACCGGCTCGCTCACAATGCCGATATCGAGGAGCGCCGTATTGACCAGCCCTTGCACGCTCATCACCGAGCGCCACACGATGACGCGCGCGACCGGGCTCAAGAAGAACGGCACGGTCAGCAACGTGAAGGTGATCAGCTTGAGATTCTGATTCTTGGCGCCCTTGGCGAGCCACAGCGCGAAGGGGAAGGCGAACAGAAGTTCGATCACGGTCATGGTCGCCGCGATACGAATGGTGCGCCCGATCAGCGGCCCGCCGCCATAGAAGAACAGTTTTTCATAGGCCTTGATCGTGAGGTCCCATTGGACCTTGATGCCTTTGGTCTGCAAAAAAGAGAACAGAAGAATGCCGATCAACGGCACGACGATGCCGATGAACCAGAGGAACGTGAACCCGGAGAGCGACCAAATGCCTGCCGACATGCGCGGCAGGAACTGGCGTAAATTCATTCCGGCGGCGTGTTCTGCCAAGGCCATCGCTTCACGTGATGAGAATTTTGAGAGTATGCCCACCCCGGCCGCTCGCGTGCGCGGGGCCGGGGTGGGTCACGGGTCGTTTAGCGGAGGCTAGGCGTTCACAAAGCGGTCGGTCGCCGCCTGGATCTCGGCCAGGTGGTCCGGCGCGCCCGTGAACCAGAACAGGTCTTTGGCGAACTTCTTGCCGAGTTTGGCCTGCGCTTCGTCAATGGCCGCGGCCGCTGCCGCGTCCAACCCCTTTTCCTTGGCGTATTGAGCGCCGAGGTCGGGCCGGCCCGAAACATAGCCGCGCAGCGGACTGATCGCCGCCGCGTAGGAACCAGAGAGAATCCAGTTTAGCGCCTTGTAGACCTCTTCGAAATTGCCACGATCCGCGACCTGGGCCGGGACGTAGCAACCGTGCATCCACTTCATGTAGCCTTCGGTGGCGTTGGAATACACGAAGTCCTTCATGCCGGCCTTCTGGGCTTCCTTCACCGCCGGCTCCCAGCACCGAATGGCAAGCACTTCGCCATTCTTGATGAGCTGGACTTGATCATCGAACGTGGTGTGGATCGAGCGGAACTGCCCGGCCTTTTTGCGCTCGATCATATAATCGGCCACTTTGTTGGCCTCTTCCGGCGTCATATTGGCGGGATCGCCAATCTGCTGCTTGCCCGAACCCTTGAGGTACATCGCGCATTCTTCAAGGTAGTAGAACATCGTGCCGGTCGAGCTCTTGCCTTTGGTCCGCTCGTCATCGAAGACCAGCGACCACGACACTTCTTCGGGCGGGTAGGGCAGGCCGAGCTTGTCGGGGAAATAGCCGAACGAATCGGCGTTCATGACGAGCGGTGTGCCCCACACCGTGCCGCCTTCGGGCTTGAGTCCGCGCGTGAGATAAGGCACCGCCTTGATGCTTTCCGGCATGCCGGCCCAGTTCGGAATGTTCTTGTGCTCGATCGGGATGATATTGCCGCCCTCGATTAGCGGACGCTCGACGCCGGCAAGCGTCGAAATGATGTCAAAGCGGTCGCCTGCGTCATTGACCTGCATTTCGGTCAGGAACAGCCCCGGATCGTCCTTCATCACCGTGTCCTGCATCTTCAGGCCGGTCTCGGCTTCGAAGGTCTTCCAATCGCCGGGGATAATCGTCGGCGCGGTCATCAGCATGCGAATGGTGCCTTTTTCAGCGCCCTTCGCCGTGCGCGTCAGGCCTTTCAGAACCGCCGGCGCGCCCATGATGACGGCGCCCGCCGCCGCGCCCTTGATGAAGTGACGGCGTGAGAGGTGAAAATAATGGTGTTTGCCGATTCGCTTGTTCGTCATGACGTGCTCCCGAGTTGTTTGAACGTCGCTTCCGTCGGTCCCTTGCCACACGATGCGAGTTCGCGGCGAACAAAGAAAACAAGGGCCGCCGCCCATCGCCCCGGCTACGACCGACCGATCGTTTGGCGCGCCGGGCCACTGTGATCACAGCGTCGTCCCATGCTAGGCCTCCGAAGCCCGGAGGGTCAACAAGACTGGCCCGCCAACGCGGCGTCAGCAAGGCGCGGGACCACTCGGCAGTCTCAGACCTTGCTCGACACGTCGGCCGGAAGGGCGCAGCGAAAGGGGCCGTGGCCGGCCAACAGCTCGATTTCCTCGACGATGTAGGGGGTCTCGCGCGCTAGGAAGCCCTGCACCGCCTTCCGCAAGCCCTCATGGGCGATCCAGTGGGCGCTATGGGTCGGCACCGGCAAATAGCCGCGCGCAAGTTTGTGCTCGCCTTGCGCGCCGGCTTCCACGCGCTTCAGGCCGTGGGCGATCGCATAGTCGATCGCCTGGTAGTAGCAGGTCTCGAAATGAAGAAAGGGGTGATGCTCGAGGGCGCCCCAATTGCGGCCGTACAGCGCATCCGTGCCTTTGAGATTGAGCGCGCCCGCGATCATGCGGCCGGTACGCTCGACCAGGATCAGCACGATCGCCTCGGCCATGTTTTGCCCGATCAGGCTGAAGAATTCGCGCGTCAAATAGGGCGCGCCCCATTTTCGACTGCCGGTATCTTCATAGAACGCAAAAAAACCATCCCAATGACGTTCCTCGATCTCGCGGCCCGAGAGCACGCGGACGGTAAGGCCCGCCTGCAGCGCCTCGCGTCGCTCGCGCTTGATCTGCTTGCGCTTGCGGGCGGCGAGCGCGGCGAGAAACTCATCGAAACTGGCAAAGCCTTGGTTCGTCCAATGGAACTGCAGGCCGGTACGGTAAAGCAGGCCGCGGCCTGCAAGCTCCTTGGCTTCATTCTCCGACGCAAAGGTGACGTGGAGCGATGATAGCTCGGCCTGTTCGGCAAGCTTGAGCGCGGCATCGAGCAGGGCGCCGCGCAACGCTGGCGCGTCGCTGCCCGGGCGAACCATGAGGCGTGGGCCCGGCACGGGGGTGAACGGCACCGCGACTTGAAGCTTCGGGTAATACCGCCCGCCGGCACGCTCGAACGCCTCGGCCCAACCGTGGTCGAAGACATACTCGCCAAAGGAATGGCTCTTGGCATACATGGGCATGACGCCGACCGCGCGCCCGTCCGCCGTTTCGAGCACGACATGACGGGCGAGCCAGCCGGTCTCGGCGGTCGCCGAGCCGCTCTCTTCAAGCGCGCTCAGGAAGGCGTAGCCGACGAACGGATTGTCAGGCCCGGCGCAGGCATTCCACTCGATTTCCGCGATGTCCTTCAACGTCGCGAGATAGCGGACCGTGAGCGCTGCATCGGTCATAGCGGCACGCTTGAGCATGACGCGCGCGTCACGCCGAGAGCTTGAGCCCCGAAGCGGCGAGGTCGCGCAGATCGGTCTTGAGATGGAGCAGCGCCGGGCCCCTATACGCGAGCGCTTCATCGAGCGCGGGCGCGAATTGCGCGGTCTCCTCGACGGTGAACGCCGCCGCCCCCCAGGCGCGCGCGGTCGCTGCGAAATCAGGGCTCTTCATCGCGACCGCGTGATTGTGTCCTGGGCCGAAGCGGCGCTGCTGGTGCATCACGATGGTGCCGTAGGCCGCGTTGTCGCAAACCATGATCTTGATCGGCAAATCATGCTCGACCGCGGTAATCAGTTCCTGCCCCGTCATCAGAAAGCCGCCATCACCAACCATCGCAAGCACGGTCTTGCCCGGCCGCGCGACCTGGGCGCCGATGGCCCCCGCCACGGCATAGCCCATCGCGCCACAACAGGGCGCCGCTTGGCTTGTCGGGTGACGAAACGACATATAGCGGTGCAGCCAGGTCGAAAAATTGCCGGCGTCATTGGTGATGGTTGCATCGTCGGGCAGGCGTGCCCCGAGCGTTTTCATCACGGCCGTGAGATCGACCCTGCCAAGCGCGTCGGAGCCATCTGGCCGCATGAAGGCTACTGCCCGATCGCGCCAGCGAGCGCGCCAGTCGAGACGCTGGTTCGGCGGCGGCTGCGTCAGTCGAGCGCCGAGCCCGGCGAGCGTCGGCGCAACATCGCCTAGCACGCCTATATCGGCCCGCGAACGACCGAGCACGGCGGCGTCGGGGAAAATGTGGATCAGCTTTTGATGCGGTTGTACCAGGGAGAAGTCGATGCTGGTCGCGCCGTCAAGGCGATTGCCTAGTGCGATGATGAGATCGACTTCCGCCATCATTTCCTTCTGGTAGGGCGAGAGCGCGAGACCGACATGGCCGAGATAGGCGGCATGATCGGATGGCATCAGGCCCTGCCGACGGAACGCCGCGACTACGCCCGCGCCAGTCCTCTCGGCGAAGGCGATCAAATGGCTTTGCGCCTCTTCGAAACCGATCTGCTCGCCGGCGATAATGAGCGGCGCGCGCGCGTTGCGGATCAGTTCGGCGACTTGATCGAGGCTCGATGGGCTGGGTTCGACCGCATCACGCGGGCGGAGCTTGGGGATCGCGACCGCGCCGGCCTCGCCCTCGGTGACGTCCTCGGGCAGCGCGACGACGACCGGCCCCGGCCGGCCGGCGCAGGCAATGGCCAGCGCTTCCGCGGTGACCCGCGCTACTTGCCCTGGCGTGTGCGGCTCGAACACCGCCTTCGCGATGCCGCCGAACATACGCGCATAGTCGATTTCCTGGAACGCCTCGCGGCCAAGTTCCGAGGTTGGCACCTGGCCGATGAAGAGAACCAGCGGAACCGAATCCTGGGCGGCGGTGTGCACGCCGATCGACGCGTTGGTCGCGCCGGGGCCGCGTGTCACGAATGCGATGCCAGGCTTGGCGGTTAGGCGGCCATAGGCGGCCGCGGCGAACGACGCGCCCGATTCATGGCGCGTATTGATCAGGCGAATGCGGTCCTGCGCCAGCCTGAGCGCCTCAAGGACTTCAAGATAGCTTTCGCCCGGCAAGCAGAATGCCGCCTCGACGCCATGGCTCAAGAGGGTTGCGACCAGTGCCTGTCCGCCGTTCATCGTCCGCGCTCCCGCCCAGGCAAAACGCCCCGCGAGACCGGCGGCGAAGCGCCGACGCCTAAGGGCAACGGGACATTCTGAAACGACGGGACGGGTCGCCGCAAGCGGCGCGCTCAATCACCCTGAACGGCCTGACGGAAGGCTGGCAGCGCGCGTGCCGCGCGGCGTCTGCGCTTTTGCGCGTACATGGCGTTGTCAGCGCGTTGCAGCAGTATCTCGAACTCGTCGTCGCCCTTGATGCTCGTGGACCCGACGCTGCAAGCGACCGAAATGCGATGCGACGCATAGGGCACGACCAGGGTGTTGAGCGAGATTTCGATCTCTCCGATGCGGGCCATCGCGCCAGCGGTATCGCTGCGCGCGAGCACGAGCGCGAACTCATCGCCGCCCAGTCGCGCCACCAAGTCCGTCTGCCGCACCATGGCGCCCAACGCCCTGCCAAACGACGCGAGCACGGCATCGCCTGCCGCGTGCCCATAGACATCATTGATCGACTTGAAGTCGTCGAGATCGATCACCGCGATGACGCCGCTTTCACCGTAGCGGCGCGCATTGGCGAGCAGGCGCTGCATTTCACGCTCGAAGCCGCGACGATTCATCAAACCGGTCGGCTCGTCGGTCGAACTCAAGGTCTCGAGCAGAGCGATGCGCCGGGCCTGCGCCGCCAAGAGTCCCTCCGCGTCGGCCGCCGCCGCCAGAAGATCGCCGAGTGTGGCGCGGTCGTTCTCGCTGGTCAGGACACCAGTACGGCGCGCCACTTGAAGAAAGCGATCCACCAGGAGCCCAATACTAAGGCCAAGCACCTGGTCCCGAAGCGGTCCGCTTGCGTGCATCACTTGCGCCATCGCGCGTACTCCCCCATAGCTCGATCCGCACCACGGCGCGCCTGTGCCGCATCGTGCGCGATCCCGTGGGGGAAGATGCAAACCGCGTGCCACCTGGCGCGCCGCCGACAAACCGCTCAAAGCGCCGGTTTCGCATCATAACGCGGCAAGATTTGCCGGGTCTTTAGGCTCAGATCACCAAATTGGGCGGCGTGCGACCGGCGAAAAAGGCGTCGAGATTGTCGAGCGCGTTCATACCCATGCCGGTGCGGGTCTCGAGCGTCGCGCTGCCGAGATGGGGCAACAGAAAGGTGTTGGCGAGCTTCGGGTATTCCGGGTTGATCTGGCTCGGCTCGCCCTTGTAGACGTCTAGCCCGGCTGCCGCGAGCTTGCCCGATTTGAGCGCGGCGATCAGGGCCGCGTCGTCGACCACGTCACCGCGCGCCGTGTTGATCACGATCGCGCCATCGGGCAAAAGCGCGATGCGTTCGGCGTTCAGCAGCAAGCGAGTCTCGGGCGTCAACGGGCAATTGAGCGAAACGAAGTCGGAAACCTTCAAGAGGCTCTCAACCGTCGGATGGAACGAAGCCCCGGCTTCGAGCTCGGCCGGCAGTCGGGTGCGATTATGATAATGGATGGTCATGTCGAAGGCGCGGGCGCGCTTCGCGACCGCGCGGCCGATCCGCCCCATGCCGACGATGCCAAGCCGTTTGCCATAGACGTCGTGACCCGCCATGAACAAGGTGTGCCAGCCGTTCCAGCCGCCCTTTTGACGCATCAAGGCCTCGCCTTCGCCGGCACGCCGCGCGGCGCCCAAAATGAGCAGCAGCGCGATATCGGCGGTCGAGTCGGTGAGCCGGTCGGGCGCATTGGTCAGCGTCAGGCCGCGCCGGCGCACCGCGTCGACATTGACGTGGTCGTAGCCGGCGGTGAAGCAGGCGATGATCTTAAGACCGACGGGCAGGCGGTCGACCAGTTCGGGTGTGATCTTGTCATTCGGGCAAATCAACATCGCATCGGCGCCGGCAGCGGCCTTTACCAGCCCATCCAAATCGTACAAGGTGTCGGCCAAATTGAGCCGGGCGTCATAGTCCCGCCGCGCCCGTTCATGGACCAAAGGCGGCATTCTCCGCGTCACTAGGAGGACCGGCTTCCGTTCCATGCGTATCTCCCCGTCTCGGCGCCGCAGCCTCGCCGGCAGCGCGCGCGCACTCTAACCAATGCGCCATTTCGCACAAGCTGGCGCTGCGCTGGCTGTTTGGTTGGCGCTCGTGTCGACCGTTTCGGTTTGGATCGCGCCCGGCTGGGCGGCGAGTGGCCGGTCGACCAGCGTTCAAATCACGCCGCATCGGGCGGTCTACGCGCTCGACTTGCTGCGGTCGAGTTCGTCGAGTGGCATCATCGGCACGCGCGGCTCGGCCTATTTCGAGTGGGCCAGAACCTGCGAGGGGTATCTCGTCAATCAACATGTGCGGATGCAGCTTGCGCTGAGCGAGAGTCAATCGAGCGTCGCAGTTCTGCTCTTCTCGTCGTTCGAATCGGCCGATGGTCGGCGCATGAGTTTCAAACTGCGCCAAACGGCCGATGGCGCGATCACCGAAGAACTGGAGGGCATCGCCGAGCTCGGCCCTGAGGGCGGGGTTGCGCATATCGCGCTGCCCGAGCGGAAGGACGTGACGCTGCCCGCCGGCACGATGTTTCCGAGCGTCTATACCGGCCAGGCCTTGGCCACCATGGTCGCAGGCGACGCGCTGTTCGCCGGGTTTCTGTTCGATGGTTCGACGGCGGATGGCGCCTATGAGGTCACGACCTTTTATGGTCCCGCCGAAAATCGCCCAATACCGGGCGGCAAGCCGGGCGAGTCCGAGACGTTCTGGCCCAACCGCGCCAGTTACTTTCAAGCCGACAGCGGTGACGCCGAACCGCTTTTCGAGGTCGGCTCCATGGTCAATGCCGGCGGCGTAGCCGAGTGGTTCGACCTCGATTATGGCTCGTTCTCGGTGCGCGCCAGCCTGACCGAGTTCGAGCGCCTGCCCGAGCCAAAGTGTTAGCTCAAGCCGGCCAGAGCCAGGCTGCGCCGCGCACGCCGCTTGAGTCGCCGAAACGCGCGCGAACGATCCGGGTCGCGACCGGTTCCTTGGAAAACACGTGGTCGGCAAGACGACCTGGCAGCGGCTCATAGAGCGCCGCGATATTCGATACGCCGCCGCCAAGCACGATCACGTCAGGGTCAATCAGGTTGACCACGGTTGCGAGCGAACGTGCCAGCCGGTCGAGATAGCGTTCGAGCGCGGCGAGCGCCGTCGGCTCCTTGGCGTCGATCCGTTGGGCGACCGCGGCGGCGGGAAGCCGAGCGCCGGTCGCTGTCGCGTAGTCGCGGGCAAGACCGGGTCCGGACAGGAAGGTCTCGATACAGCCGGTCTTGCCACAATAGCATTGTGGGCCCGGGCGCTCCTCGTCGCGCGGCCAGGGCAAAGGATTATGACCCCATTCACCGGCGATCGCGTTCGGCCCCGCGAGCGGCCGGCCCTCGACCACGATGCCGCCGCCAACACCCGTGCCGAGGATCGCGCCGAACACAACACGCGCGCCCGCGCCGGCGCCATCGGTCGCCTCAGAGAGCGCGAAACAATCTGCGTCATTGGCGAACCGCACCGGTCGGCCAAGGCGGGCCGCCATGTCGCGCTCGAACGGATGGCCGGTGATCCAGGTCGAGTTGGCATGCTTGATCAGCCTGGTCTTGGGCGAGATCGCGCCCGGGATGCCGATCCCAACCGAACCTTTCGAGCCGAGCGTCTGCTCCGCCAGTTCGACCAGCCCGGCGACCGCTTCAATTGTCGCGCGATAGTCGCCCTGCGGCGCCGGGATGCGTTGGCGGTAGACCGCGTGCCCGGTCGGGTCGAGCGCCAGCGCCTCGATCTTGGTGCCGCCGAGGTCGACGCCGATCCGCATGGTCAATGGCCGGCTTGGCCGAGCTCGCCCTCGATCAGCGCGCGGGCCGACGGCCAATCGTCGGTTCGGTAATGACTCTCGGGGGCCTTGCCAAGCAGCCCGGCCAAGCGGCGGTCGCCCACGAAGTGGAGGCGCCGCACCTCAGGGGCATGTTCGGCCACCGAATGGTGATGTTTCGGGCTGTCGTCGACAAAAAATGCGGGCGCCCCAACACGCGCCTTGAGCCATTTGACCGCCGGCCCTTTTGGCCCGTCATTGGCAACCGTCGGATAATTCATACCGTGACGGCGCAAGGCACGTTCGCGCGCCGTCAGATGCTCGAACGGCACGTTGGTCAGAATCAGGATTTGGGCGCGAGCGGATAGCGCCGCCAAGGCCTCCGAGGCGCCCGGAATCAACGGCATATCCTCGGCGTGATCGTTCCAGAAACGGCGCAGCAGGTCGGCGATTCCGGCGTCGTCGATCACCCCGCCGCCCTGGCGCCGACGGATATTCCCCGACAGCTGGTAGCTGCGCCACACGTAAAAGTGATCCTGGCCATGAAGAAAGCGCTCGAAGCCCTCCATGAAGGCGAAAAGCACTTCATCGGCGTCGCAGATCAGCAATGGCCGCCGGCGGTCGAGCTTGACGGTTTCGAGTTGCGCGGCGACGCTCGGTTTCAGCGGTTCGTTCATGACTGATTAAAACTTGGGTCTTAGCCTTCCTGTGGGCCGGAACGTGGCTTCGGCGCGGCATCCGTGCCGACCTTTCCGTTCCGACCGATGGAGCCCGCCGGTGTCCGCACGTGTCCTAGTGGTCGATGACATCCCCGTCAATCTCCGCCTGCTCGAGGCCAAGCTCGCGGCGGAATATTACCACGTCATCACCGCGCAGAATGGCGAGCAGGCGCTTGAAAAGATCGGCACCGAGCGCCCCGACATCGTGCTGCTCGACGCCATGATGCCGGGCATTGACGGCTTCGAGGTTTGCCGCCGCATCCGCGCTATCCCGGAAACCGCCAACCTGCCGGTCGTCATGGTGACCGCGCTGAGCGACCAGGCGGACCGAGTGCGGGGTCTCGACGCCGGGGCGGACGACTTCATCAGCAAGCCGATTCAGGACGAGGCGCTGTTCTCGCGCATCCGCTCGCTGTTACGGCTTAAGATGGTGCTCGACGAACTAAAGCTGCGCGAGGAAACCTCGCGCAAGCTTGGCTTCGAAACCGAATCCTTCACCCCTACCACCGAGCAGCTCTTTGCCGGCTTGAAGATCGTCGTGGTGACTGATGATGCGGCCGACGCGTCGAAAGTTTGTTCTTTTCTGCCGCGCGAATGCACGAACACCGCCATTGGTGCGAGTGGCGACAAAGATCTGATCGAGCGTATTGACGCCGCGACGCCTAATTTTATCATTATCGATCTTTATCTTGCCGATGTTGATGCGCTTCGGCTCTCGGCCGGGCTGCGCGTAAAGGATGGGTTGCGCTTTAGTTCGATCTTGCTGCTGGCCGATTCAACCGACCAGGCGCGGATCACCAAAGCGCTGGAATTGGGTGTCAACGACTATGTCATGAAGCCGATTGATCCGAGCGAGCTAATCGCTCGCGTGCGCACCCAAGCGCGGCATCACCACTACCGTGACCGTCTGCGCGGGGCATTCAGCGAAAGCGTCAGCCAGGCCCATACCGATCCGCTGACGGGCCTGTTCAATCGGCGCTATGTAATTCGCCATCTCGAAAGTTTGAGGTTGGCACACAATGTCGAAGCGGACCCGATCGCCTTGCTGACGATTGATATTGACCATTTCAAGAACGTCAACGACACCCTTGGTCACGATGTTGGGGACGTCGTGCTCAAGGCGGTCGCCGATGAGCTGCGCACTCGGCTTCGGCCTGGGGACCTGTTAGCGCGAATCGGTGGGGAAGAGTTCCTCGTTGTTCTGCCGTCGGCAAATCATGTGCTGGCCATTGCGGTCGCCGAGCGGCTTCGCGCATCGATCGCCGATCTTGCCATTGCGGTGCCGAATATCGAAAAGAAGCTGCAGGTAACAGTCAGCATTGGCCTGAGCTTCGACGACAGCAAGACTGCGTCGATCCATGAAACCATCAAGCAGTCAGACGCCGCACTTTATAAGGCCAAGAACGCGGGCCGCAATCAGGTCATGGTGAGCGACGCAGCGTCGGCGGCGGCGTAGACTTTATTTATTTCGTGACCAAGGTTTCGGTGAGGGCTTCAGCCTGGCGCATGGCATCCGCGGTCATGCCCTGGGCGAGCTGGTCGCGGATCGCGGCGGCATTCGGCACGCCGGCCGCGATGGCGCGGCTCAACCATGCATAAGCAGTGACCGGGTCCGCCGCGACGCCCCAACCGGAAATATAACGATCGGCGATCAAGACCTGGGCGGCGGCAAGCCCGGCACGTGCCGCCTTTTCATACCAGCCGGCCGCGGCGCCTTCGTCGCCCTCGCGCTCGGCGAGCAGCCCGAGGCCAAATAGTGCGTTCGGCTCGCCTCGCTTGGCGTCGCGCTGCCAAAGGCGCGCGGCGCGCTCATAATCGCGGGCCTGATAGGCTTGCCATCCGGCCGATTCGCCGGCCGAGGCGAGGCTTGGAAGCGCGAGGGCAGTGATCACCAAGGCGGCCAGCACGGCCGGACTCAGCCACATCCTAAGGGCCATCCTCATTCAAACGGGGCCCGGAACGGGCCGCCCAGAAGACTTGACCGCTGCACCGAAATGAGGGGGCAAACCCCCCGCCGCCATAGCCTCACCGCGCCGTGCCCGCCGCGCGGTTGCTATTTGATCTTGCCTTCCTTGAATTCGACGTGCTTGCGCGCGACCGGATCGTACTTACGCGCCGTCATCTTCTCGGTAAGGTTCTTGGGGTTCTTGCGGGTCGTGTAAAAAAAGCCGGTGCCCGCCGAGCTCACGAGCTTAACGATAATATTGCTTGGCTTGGCCATGGCCGTTCCCCGCCCATCCGCTATTGAGTGGGCGCGACAATAGCCGGCGGCATCTTTGTGTCAAGGGCGGGCCCGCGCCGTCCTACCGGAGAACCAGCTTATCACTCCAATCAACGGCACCAGCAGCATGGCAAACGCGATGCTGGCGGGGAAGCCATCGGGCCGGAATTGGTCCATCGCCGCCCCCGAAAGGACCGGCCCCACCGTCGCACCGCCCGCGGTCAACATGGTATAGACCGTCACGGCCGCCGCGAGCGCACCGCCGACAAAGCGATCACCCAGAATGGCGAGGCTGACGGCGTAAAGACCCGCGACGGAACCGCCGAGCACGAAGAGCGCGGCGTACGCAACGGCCGTGTATTCGAAGCAGAGTGGCAGCAACACCGCTGCGCCGCAGCCGAGCCCGCCGAGTAGTCCGAGCACGAGGGACTTCGGCATTTTGTCCGCCACCATGCCAATGAATGGCTGGAGCAGAACCGATCCGCCCATGACGAGCGATACAAGGGTGGCCGCTCGGGTCTCGCTTGCGCCCAGTCGGAGGCCATAAATAGGCAGAAGCGAAAGGAGGCTCGCGTTCATGAAGCCGAAGATGAACACGGAAATCGCCGCGATCGGCACGCTGAACACGAAGCTGTGCAGCCTTGGCGTGTGCGAGCGGGCGACGCTCGGCACCGGCCCGTAGGCAAACAGCATCGGCACGATCGCCGCGGCGAGCAACCCACCCGCGCAATAAAAGGGGGCGAGACCTTCTGATCCGGTAACCGAAATGAGATTGGGGCCAGCCACGATGCCGCCGGCCATGGCGGCGCTATAGAACCCGACGACGCGCCCCCGCGTTCGAGCGCTAGCGCCTTGCGTCACCCAGATATCGGCCGCGATCAGGGCGGTGAAAATTACCGCGCCGAGCACGAAGCGAAGCGGGAACCAGGCATAGAGCGGTTCGGTGAATGCGATCGGCGGAATCATGGCGACGCCGAGGATGATCGACGCGAAGATTGGCGCGCGCAGGCCAAAGCGGCCCAGCAGGCGGGGCACGAACGGCCCGAACACCAGAACCGCCACCGAGCTCAGCGCCGTGTTCAGTCCGATCAAGGTTTCGCTGAGTTGCGCGCGCTCCATGATGAGCGACAGCACCGGCAAGGAATAGCCGTAACACAGGCCAAAGAACCCGACGCTGATGATGACGCAGATGATGGCGCGAACCGTGGTCTGCGGCACCTCGGGTTCGCTACCGCCACCCTGGGCGTCGGCGTTTAATGCGGGCGCTTGTTCCATCAAGACGAGATCTCGATGTTTTCGACCATCGCAATTTGTCGCCCTGCGTCGGTCAGACGGCAGACCAACCAGTCGGGCTTGAGCGGATTGCGCCGCCACGGTTCGGCCCAGCCGGCCTTCAGACAGGCCTGGACCGTGCGCGAGTCGACCGCCCGGCCGTCCCGGTCGAAGAGCGGAAGTTTGCCGCCCGGCTCCGAAAGCCCGCGCCTAAGCCAAGCAAGCTGCGTGTCGGTCGGCCGCGCCACCCTATCCTCTCCCGATCAGCGAGCCGGAACGTAGCCTGAGCGGGCCGCGCCTGCCAGCGGGCTCGACGGCACAGTCAGCGGCGCCTGCCGCGCGGCCCTGGTGGACCGCGACGGATGGGGCGCACGCTTTCGACGGCGTCGAAGGGTTTGTCGTCAAGTTCCAGGAGCGCGAACACCATGCCGCCGGTCACGATGTCGGCCTCGGCCAGGCGCACGCGGACGCGCGCGCCCAGCCTCAGCTCGACGCCGTCGATCTCGAGGCTATGCCGCTCGGCGTCATGATAGGGGCGGCCCGCGCCAAGCGTGCTTGCCGGCACCAGGCCGCTTGCCCCAGTATCGTCCAGCGTGACGAAAACGCCAAAGCGTGTGACGCCCTCGATCCGGCCGGCGAACGCCGCGCCGACCCGTTCGGCCAGAAAGGCTGTCGTGTGGCGATCGAGCGAATCGCGCTCGGCGAGCTGGGCGCGGCGCTCGGTGGAAGAAATATGCTGGCCGAGCTTGGCGAAGCCGGCACGGGCTTCGGCCCCAAGGCCATCGTCGCCAAAGCCGAGCGCGCCGATCAGTCCGCGATGAACCAGCAGGTCGGCATAGCGTCGGATCGGCGAGGTGAAGTGCGCATAGCGCTTCAGGCCGAGCCCGAAATGGCCAAGATTGCGCGGGTTGTATTCGGCCTGCGCCTGGCTCCTGAGGATCATCAGATTGATCAGATGCGGGTGTTTCGATTGCGCGGCCCGCGCGATCACCTCGTTGAAGGCGTGTGGCGTCGAGGCGTCGCGCCGCGGTGGCTTCAAGCCGATTTCCTTCAAGAAGCCGCGCAAGGATTCAAGCTTGGCGACGTCGGGTCGGTCATGAATGCGATACATGCAGGGCGCGCCGGCGCCTTCGAGCGTTTCCGCCGCGGCGACGTTCGCCGCGATCATCATCTCCTCGATCAGCCGGTGGCTGTCATGGCGCGGCGCGGGTTCGATGGTGGCGATGGTGCCATCTGGCTTGAAACTTACCTTGCGCTCCGGCAGATCGAGCTCGAGCGTGCCACGCTTGCGCCGGGCCTCCCATAGCGCGTGAAACGCGGCATAGAGAGGTTCGATCACGTCCTTGAGGAGCGGCGCGGTAATGTCGTCGGCGCGGCCGTCGGCCGCGTTCTGGACTTGCCCATAGGTCAGGCGCGCGCGGCTTTGCATCAGGCCGCGCACGAAGTGGTGGCGCCGCTTTTGTCCGTGCGCGTCGAGCCAAAGATGAACCGCGAGGCAGGCCCGCGGCTCTCCAGGCTTTAGCGAGCAGAGCTCGTTCGAAAGCTGTTCGGGCAGCATCGGCACCACGCGGTCGGGAAAATAGACCGAGTTGCCGCGCGTGCGCGCGTCGCGATCGAGCCCGCCGCCCGCGCGCACGTAGTGCGCGACATCGGCGATCGCGACGACGACATGGTGGCCGCCGCGGTTCTCGGCGTCGGAATCGGCCTCGGCAAACACCGCGTCGTCGAAGTCGCGCGCGTCCTCGCCATCAATGGTGACCAGCGATATGCCACGAAGATCGGTGCGTTCGCCGAGTAAAATCGGTCGTGCCGCGCGAGCTTCACTAAGGGCCGAGTCCGAAAACCGCGTCGGGATGCCGTGGGTATGGATCGCGATGAGGCTTACGGCACGCGGCGAGCCGATATGACCGAGCCGCTCGCGGACGCGCGCGTGCGGCTGGTAGCCCGATTGCGGCAGGCGCTCCGCGACGACGATCTCGCCATCTTCCGCCTTCAGCCGATCCGTCGGGCGCACCATCAGCGGCTCGCGCGCGCGCCGGTCGGTCGGTCGGATCACGCCGCCTTCGGCGCGTGCCTCGAAAACGCCGATGACCTCGTCCCGGCGGCCCTCGAGCAGGCGGATGACGCTCGCTTCGTAACCGCCTTCCGGCAGCTTCCGGAGGCGCGCCAAAGCGCGGTCGCCGACACCAAGCGCGGGCACGCCGCGCGCGGTCGGCGCGACCGCGATCGGCGGTGGCTCGGCGTCACCCTCCCACGCCGCGGGACGCGCCTTCAACTCGCCATCGACGTCGATGTCATGGATCTCGATCACGCAGGTCGCCGGCAAGGCACTGGCCGGATGGAGGCCACGCTTGCCCGCGCGCCGGACCGCGCCGTCTTCCTTGAGCTCGCGCAATACGCGCTTGAGCTCGGTTCGGGCATCGCCCTTGAGACCGAACGCGCGGGCGATCTCGCGCTTGCCGACCAAGCTCGGGCTTTCTTCAATGTAGCGAAGCAGCTCGTCGCGTGACGGCATCCGGCCGCGCTCGGGCCGCTTCGCGCTCACGTCGCGCCCTGCGCTCCGCCGCCCGCCGCCGGTTTCTTTTTCGCCGCGCGCGCGCGGGGTTTGGCGGGGCTACGCTTCTTCGCGGGCGCAGCGTCCTCATTAGGCGTGGCCGATTTGGGCGTGGCTGATTTGGGCGCGGCCGATTTACGCGCGGCGCGCCGGCCCGGCCCTTTTTTGCCGGCCTTCGCGGCAATCAGCGCGACCGCGGCGTCAAGGCTCAAGCTTGCGATATCGGTGCCCTTCGGCACGGTGGCCATGACGCGCTTGTGCTGGAGATAAGGGCCATAGCGCCCTTCCTTGATCACGATCGGATCGCCGCCTTCCGGGTGGGGGCCAAGCTCGCGCAACACCTTCGAACCACCCCCGCGCTTACCCTCGGCAATCAGCGCGACCGCGCGATTGAGCCCGACCGTCAGTACGTCTTCATCCTTGGTCAGCGATTTATAGACTTTCTGGTGCACGACATAGGGACCGAAGCGACCAACGCCCGCCATGATCGGTTCACCCGTCTCCGGATGTTTGCCGACTTCGCGCGGCAGCGAGAGCAGCCCGAGCGCGCGCTCAAGATCGACCGCATCGGGTGCAAGGCCGCGGGGCAACGACACGCGCTTCGGCTTCGGCGCCTTCTTCTCGGTACTCGCCTCGCCGAGCTGGACATAGTGGCCATAGGGCCCTTTGCGCAGGGTCACGCCAAGGCCGCTGGCCGGATCGCTGCCCAGGGCTTTCGGTCCGGCGGACAGCTCAGCGCTGTCTTCGCCATTGCCATCATTGCTCATCAAGGGCCGGGTGAAGCGGCACTCGGGGTAGCGCGCGCAGCCGATGAACGGGCCAAAGCGGCCAAGCTTCAAATTCAACCGGCCCTCGGTGCAGACCGGACAGACCCTCGGATCCTTGCCATCGGCCGAAGCCGGGAACAGGTGCGGGGCGAGCGCCGTGTCGAGCGCATCCAGCACGTCCTTGACGCGCAAATGCCCGGTCTCTTCGACGGCGGCTTTGAAGTCCGCCCAGAAATCGGTCAGGACTTGCTTCCAACCGATCTCGCCCGCCGAGATCTGGTCGAGCTGGTCTTCGAGTGCGGCGGTGAAGCCATATTCGACATAGCGGCGAAAGAAGTTTTCGAGGAACGAAGTGACCACGCGGCCGCGGTCTTCGGGCACGAAGCGCTTCTTGTCGAGCCGCACATATTGGCGGTCCTGCAACACCGAAATGATCGACGCATAGGTCGAGGGTCGGCCGATGCCGAGCTCCTCCAGCTTCTTGACCAGGCTCGCCTCGGTGAAGCGCGGCGGCGGCTCGGTGAAGTGTTGCTCGGGCTTCACGGCGAGGCGACGCAAGGGATCGTGCTGCTTCAGTGGCGGCAGGCGGCGCTCGTCATCATCGTCGCCATCATCATCATGGCCTTCCTGATAGACGCGGAGAAAGCCATCGAAGGCCAAGGTGATGCCGGTCGCCCGCAGCGAGAGCGCGCCGTCCGGCGAATCAATGTCGGCGCTCACCTGGTCGAACTCCGCGCTGACCATCTGGCAGGCCAGCGTGCGCTTCCAGATCAAATCATAGAGCCGCGCCTGGTCGGGCGTCAGGTTCGAGGCAACCGCCGCCGGACGACGCGACAGCGCGGTCGGCCGAATCGCCTCATGGGCTTCCTGCGCGTTCTTTGCCGCCGCGCGGTAATAGCGCGGTGTCTCCGGCACATAGGCGGCGCCGTATTCGCCCTGGATGACGCCGCGTGCGTCATCGAGCGCCGTGCGCGAGAGCTGCACGCTATCGGTGCGCATGTAGCTGATCAGGCCGACGCGCTCGCCATCGAGCGGAA
>CAMDDO010000019.1 GCA_945892755.1 Rhizobium sp. Q54 | reverse complement strand
CAAGAGGGCCGCCGTCGCGCCGGCCTGCTTGGCATGACGCGTCAGCTCGACCGCCTCGGCGGTCGAGTTCGACCCCGAGCCGGCGATCACCGGCACACGCCCCTTCACCTGATCGATGCAGATTTCCACCACCCGGCGGTGTTCTTCATGGCTGAGAGTCGGCGATTCTCCCGTCGTGCCGCAGGGCACAAGGCCGCCTATGCCTTCCGCGATCTGCCAGTCGATCAGCGCGCGATAGGCCGCCTCGTCGACTTTGCCGTTCCTGAAGGGCGTGATCAGCGCCGTAAAATAGCCCTTGAACATCGAAGACGCGCTCCAGTGTAACGATTTTTCTACAGTTGAGAGCGAGCATAGAGGCAGCCCCGTCGCTCCACAAGATATGGCGCCGCCGGGCATGGGGTTGCACCGGCACGATGCGTCACTATCATCGAGGGATCATGGAATCGAATTTCAATCGCGGCGGGCTGCCCCGGCGCCGCCCCGGGAGTCCCTCCGGGGCGCACCGGGCCGCCCATTTCATCTTGATCCTGCTCGCGGCGATCTTGCTCGGTCGCGCCGCCTTGGCCGTCGAGCCATTGCCGCCACCGTCGTCCAAGGACGATTTCACCATCCTGCGCGACGCGCTCACCGCGACCGAAGGAAAGGATTATGCGCGTGCCCGAAAGATCGCCGGCCGGGCAATCAGTCCATTGCCGCTCAAGATCGCGCGGTGGCTTGACTATCGGCGCGACGACTCGGAAGCGTCCTTCAGCGATGTTGCGGCGTTCATTTCGGAAAATCCTGATTGGCCCAATCTCGACCGCATCGAGGCCAGCGCCGAGCGCGCCATGGCACTCGGCATCACCTATGCGACCGTGCTCGCCTGGTTCGAACACAAGGACCCGATCACGCGCGATGGGCGGGCGCAGCTGGTCGAGGCCGCGCTCAACTCGAACCAGCCAGGGCGCGCCGCGCAGTTTGCACGGCTGAGTTGGCTCGAAGACGATTTCGGCGCCGACGAAGAGAAAGAATTTCTGGCGCGCTATCGCGACCTGCTTCGACCGGCGGACCACTGGGCGCGCCTCAATCGCCTCGTCTGGGAAGACAAGGCGACCGCCGCCCGTCGCCTCTTCCCGTTCGTCGACGACGGCGCCGAAGCGCTCGCCGAGGCTCGCATAGCACTGCGCGCCGGAACCAAGAACGCACCCAAACTGCTCGCCAAGGTTCCGGCAAAGCTCAAGCGTGATCCCGGGCTGACCTATGAGCGCGTGCGCTGGCGCCGACTAAAGGAAAAGGATGACGAGGCACGCGCGCTTCTGATCGGCGTCAAAGCGGTCGACGATCACGCCAACCTATGGTGGCAGGAGCGCCGAATTCTGGCGCGCGATGCGCTCGAAAAAGGCGCCACGCGCGACGCTTATCGGCTTGTCGCAACCCATGGACTGACCGGAGGCAGCGCGTTCGCCGATGCCGAATGGTTGGCCGGCTGGATCGCGCTCCGTCATCGCGGCGACGCCAAGACGGCACTTGTGCATTTCACGCGCATGCATGAGGGCGTCAGCGCGCCGATCAGCCTGGCGCGCGCGGCCTATTGGGCAGGCCGTGCCGCCGAGGCGTCAAACAACGCGATCGACGCGAAGGCTTGGTTTGAGCGCGCGGCGGCCTGGCCGGCAAGCTATTACGGCCAGCTGGCGGCCGCCCACATTCATGGCAAGAACCAAGCTTTGCTCGACGCCGCCGTCGGTGAAGTGGCAAGCCGCGAGGATACGTTGCCGGGCCATGAGCTGCTGAGTGCCGCACGCATGTTGGCACTGCTTGGCGAGGACGAGTTGGTGACGCCGTTCATTCTTAGGTTGGGCGAACTCGCCCGAAGCGCTGCCGACCATGTTCTGATCGCGACCGTCTCGATCGACATCGGCCGGCCGGACCTTGCGGTGCGCGCGGCGAAGCTCGCCGCCTCGCGCGGCTTCGTTTCGGTCAATGCGCTCTACCCGGTCGCCGACTTGCCATTGATCGAGGCCGACCCGCGCCTCGAGCACCCGCTCGTGCTCGCGATCGCGCGCCAAGAGAGCCAGTTCGACCCCAAGGCGAAGAGCTCCGCCGGCGCGCTCGGTCTGATGCAGCTCATGCCGGCGACCGCGCAACAAGTCGCGAAGAAGCTCGGCGTCAAGGTGCGCGACGCCGACCTGACCCGACGACCCGCGCTCAATGTTCAGCTTGGTAGCCATTATCTTGCCAACTTGATCGACGGCTTCGACGGCTCCTACGTTCTCGCGATCGCGTCCTACAATGCCGGCCCCGCCAATGTTCGTCGTTGGATCGAGGCGAACGGAAGTCCGCTGAGCGACAGCGCGGTCGACCCGATCGACTGGATCGAATCGATCCCCTTCGAGGAGACCCGCAACTATGTCCAGCGCGTCCTCGAGGGCGTGCAGGTCTATCGCTGGCGGCTGGGCCAACCAAGCAGCGGCGCACGGCTCGAACGTGACCTGATACGTGGAGTCGCACCAGTGGCGGTTGCAGCGCGTTGCAAGGCGAAACCGAAGCTATTGGCCCGCGCGACGACGCTCAAGACGGTTTGCTGAAGCGGCACTTGGCGGACAACCCGGCGCCGTGTAGCCTCGTCCGACCAATGGTTGCGATTGGGGCGAGTACGATTTGACAAGGCATGCGGTTTGGCTTGGGACGGCGCTTCCGGCGTTCGCCTTGGCGATTTGCCTTGGCGGGTTTGCTGGCGCGGCGGAAGGCAAGGCAAGCGGGCGCGTTTCCGTCGAACTCCGCAATGTCAGGGTCGAAAAGACTGCGGTCGCGTTCCGCTTCCTCCATGATCGGGCGTTCATCGAAAGCGGTGGCGTCGGCGTCACGCTGACCCAGGGTCAGGTTTGTTTCACCTCGGGCGTCTGCAACGGCCAGCCGGTCAATTACCGGATCGAGGCGAATCAGTCGTTCGTGCGTGAGAACGCGGTGATCGAGCCCCTCGGGCCCGAGGAAACTTTCGCCTACACCTATAGCGGCCAGGACGACAACGGACACGTCGTCTACGTGATCTTTCGCATCGTCGTCAACGGCGATCAGTACGAGGTGACGCCTTGAGTGACGCGGTCATCTCACGCGCGCGCTCTTATCGGGAGCGCACCGTTTCGGCACGCGATGGCGCGGCGCTTTATGTGCGCGACTATGGCGAGCCGCTTGACTCGAGAACGCCGTTGTTTTGCCTGCCCGGCTTCACGCGCGATTCGCGCGATTTCCATGAGGTCGCTTTGCGTCACGCCGGCAGCCGGCGCGTTGTTTGCCCCGACCTGCGCGGACGCGGCCGCTCGCCTCGCACCACCGACCCTACTCGTTACTCGCCGACATCCCTGCTCGAGGACGTGATCGATCTGCTCGACGCGCTCGGCATGGCGCGGGCGATCGTGTTGGGCGCTTCGTTCGGCGGATTCTTGGCGATGGGGCTCGGTGCCGCGCGGCCGCGCTCGCTCGTAGGCGTCATTTTGAATGATGTCGGACCCGAGGTCGACCCGGGCGAGATCGACACGATCGCAGGCTATATCGCCGAACATCGGCCCCAACCGAGCTGGGACGCGGCGGCACGCCACGGCCGCGAGTTGCTCGGCCGCGATTGGGCACGCCAAGATGATGCAACCTGGCTCCGCCTCGCGCGTCAGAGCTATAGCGAAGCGCCGGACGGCTCGTTGCGGCTCGACTTCGACCCGGCGATCGGCCAGCCGCTCAAGGCCATGATGCGCGGCGGCGGAAGCTCTGATACGCCGGATCTGTGGCGCCTGTTCGGCACGCTGCGCGCGGTGCCGACGCTGGTCTTGCGTGGTGCGGTTTCGCGTATCCTGACCGAGCAAACGCTTGAACGCATGAAAACGGCGAAGCCCGACCTGTTGGCGGTCACCGTGGCGGGGGTCGGTCACATGCCGCTGCTCGACGAACCTGAATCTAGCGAGGCGATCGATGGCTTCCTTGCCCGCTTCTGACAGGCCCATGCCGACCATGTCGCCGGGCATCGATGACGTGCGTTCGGCGGCGCGTCAGATCGAAGGCGTGGCGACGCGAACGCCAATGCTCCACGCGGAGGCCTTGAGCGAGGCGCTCGGCTGCCGGCTTTACGTCAAGGCCGAGCCGCTGCAGCGCACCGGCAGCTTCAAATTTCGCGGCGCCTTCAACCGCATCAGCCGGCTCGACAAGCCGGCCCTCGCGCGCGGCGTGGTCGCCTATTCGTCCGGCAATCACGCCCAGGCGGTCGCCGCCGCGGCCAAACTATGCGGCGCGCGGGCGGTCATCGTGATGCCGAAGGATGCGCCGGCGATCAAGGTCGCCGGCACGCGTCGGCAGGGCGCCGAGATCGTGTTTTACGATCGGATCCATGACGATCGCGAGGCAATCGGACGAACGCTCGCGGCCGAACGCGGCATGACGCTGGTCAAGCCCTATGACGATCCGATGGTGATCGCGGGCCAGGGCACGATAGGGCTCGAGATCGCGACGGAATGTCGCGCCAAAGGCATCGCGCCCGATCTGGTTGTCGTGCCGGCGGGCGGCGGCGGGTTGATCGCCGGCACCGCGCTTGGTCTCGAGGCGGAAAGCTGCGGCGCCAAAATCTATGCTGCCGAACCGTTTGGCTGGCATGACCACGCCCTCTCGCTCGCGGCCGGCGCGCGACTCAAGGCGCCGGACCCCAGCGTCAAGACGCTGTGCGATTCCTTGCTCGCCGCCGAGCCCGGCGAGATCACCTTCCCGATCAATCAGGCGCGACTCGCCGGCGGCCTCGTGGTCAGCGACGCCGAGGTGTTTCGCGCCATGGCAGCCGGGTTCGCGGACCTCAAACTGGTGATCGAGCCGGGCGGCGCGATCGCGCTCGCCGCCGTGCTCGCGAAAAAGGTCGAGATCGCGGGCCGCACGGTTGTCGTGGTCGCTTCGGGCGGCAATGTCGATCCCGCGACCTATCGTCTCGCTCTGGAGCATGCCAACAATGCCTAAGTCTCTCATCCTCATGCTTGCTCTCATCGCGACGCCGATTGTCGCGATGCTGAACCCGGTCGAGGCGGCGATGGGCTCCGCGCTGCCGGGCGAGACGATCGGCGAGATCGTGGGCGCATCAGTCGCTGGTCGCGCGCTCGACGACGGTCGGTCGGGGCGCAACGCGCCGAACGACAAGCAGGGCAATCGCTTGCTCAACCAGACGGTGCTCGCGGCGATCGAGCGAGAGCCCGCGCTGGGGCTCGTCTATGTCGAGGCGGCGATCGAGGCCGATCCGAAGGGCCGCGACGTGCTGCTAGAGCAGGTCCGCGCGCGCTTCCCCGAACTCGGTGCGAAACTCGACGCCAATCCCGACTGGCGCAGACAAATGATCGCGGCCGCGGCGCTGCCGGATCCAACCACACGCTATGGCGAGGACGGCCGGCCGCCGAAGAAGAAGAAAACCCACGCGGTCTACGACACCGTGATCTTTCTCGATTCACCGCCGAATGGCACGCCGTTCATCCCGGTCTCGGAGCGGCCGGCCGACTACCCGATCCTACCCGAGGAAGGCGGGGCCGACGGTTATGCCGAGATCGATCCGCTCGAGCCAATCAACAAGGCGATCTTCTACGTCAATGGCACCTTCGACTACATATTGTTCGAGCCGATCGCGCTGACCTACAAGGCCATCATGCCCGATCCAGCGGAAGACGCGTTGGGCCGCGCTTACGACAATCTCGGCCTGCCGATGACCATGATCAATGATCTCCTTCAACTCGAGTTTGAGCGCGCGGGCATCGCGCTCGGCCGCTTCATCTTCAATACCACCTTCGGCATTCTCGGCCTGTTCGACGTCGCCACCTCGATGAACCTGCCCGCGCATAAATCCGATTTCGGCCAAACGCTGCATCGCTGGGGCGTAGGCGATGGCATTTATGTCGTGCTGCCTTTCTTCGGCCCGACCACGATCCGCGATGCGGTCGGGCTCGGCTTCCATATCATGGTCGATCCGCGCCAACTGGTTTTCGAAGGTGATTCGGCCTTGGCGCTCGCGGTTGGCGAAGGCATCGTGCGCCGCGCCCAGGTCATCGGCCCCGCCGATTTCATCGAAGCCTATGCCGAGCGGCCCTATGACGCGGTTCGTGCCTGGCAATGGCAGCAGCGCAGCCGCTTTCTCAAGGGCGAATGCGATAAGCCAACGACCATCGTATGCACCGGCGCCATCGCCAATTGACGCGGCACGAGCAAGGGCTTACTCACGCGCCGGCTCAGTGCGCCCTTCCGCGGCGGGCGCGATTTCATCGACCGGGGTCTCCGAATCGGGCGCCAATATTTCGGCGGACGGCGCGCCTTGCGGCTCCGGCGTAAAGGCGCTCGGGGTCGTGCCGGTCAGGCCGGCATAGCCGACCGGCTCACTCGCTATGGCAGGTTCGCGCCGCACGATGCGGTAGAGCGTGAAGCAGCCGGCCAAGCCGAACACTACCCCGGTATAGCCGAACAGCGCCCACGGGCCGAGACCCTGGACGAGCGCCGCCGCAACGCTCGGGCCGATGCTCGCGCCAACACCGAAGACAAGCAACAGACCGCGGCTCGCATAGACGAATTGGCCCGCCGCGAGTCGATCGTTGGTGTGCGCGACGCAGAGCGAATAGAGCGGCAACATGGCGCCGCCATAGAGCGCCACGAGCGGCAAAAGCGCGTCGTGCCAATAGATCTCGGCGAGCGCGAGCAAAGCCGCGGCGCAAGTCGTCGCGAACATCGCAACGGCGATGATGCGGCGGCGGTCGAGCCGGTCCGACACAATGCCGATCGGATAGGCCGCGACCGCGCCACCGATCACGGCCAGGCCCATGAACGCCGCGACGAAACCCTCGTCACGACCCTCGCCGATGGCGAAGAGCGGACCCAGGCTCCAAAAGGCGCCATTGGAAAGGCCGATGGCCAGACAGCCGACGACGCCGATCGGCGAGGCGCGGAACAGCGCACCAAAGGGGAGCCGCGCAGTGGCGATCGGCATGGGCGCCGAGGACGCAGAGAGCGTGACCGGAACCAGCGCGAGCGCTATCGCGATGGCGACGAACATGAATGGCTGATGGCTCAGCACCGGCGCGACGACGATCAGAGCCTGACCGCCGGTGAGCGCCGCCAAATCGACCACCCGGTAGAATGAGTTCATGCGGCCGCGCGCCTCGTCGGCGACACGTTCGTTCAACCAGCTTTCGATCACCATGAAAAGCCCGGCGAAACAGAAGCCGTTGAGGGCGCGCAGCACGCCCCAGTAGATCGGGTTGATGAACAGGCCGTAGCCGAGCGCGATCGCGGCGCCGAGCGCGGCAAAGCTCGCGAAGGTGCGGACGTGCCCCGTGTTTTGCACGACCCGTGGCACGACGACGCAGCCCGCGACAAAGCCGACATAATAGGCCGACATCAGAAAGCCGACGTCACGCGCGATAGTGCCTTCGGCCGACGCGCGCAGCGGCAGCAGCGTGTTCTGTAGGCCGTGGCCGATGACAAGCAGCGCCAGGCCCGCGAACAGGGGCAGGACGGAAATGATGGTGCGTCGAAGCGGTTCGGCCATGGCGGGAACGCTATGATTTGTGCGCGTCTGTTTTACACGGCTTTGCCGACCCCGTCGCGGTTTCGCTGCCACGATCGCGTGCCCGCGGCCGACAACGCATCGCTTCAGGTAAAGAAATACGGCGCGAAACCGAGATGGTTCTCGTCGATCACCAGACGACGGTTGAGCGGCGGAAAGGCGCGCCGGTTGCAATCGATCCGGTCGCACAGCCGACAGTTCACGCCGATCGGTGTGGCGAGGTTACTGGCATTCAAAGCAACGCGATCCGAATAGACCATTTGCCCGGCATGGGCGATGTCGCAGCCGAGCGCGACCACGAATTGTTGCGATGGCATGGCATGGCCGGCGCCCGGCCGTTCGACCAGCCGCGCCACGGTGAAATAGGTCGCGCCATCCGGCATTTGCACGACTTCGACGCGGGTTTCGCCCGGCGTGCGGAAGGTGCGATGGATGCCCCAGCGCGGACACAGCCCGCCGAAACGCGCGAAGTGAAAGCCCGCCGCGCTATAGCGACGCGAGACATTGCCGGCGCAATCCATGCGCACAAAAAAGAGCGGCATGCCCTTGGCGCCGGGCTTCTGCAGCGTCGTCATGCGATAGGCGACCTGCTCGACGCTGGCCTGGAAGCGCTGGGTCAGACGGTCGATGTCGTAACGCAGCGCGAGAGCGGCCTCGTGAAAGCGCTCGTAGGGCATGACGAGCGCGCCCGCGACATAATTGGCGAGACCGATGCGAAGCACGCGCCGCGCCTCGGGTGATGAATTGTTCGAGCCCTCGATCAGGCGATCGATCGGCTCGCCGAGACTGAGCAAGGCAGTCTGATAGGCCAGTTGAAAGGTGCGGCCGGCCGGCGCCAAAACCTCCGACAAGAGGATGCGGCGACCATGCCGGTCGAAGCGGCGCACCGTGTCATCCATCACCTCGTGCGGCAGAATCTTGACCTTGATCGCGTGCGTGCGCTCAAGGTGCTGCTTCAAGCTTTCCTCGAGCGTATCCTTGTCGAACTGCGCGTCCTTCCATAGCCCTTCAGCGGCCTCCTCGAGCGCGCCGAAATAATTGTCATTGGCCTGGAAGAAGTCCTGCGCCTCCTCTCCAGGAAACGGCGCGAGCGCCGCGATCGGCTCGTGCGGCCGATCGCTCAGCTGTTCTGCGCCGCTCATCGTGTTGGCCAGCAGCTCGCGATAGGCGCGGTAGAGCGTGAAGACGGCCTCGCCGAGCAGCGGGCTCGACGCGGCCATATCGCGGATATCTTGCGTGGCAAGCTCGTGGCGGGCGTAGAGCGGGTCGGAAAAGACCTCCGTGAGCAGGGCGAAGACGCGCGCCTCGTCATCGGCGGCGAAGCGCTGCAGGTCGATATCGAAGACCTGACCGAGCTTGAGCAAGAATTGGACCGTGACCGGGCGCTGATTGCGCTCGATCAAATTAAGGTAACTGGTCGAGACGCCAAGGCGCTCCGCCATCTGCGCCTGGGTCAGGCCGCGCTCCCGCCGGAGCCGGCGAACCCGTTGTCCGACCATGACTTTCCGTTCAGCCATGAGGCATTATGTCGCGACGCAATGAAATTGACAAGATTTACAAATTGACTGGTGATAAATTTTCCACGCGTACATGTGATCCTTTTTTATATCAATGACTTATGGACAGCTCCGCAATAAACGCCGATGATCTCGGCACGTTGCGGCGCAACAAAAGGAGCCGCTCAGATGCCTGCTACCGCCCGTCCGATCGTTCCCTCGACAGAGCTCCACGTCGTGCCGACCGGGGTCACGCTAACCGGCGCGCTCGCGCCGGGCTATGGCGACATCTTGACGCCCGACGCGCTCGCTTTCGTCGCGGCCCTCGAGCACAAGTTCGGCGCGGCGCGGCGCGCGCTGCTTGACCAGCGCGTGGTTCGCCAACAGGCGCTCGACCGGGGCGAGAGGCCGGGCTTTCTCGTCGAAACAAAAGCTATTCGCGAAGGCGCTTGGCACACCGCGTCGATCCCCGCCGACCTGATGGACCGCCGCGTCGAGATCACCGGGCCGATCGACCGCAAGATGGTGATCAACGCGCTCAACTCCACCGCCAACGTCTTCATGGCCGACTTCGAAGACGCCAGCGCGCCGACCTGGGCCAATGTGATCGAAGGCCAAATCAACCTGCGCGCGGCGGTGCGGCGCACGATCAATTTCACCGATCCGGCAAGCGGCAAGCACTATGCGTTGAACCCGGCGATCGCGACGTTGATGGTGCGCCCGCGTGGCTGGCATTTGCCCGAGGCGCATGTGCGCGTCGGCGGCCAGCCGATGTCGGGCTCCCTGCTCGATTTCGGTCTGTTCTTCTTCCACAATGCGGCCGAGCTCGTGAAACGCGGCAGCGGCCCCTATTTCTATCTGCCGAAGCTCGAAGGCCATCGCGAGGCACGCCTGTGGGCCGAAGTCTTCGCTTTCGCCGAAACCGAGCTCGGCATCGCGCACGGCTCGACCCGCTGCACGGTCTTGATCGAAACCATTCTCGCCGCCTTCGAGATGGACGAGATCCTCTACGAGCTGCGCGACTATATCGTCGGCCTCAATTGCGGCCGCTGGGACTACATCTTCAGCTTCATCAAGAAATTTCGGAATCGGCCTGAGTTCGTGCTGCCGGATCGCACCAGCCTGACCATGATGCGCCCGTTCCTCAGGGCCTATAGCCAACTCCTGATCCAAACCTGCCATCGGCGCGGCGCCTATGCGATGGGTGGCATGGCGGCGCAAATCCCGATCAAGAGCGACGCGGCCGCGAACGACGCCGCGCTTGGCAAGGTACGCGCCGACAAGGAGCGCGAGGTCGGCGACGGCCATGACGGCACCTGGGTCGCGCATCCCGGCCTCGTGCCGATCGCGAAGGCCGTGTTCGACGCACACATGACGACGACGAACCAACTCAGTCGCACGCTCGACAATCTGGTTGTAACGGCGACGGATTTGATCGCGCTGCCCGAAGGCTCGATCACCGAGACCGGCCTGCGCCAGAACATCTCGGTCGGCATTCAATACATCGAGGCTTGGCTGCGCGGCCAAGGTTGCGTGCCGCTCTACAATTTGATGGAAGACGCCGCGACCGCCGAGATCAGCCGCGCGCAGGTGTGGCAGTGGCTGCGCCATGGCGCCAAGCTCGACGATGGTCGCGCGATCGATCGTGCGCTGTTCGATGCCGCGCTCGCCCGCGAAGCCGATGCGATCAAGGCCGAGGTCGGCCCCGAACGTTTCGCCAATGGTCGATACGACGACGCCATCGCGCTTTTCGCCGAGCTCTCGACCGGTGACGATTTCGCTGAGTTCCTCACCTTGCCTGCCTATGACCTGTTGATCGGGGCCAAACCAGCGGCCCCCTAGAAGCTCAAAAAAGGAGACGTGCCATGACCACCCCCTTTGACTCGCTCGTTCCAACCGCGCCGCTGGGCCGTTTCGACGGCATCACGCGGGACTATTCGCCGGGCGATGTCGCGAGGCTGCGTGGCTCATTGCGCGTTTCCCACACGCTTGCCGAGCACACCGCGAACAAGCTTTGGGCTCTGCTCAAGGGCAGCGACTATGTCCACTCGCTCGGCGCGATGACCGGCAATCAGGCCGTGCAAATGGTGCGCGCCGGGCTGAAGGCGATCTATCTCTCGGGCTGGCAGGTCGCGGCGGACGCCAACACGGCGGGCCAGACCTACCCCGACCAAAGCCTTTACCCGGCCGATAGCGGCCCCGAATTGTGCCGGCGCATCAACAAGGCGCTGCAGCGCGCCGACCAGATCCAGCATTGCGAAGGCAAGGGTTCGATCGACTGGTTCGCACCCATCGTCGCCGACGCCGAGGCCGGTTTCGGCGGGCCGCTGAATGCCTTCGAGCTGATGAAGAACTACATCGAGGCGGGCGCCGCCGGCGTCCACTATGAGGACCAGCTCGCGTCAGAGAAGAAATGCGGCCACATGGGCGGCAAGGTTCTGATCCCGACTCAGGCCCATATTCGCAACCTGAATGCCGCGCGTCTTGCCGCCGATACTATGGGCGTGCCGACGTTGATCGTCGCGCGCACCGACGCCGAAAGCGCGCAGCTTTTGACCAGCGACGTCGATGAGCGCGATCGGCCGTTCATTACGGACGAGCGCACGCCAGAAGGCTTCTATCGTCTGCGTCAAAACGAGGGCGACGCGATGGCGCGCTGCGTCGCGCGCGGGCTTGCCTTCGCGCCCTATGCCGATCTGATCTGGATGGAAACGTCGAAGCCGAACCTCAATCAGGCGAAGACCTTCGCCGAGGCCATGCACAAGAAGTTCCCCGGCAAGCTGCTCGCCTATAATTGCTCGCCCTCGTTCAATTGGCGCGCCAATCTCGATGTCGCGACCATCGAGCGCTTCCAGCGCGAAATCGGCGCGATGGGTTACAAATACCAGTTCGTCACGCTGGCCGGATTCCATAGCCTCAATCACAGCATGTTCGAGCTCGCGCGCGGCTATCGCGAGCGCGGCATGGGCGCCTATTGCGAGCTGCAAGAGGCCGAGTTCGCGGCCGAGGCCAATGGCTATACCGCGACGCGCCATCAGCGCGAGGTCGGCACCGGCTATTTCGACGCGATCTCGATGGCGATCTCGGGCGGCGCGTCGTCCACCACCGCGCTGAAAGACTCGACCGAGGCCGAGCAGTTCAAGAAGAAGGCAACCTTCGCGACCGCGGCGGAATAGCGGAAAGCGCCCCTCCCCTGGCGGCCAAGAGGGAGGGGTCGCTTCTCACATCATTCCGCGACGCTTCGACCAGCTTTCGGGGTCGGCGAGGAAAGCGCGCACGTCGGCCAATTTCGCCTGATCAATTATGCCGGCTTTGAGCGCGACCTCGAGCAGCGTGTCGAGCTCGCACAGCGCGTGCAGGCGCAGCCCGGCCTCGGTGAGCGCGGTTCGTGCGCTGTCGCCCGCGCGAGTGAAGACCACCGAGACGTGATCGACTAGCGCACCTGCCGCGCGCAGCGCGCCGACGAACTTCAAAATACTGCCGGCCGTCGTGATCAGGTCCTCGACCAGAAGCACGCGTTTGCCCGAAACGTCGCCGCCTTCGATTTGCGCCCCGGTGCCGTGTTCCTTCGGTTCGGGCCGCACATAGACGAGTGGAAGCGTCAGCCTATCGGCGACCATGGTGGCGAACGGCACGCCCGCGGTCACGCCGCCCGCGATGATCTCGACCGCATCGCCCGGCAGCGCCTTGTGGATCGCGACGGCCTGCGCATCGGCGATGCGCCCGCGCGGCTCGGGATGAAACAGAATCTGACGGCAGTTGACATAGAACGGCGCCAAGAGGCCCGAAGTGAGCCTGAAGGGCTGCTCCGGGCGGATCAGGAACGCACCGGCGTCCAAAAGCGCACGGGCGGTGATTTCAGCAGGCATATCGGGCATCCTTCGCTCCAGTCGAAAACGTCGCTTTTATTGGGCGACACTCTACAACAGGATGCGCCGTGACCGAATCAAACCGTGCCGCCATGCCGCTTCTCTATTGCGCGCTTGATGTCGCCTCGCGCGACGCGGCGCTTGCGTTGGCGCGACCCCTCATCAACGAGGTCGACGGTTTCAAGCTCGGGCTCGAATTCTTCGTCGCCGAGGGACCGGCTGGGGTAGAAGCGCTCAAGGCGCTGGGCCGGCCGATCTTCCTCGACCTCAAATTGCACGACATCCCGAATACGGTGGCGGGCGCGGTCAGGAGCGCGACGGCGCTCGCGCCCAAATACCTCACGCTCCATGCCGGCGGCGGCGTCGCCATGATGCAGGCGGCGATCGAGGCGGCGAGCGACGAAGCGGCGAAACGCGGTGTGGCGCGCCCCAAGCTCCTGGCCGTGACCGTGCTGACCAGCCTCGACGCCGGCGATCTCGCGGCCCAAGCCATCGCCTCCGAGCCCGAGGCGCAGGTGGTGCGCCTGGCCACGCTGGCCAAGAGCGCGGGAATCGACGGCGCGGTGTGCTCGCCAAGAGAAATCGTGGCGCTGCGCCAGGCGCTCGGCCCCGCCCTCGAGCTGGTCGTGCCCGGTATTCGCCCCGATTGGGCCGCGACCGGCGATCAGAAGCGAGTCATGACGCCCACCGAGGCGGCGCAGGCCGGCGCCGATGTCTTGGTCATCGGCCGACCGATCACCGGTGCACCGAACCCCGCCGGAGCCGCACGGCGAATTCGGGCGGAGCTCACCGCGGTTGGAGCGCGTTCCGCCTAAGAGTGTTTCGCCAGCGCGGCGATCAGCTCCGGCACGAGAGCCTGAGCGTGGCCGCTCTCGGCGGCGACCTCAAACGTGTGGCGAGCCGCTTCGGCGATCGCGCGATGGGCGCCCGCATCGCCGGCCATGGCGTTGTAGTAGGACAAATCCTTCAGCGCATTGGCGATGGTGAAGCGCAACCCCGACGCGTCGCCGGTCTCAATGAACGGCTTCAGCCGGCGATAGACCACGCCATCGCCCGCGCCCTTCTCCAGCACGTCGAGGAAAACCCGCGAATCGACGCCCGCGCGCTGGGCGCACGCGGTCGCCTCGGAGAGCAGAGCGGCAAAACCGAGCGAAACGAAATTGTGCAGCAGCTTCAGTTTGTGGCCGCTGCCAACTGGGCCGGCATAGGTGATGCTCTCGGCGAAGCAGCGTAGCAACGGTTCAACTTCGTTGAACAGCGCCTCCTCGCCCCCGACGATCAACCCGATGCGACCCTCCTCGGCCTCTTTCGAGGTTCGCGTCATCGCGGTGTCGAGATATCGCGCGCCAGCCGCCTCGATGGCCTTCGCCACCTTTGCGGTCGAAGTCGGGATCGCGGTTGTACAGTCGAGAACGATGGCGCCGCGCTTGAGGCCGCCGTGCACGCCATCCTGCCGAAACATGGCGTCTTCGACCTGTGGGCTGCCGGTCACGCAAAGAATGATCACCTCGCTAGCCGCGGCGAGCATGGCGGCCGAATCCGTGCGCGCCGCCCCAGCCGCGACCAAATCGGCGACCGGTTGATTGCCCGGGTGATTCAGGAATGTCAGTTGGTGGCCGTGCTTCAGAACATTCTTAGCGATGCCATGCCCCATAAAGCCGACACCGACGATGCCGACCCGCATTCCTTGCGTCATTGACAATTCCCAATGGTCGGCGTTTGTGGCCGCGGGCCTCAGTGCTTGATCAGGTCGTCGACCCGCCTGCCGTGCCAACCCGCTTTGCGTTTGTCCCAATAGCGGGTCTTGATTTGCCCGGTCGTGATGCCCGGCGCGCCATTGCCGAGCGGGCGATCATTGATGCGAGTCACGGGCATGATACCGCCCGCGGTCGATGAGATGAAGACCTCGGGCGCGTTCAAGAGATCGTCCGGCTTGAGATCGGTCGCCTCCGTTCGGAGCCCCGCTTCCTGGGCAAGATCGAAGACCGTGCGGCGCGTGATGCCCTCGAGCAAATTATCGCCCGGCGTCAGCAGCGTCTTACCGCGCACGATCCAGACATTGAACCCTGGCCCTTCCGTCAAATTGCCATCCATCGAGAGCAGCACGGAGGCGTCGGCGCCATGGTCGAGCGCCTCGAAGGTTGCCTTGGTCAGATCCATGCGGTTGAAATTCTTCGCGCGCTGATCGATCGCCTCATTGGGGGCGCGGCGTGTTTCGGCGATATGGAGATGCACGCCGCTCTCCGCCCGCTCGCGCGCAACCACCCAGTAATAAGGCACCGCATAGGCATAAAAGCCATTCTCGCATTCGCGCGGATCGCCAAGCGCGGCACCACCCTTATATTTGCCGCGTGTGCCGCACATGAAGACGCACGAATTGTCTAAACCGGACCTGTCGACACATTCAGCCGAAATGCGCGCTATCTCCGTGGCGCTGACCGGCGGGCGAATGCGTACTGCCTTGCATGAATTCTCGAAGCGCTCGATGTGATCGTCGAGCCGGAAGAACGTGCGATCCCAGGTCGACACGACATCGAACACGATGTCGCTCTTGGTCACCACAGGGTCGAAGATCGAGATCTTCGCTTCGGTCAAAGGCATATAGCGCCCTTCGAAATAGGCGGTGCTTTCGGCGGCCATGATCCACTCCTGCGTCTGGGCGTCTCGGCGTTTGCGCTGGATCGAGGGTAATGGCGACGGTGGCGGTAGATCAAGCGCGGAAGCGAGCCGACGGCGCCCGCCTCTCCTTGTCCGTGCCAGCCACGCCATGCTAGGCCTGCCCCAATGGACGGGGCGGGCCTCGCGTCCACGAGGAGTATGGCTTGAGCGAAACAGCGGCGGCGGCCCCAAGGCGGTATCTGGACGGCCCCGTTCTCAGAGTTCTGGTGGCGATCAGCACCTGTCACCTGATCAACGACATGCTGCAGTCGCTGCTGCCCGCGATCTATCCGATGCTGAAAGGCAGTCTGGCGCTCGATTTCGGGCAGATCGGCCTGATTACGCTGGCCTATCAATTGATCGCGTCGGTTTTGCAGCCGGTGATTGGGCTTTATGCCGATCGCCGGGCGCGGCCTTATTCGCTCGCTATCGGCATGGGCTTGACTCTGGTTGGCCTGGTCGTGCTCTCGATGGCCGATCGGTTCGGCCTCATATTGCTCGCCGCCGCGTTGATCGGCATGGGCTCGTCAGTGTTCCATCCCGAGGCCTCGCGCGTGGCGCGCATGGCGTCGGGCGGACGGCACGGCTTCGCGCAATCGCTGTTTCAGGTCGGCGGCAGTGTCGGCTCTGCGATCGGGCCGCTGCTTGCGGCGTTCGTGGTGCTACAGCGCGGCCAGGGCAGTATCGCGTGGTTTTCGATCGTTGCGTTCGCCGGCATCGTGCTGTTGATCTCGGTCGGCGGCTGGTACAAACGAAACTATGTGCCACGTGGCGCCGGACGGGCTGGCTCGGTTGCCGAGCGCTCGCCTCTGCCGAGACGCAAAGTGTGGTTTGCGCTCTGCATATTATTGGCGCTGATTTTCTCGAAATTCTTCTACACGGCCAGCATCGGCAGCTATTACACGTTCTATCTGATCGAGAAATTCCAAATCTCGGTCCAGAGCGCGCAGATCTATCTGTTCGTCTTTCTCGGTGCCTCGGCCGCGGGCACCTTTGTCGGCGGGCCGATCGGTGATCGGTTCGGCCGCAAATATGTGATCTGGGGCTCGATTCTCGGCGTGTTGCCATTCACGCTGATCCTGCCATATGCCGGTTTGAGCTGGACCATCGTGCTCAGCATCGTGATCGGCCTGATCATCTCGTCGGCCTTCGCTGCCATCGTGGTCTACGGCCAGGAGCTGTTGCCCGGGCGCGTCGGCGCGATCTCCGGCCTTTTGTTCGGCCTTGCCTTCGGCATGGGCGGCATTGGCGCGGGCGCGCTGGGCGAATTGGCCGATCTGACCAGCATCGAGTTCGTCTATCGGGTGTGTTCGTATTTGCCGGCAATCGGCTTGGTCGCTGTGTTCCTGCCAAATCTCGAAACAGCGGTCAGGCGTGGCGCCGCGACCTGAGATTCGGCGGCCCTTGTTTCACAGATTGTAAAGGAGGCTCGGCTATCAAGGGACTGCAAGGCCGCGATCGTTAAGCGAAGGTTGACGCTGGTGCAGCCACAACTGGTCCCCGTTTCCGAGCGCCTCGGCCGTTACGCCCGCGATGGTTATGTCATCGCGGACGGTCTGTTTTCTACCTCGGCGATCGCGAGCGTGCGCGCCGACCTGGCGCGCGTTTTCGCTCATCTGCTCCGCGCCCAGAGCCTGCCGGTCCACGATTTCGCCACCCAGGTCGGTTGTGGCGAGCTAATCTGATCAGTCTGTTCGGCGTCAGCGTCGAGGCCTATCGCGCGGCCCTGCGCCAGTGCCAGCGCCTCCCCGCGCTCAACGCGCTGGCCGTCAGCCCGCCGCTGCTGAAACTGCTGCGCGAGCTTGGCCTGAGCGAGCCAGTGCTGGCGAGCGGGCCGAGCTGCCATTTCATGACCGACGATCTGTGCCACGCGGGCGGCGTTGACAAAGCCCCGCCCCATCAGGATTGGCGCACCATGCAAGGCAGCCTCGATGGCTGCGTCATTTGGCTGCCGCTAACGGCTATCGATGCGGCTTCCTATCCGCTCGAAGTGGTCCCAGGCTCGCATCGCCAGGGTCTGCTCGATACGGTACCGCACCCTGTGACCCCGGCGGTGAACGACACGGGTGTTCGCGACGAGGACTATGTGCCGGTCATGGTCGAGCCGGGCGACGTGGTGGCATTCTCGGGATTCCTGGTCCATCGTACCGGCGCGCAAGGCGACCAGCGCATCAGGCTCGCGCTCAGCCTGCGCTACAACAACCTCGTGGAGCCGAGCTTTATCGAGCGCGGCTACAAGACGCCGCATGAGCCCGGCTGTCAGCTTGAGCTCATGGTCGAGAATTTTCCGACCGCCAAGCAGGTCCAGGCGATTTATACGAGCGACGACTAGCGGTTGTGCATAGCCCGCGATCGGCGAATCGTGCTCAAGCCGCGCGCGAAATGAGCGGCCCTTTCTCGGCCACCCGGCGAACGGTTCAGGGCAGCGCGGTACGGCCGCCATCGATGACGAACTCGGCGCCGGTCACGAAGCCGGCGGCGTCCGAAAGCAAATATAGCGCGAGCGCGGCGACCTCTTCGGCCGTGCCAACGCGGCGCAGCGGCACGAACTCGGCGAACTTCGCCTTGACCGCCGGATCGTCGAGTCGCGCTTGCATCGGCGTGTGGATGAAGCCCGGCAGAATGCAATTCGAACGGATGCTCTCGGCCGCGAACTGCATGGCGAGCGACTTCGAGAGCGAGCGGATCGCGCCCTTGGAGGCGCCATAGGCCTCCTGCACCTTGGTGTCGCCACGCAGCGCCTGGATCGACGAGACATGAACCATCGCGCCCTTGCCGCGCTTCTTCATCTCGGGCACGGCGTGACGCGCGGTCAGCACCATGGATTTCAGATTGATCGCCATGACTTGATCCCACACGCCGAGATCAATATCGACGGCGGAGGTATCGCGGCCGAGCCAGAGCACGCCGACCGTATTGGCCAGCAAATCGAGCCCGCCGAATCGTGTCACGGTCTCGCCGACCGCGCGCTTGATCAGGGCGTCGTCGGTCAAATCGCCCTGGACGTAATGATGCCGACCCGGCCCGCTCTCGATGCCTTCGGGCTTCGGCTTGATATCGACCAGCATCACATCGCCACCCGCCTTGATCAGCGCGTTTGCGATGGCAAGCCCCATGCCGCCGCCAGCGCCCGCCACCAAAGCGGCATTGCCCCTGAATTCGAAACTGATGTTGCTCGCGACCATGTCCGGCTCCTTGCTGCCCGCACCTATTCCGACCAAGGCTGATCGGTTGCACCGGAGGACCTTGCGTCGCGCGCGGGCGCGCCGCTCGCGGACCCCTGCCCCGTGCCGATCGGCCGCGTGCGGCGAGCCCAAGAAATTGCGGCCGCGCCGATCATATCTCGTTGCCTACCAAAGAAAGACGGATCAGGCTAGGGAACTAACGCCGTACAAAGAGGGAGGTGCAGATGTCTGCCGGCTGCGTACATATTAACGGCGAGTTCGTTTCGCTCGACGACGCCAAGATGTCCATTTTCGACACGGGCTTCCTGCACAGCGATGTGGTCTATGACGTCACCACGTCGTGGCAGGGCTACATCTTCAAGCTCGATGAGCACTTGGAGCGTTTCGCGGCGTCTTGCGCCGGGTTTCATCTGAAAAACCCCTATTCCAAGGCCGAGACCGCCAAGCTGCTTGCCGAATGCACCCGCAAAGCCCGCTGCGAGGACGGCGGCTTCATCCACATGCACGTCACCCGCGGCAAATATGCCGAAGGCTCGCGCGACCCGCGGCTTTGCGAAAACCAGTTCGCCTGTTACGTCGTGCCCTATGTTTGGCTCTGGGGCCCCAAGAAGAGCAAGAGCGGCGTCAACGTCCACATGGCCAGCGTCGAGCGCGTCTCGAGCAAGGCGGTCGACGCACGCTTCAAGAATTTCCATTGGGGCGACCTGATCCAGGCGCAATACCAAGCCTATGAGGCAGGCCGCGACGACGCCGTGCTGTGCGGCCCCGACGGCAATGTGGCCGAAGGCCCCGGCTTCAACGTCTGGATCGTCAAGAACGGCGTGTGCGCGACCCCGGACGCGAACTGCCTGCTCGGCATGTCGCGCAAGTCCGTGATCGAGCTGTGCGGCATGGCCGGCATTCGGTGCGAAACCCGCAAGGTCCACCCCGATGAGCTGCGCGGCGCCGACGAGGCTTTCGCCACGTCTTCGGCGGGCGGCGTCATGCCGATCACCGCGGTCGATGACAAGCCGCTCGGGAACGGCGCGCCAGGCATGGTGACGAGCCAGCTGATGGACAGCTATTGGCGCCTTCGCGAGCAAGGCTGGTGCGGCACCAAGATCGGCGACCTGCTCGACGCCTGAGCCGGCGGGCCGCTCACGCTTTCGACCGGCGGGTCGACGGGCGACGCTTTGAGGGCGACGGCGTCTCGGCTCAACCGAGACGCTCCTCCTTCATGACCTCCTTGATCGATTGTTCGGCAACGTCTACGCAGCGGTCGAGCTGGCTCTGAGTCGCGATCAGGCCGGGCGCGAGCTCGATGCCATAGACGTTCTGGCCGGCGAGCACGCCGTGCTGACGCATGCGCTTCGCGATCTTGCCGACCTGCTCCTGCTGTAACGTGGCGCGGGTCTTCTTGTTCGAGGTGAAGTCGATCGCCGTCCAGAGGCCGAGCCCGCGCGTCTCGCCGACGATCGCGAGGTTGTCGAGGCGCTTCATCTTGTCGAGGAAATAGGCACCGTTGCTGAGGCTTTTCTCGACCAGCTTGTCGCGCTCGAGAATCTCGATGGTCTTGAGCGCCGCGGCGCACCCGCCCGGATGGCCTTGATAGGTCTGGATGTGCAGGAAATGAGGGATCGCCTCGGCGATCTCCTTCTTGACGAGGATTCCGCCGAGCGGAAAGTAGCCGGCGGTTACCGCTTTGGCGAAGGTGATGATGTCGGGCGTGACACCCCAGTGCTGCATGGCGAACCATTTGCCGGTGCGCCCGAAGCCGGAGATCACTTCGTCGGCGATCAGGAGCACGTTGTACTTGTCGCAAATTTCGCGCACGCGCGGCCAATAATCGTCGGGCGGCACCTGCACGCCGAACGTCTGCATGATCGGCTCGCCGATGAACGCGGCGACGTAGTCGGGACCCTCGTGCAGGATCTGCTGCTCGAGATAGTCAATGCAGAAATCGTAGTACTTGCGCTGCTCCATGCCGAACGGATTGCGATAGTTGAGCGGCGCGGGCACATGGCTATAGCCGGGCACGCCGGGTTCGCTGGCGTGGCGCGTGCCGAGCGAATCGGTCGCCGCCTGCGCGCCCATGGTGGCGCCGTGATAGGCGTTCCAACGCGCGATGATCTTGTAGGCGCGCGGCTTCCTGCCCGTGGCGTGGTGGTATTGCTTGGCCGCCTTGAACGCGAGCTCGTTCGCTTCTGAGCCCGAGCCACCATAGCAGGTGTGGGTCATGCCCTTGGGCGCGCGCTTGGCGATCTCGACCGAAAGCCGGATCGTGGTGTCCGCGACGTTCGCGAAGCAGCCCGCATAGTGCAGCTTGCACAGCTGATCGTAGATCGCCTTGGCGATCTCCTCATTGCCGAAGCCGAGCGAGGTCGCCCGCGTCTGCATGCTCATCATGTCGAGATAGGACTTGCCGGCGGCGTCCTTCACCTCGAGGCCTTTGCCCTCGGTGTAAATCAGCGGGCCGTCGCGGCGGATGTCTTCCATGCGCGCCAGCCCGAACATGTAGTGGTCGATTGCATCCGCGGCCAACGCGTCGATGTTACGTCCGTGCTCCATGATGAACTCCCTTTGTCCAAGTCTGAATTTGGGTGCGGCGCCGCCGCTGACCCTAGGTTTCGCTCTCTTGGGCTTGCTCCTTGGCGCCTTTGGTCCGACGCTCGCGCCAGAGCCGCCGTGCCATCTCGTCGAGTTCCTCATCGCCGACCAGGCCATCGGGCCTGAGCGCCATGAACAATACAATCACGACGCCGAGGAAGAAACCGGTCAGGCCGAAGATTTGCGGCATTTTGCCGCCGAAAATCACCGGGGCACCTTCGAGCCAGCGCATCAGCTCGGTGCCGAGGGTGACAATAACGGCACCGACCACGGCACCGGAGACCGAACGCATTCCGCCGAGAATCAGCATCGCCAAGGTGAGAAAGACCGCGTCGAAATAGAAGCTCTTCGGATTGATCGTGCCGACCATATAGGCGTACATGACGCCGCCGATCGAGAGCACGAAGCCTGACAGCGTCCAAGCCACAAGCCTGAGCGTTCGAACCGAAACCCCGCTCGCTTCCGCTCCCAGTACGTCTTCGCCGCTGGCGCGAAGCTGAAGGCCCCAGCGTGAATCACGGAACAGCCGGGCGACAATGGCGCAGGCGCCCGCGATCAGCATGAGCGAGACCGTATTGGCCCTGATCGGGATGCCATACATCGCAATGGGGCCGCGCGTGAGATCGACCCAATTGGTCAACACCGTGTGCACGATGACGAGCAAGGCCAGGGTCGCGATCGTATAGGCGATGCCGGTTTGCCGCGTCAGAACCAGACCGGTGATGAAGGCAAGCGCGGTCGAGAAGACCACGGCGATCATCGCCGCCGGCACGAAATGAATCAGGACTTCCGCGAGGCCAAAGGGTGCATTGGGGATCCCCGTCGCCTTGATCGCGAGCGGCAAAACCAAAATCCCGACGACGTAGGCGGCCACGCCCGTGAACGTGATATGGCCGAGATTGGCGACGTTCGAGTTGCCCATCGTGATCTGCAGGCCGAAGACCAGGATCAGATTGACAAAGAAGACATTGGCGACGCGGATTTGGGCTTTCTCCGCCACCGCCATCACGATCAGGCCGATCAGCACCACCAGCGCGGCGAGCATCAGGCTGCCGAACAGCGACTGCCGGCCGAGGCCCAGCTGAGACAAGAGCGCCGTCATCCTTCTTTGTCTCCGAACTGGTGTTTGCGCCCGAACAGACCTTGCGGGCGGAGAATCAGAACACCACCGACGAAGAGGAAGACGAAGGCGTCACGATAACCCGCGATACTTTCGGGCAGGATGATCTGGAACAACACCTCGGCGGCGCCGAGCGCGAGGCCACCAACCACCGCGCCACCGAGGCTGCCAAAGCCGCCAAGCACGGCCGCGACGAACGCCTTCAGCACCGGCGTGAAACCCATGAAAGGATCGACCGCGCCACGCCGCGCCATGATGAAGACCGCCGCCAGGCCCGCGAGCAGGCCCGAGATCACGAAGGCCGCCAGCACGACCTGATTAGCACGAATGCCCATCAGGCGTACCGTGTTGAAGTCCTTCGCGGCGGCACGCATGGCGAGGCCGATATTGGTGCCGCGGAGGAGCGCGAGCAGCGCCATAAGGGCAACCGCCGTGACCGCCGCCTCAAGCAATTGGAGCGTCTGGATGTGGACCGCGCCGATCTCGATATGGCTCGACAACCAATCCGGCGTTGGCACGGCACGCGGACGTGTCGCGCCGACCACCGAGACGAAAAAATTCTTGACCACGATCGAGAGGCCGAACGCCGTTAGGAGCCCGGTCGTCGCGGGCGCGTTCCGCACCGGGCGAAAAGCGACGCGCTCGAACACCACTGCGGCAGCAATCGCCGCGATGATCCCGACCGGCAGCAGGCCCCAGGCCGAGGTCGGAGCCGCGAAAATGAAAATCGCGTACATCGTGAAACCAGAGATCGTGATGAGCTCGCCATGCGCGAAATTCACCAGCCCCATGACGCTGAACACGATGGCAAGACCAAGCGCGAGCAGCGCATATTCACCGCCGATCGAGGCGGCGTTGAGAACCTGTTGGATCACATAATCCATACCGGACCTTTAGCTTGCCGCGCCGGCATGAACGCCGGTGCCCGTGCCGAGGTAGAGCTCCATCAGGTCATCGGAGGCAAGCAATTCTTCCGAGCGACCGGAGAATTGCAGGCGTCCCGAATTCATGATGTAGGCACGGTCGGCCATGGCAAGCGCGTCATAGGCGTTCTGCTCGACCACCAAGAGGGTCAGGCCTTGGGTCCGAAGCTCGGTGATCAGGCCGAAGATTTGCTCGACCAGCTTGGGCGCGAGCCCTAGCGAAGGCTCGTCGAGCATCAGGAGCTTCGGCCGCGACATCATCGAGCGCGCGATGGCAAGCTGCTGCTGTTCGCCGCCCGAGAGTGTCTGCGCCCGGCTTGCAAACCGCTCCCGGAGGATCGGAAACATCGCGAGCATGCGCTCGGTGTCGGCCGCGATACCATCGCGATCGCGCCGCGTCGCCGCGCCGAGCCGGAGGTTCTGGCCGACCGACAGATCGGCGAAAATATGACGCCCTTCGGGAGTCACGGTCGCGCCGAGGCGGACGATGTCCTCGGTGCGGCGGCGCGTGATGTCCACGCCGTCGAGCACGACCCGGCCGCCGGAGGCCGGGACGAGACCGATGATCGCTGAGATCAGGCTGGTCTTGCCGGCGCCGTTCGGGCCGAGCAGGGCGACGATCTCGCCCTTCTCGACCCGAAGCGACACCTCTCGAACCGCCTTGATCGCCCCGTAGGAGACCGAGAGCTGATCGATGACGAGCACGGGCGCGCTACTTAGTCACCGCCCACTTGGTGGCGCCATCCGCCACGTATTTAGGCAGGATGCGCTGAATCAGGGTCGGCTTGCCGTCGCGTACGCCGACGATGGCAAGCTCTTTGAGTGGCACGCCACCGCGATCCTTGAAGGTCATGCTGTCGGTGGTCACGCCCTTGACGTTTTCAAGTTCCTTAATCGCGGCATTGATCGCCGCTGGCTCGGCCGAGCCAGCCTTCTCGATCGCGAGCCGGATCACTTCGACCGCCTCGCCGGCCAGACCGAAGAAAATATTCTGCACGGTGAAGTCGCGCTTCTTGCATTCGTCATAGAAGCTCTTCAGCGTCGACCCCTCGGAATCGAAACCATGCGTGCCGAACGTCACAAGATTGGCGCCCTCGCCGCCAACCTCGATCAGACTCGGGTCATCGAGACCATCCGTGCCGAGGATCGGCATGTCGAGCCCGGCCGCCTTCATCTGGCGCGCGAACACACCACCATCAGGCATGATCCAGGCCGCGAACACGACATCGGGTCGTGGATTGAGATTCTTGATCTCGGTCACTTGCGGGGAATAGTCGTTGGTGCCGAAGTTCCAGTTGAGCTGGCCGAGCACCTTGCCGCCAAGATGCTCGAAGGCGTCGCCGAAATATTGCGGCGTCACCAGCGAATAGCTGCCAATGTCGTGGCTGACCAGCAAATAGGCCGTCTTGTAGCCCTGGGCGATCGCCCATTCGGCCACCGCCGAGGCCGAGGCGTTGTCGCCATAGGGCACGAGGTAGCCGACCTCGGGAACCGCCGCGGGCCATTGCACCTGGGTCGAGCCGACCGAAAGCACCGGGATCTGCGATTGCGCGGCGATCTGGCCGCCGGGGATCAGCGTCGTGTCGGTCGGCGGGCCGAGCAGCACGACCGCCCCTTCGTCGATCAATTCCTGCGCGACGGTCGCCGACAGAGCGGGATCACCCTTCATGTCCTTGGCGATCAATTTCAACTTCTTGCCGCCGAGCACGCCGCCCTTGTCATTGATGATGTCGACCATACAGCGCGCGCCGGGTTCGCTGTCATAGGGCGCGAGCTCGCCGGTCGCGGCGACGTAATAGCCGATCGTGATGTCATCGGCGGCCGAGGCCGCGCCCGTTGCGCCGAACGAAAATGCGCCGAGCGCCACCGCGGCGGTACAACGATAGAGCCATGATTTCAATTCCTTGCCCATTGTTCCGTCTCCCTTGTTTATCGATCGATCAGTGAGCCGCCAAAGCCTCCGCATTCGATGCTTCTTTGCGCGTTCTATCTTTCGCGCGCCCGCGCCCGCCGATATATACCTCGATGACGCGCGGATCTTTTTGAACAATTTCAGGCGGACCATGCGCGATCAATTCGCCCATGTGCATGACGTGGATGCGCTCGCAAACCGTCATGATGAAGCGCAGATCGTGATCGATCACGATGATGCCGCAGCCGCTGCGATCGCGCACCGCGCGGATCGAGCCGATCAAGCGTTCAGATTCGGCCTCGTTCATGCCGGCCGCCGGTTCGTCGAGCAATAGAAAATCCGGCGCGAGCGCGAGCGCACGGGCAATCTCGAGCCGGCGCTGTTGGCCATAGGGCAATTCGCGCGCGCGACGATGTTGTGCCGCCGACAGGCTCATGAACTCGAGCAGACCGTCGACCGTGGTATCTTTGAGTCTGGCCCTTCGATGAGCCAGCGCGGTGGAGTATGCAACATCAATGTTCTGTCGCACCGTGAGCCGGCCAAACAGACGGATGTTCTGAAACGTGCGGCCGATTCCCATCAGCGCGCAATTGCGCGGCCCCGTGCCATCGAGCCGCTTGCCATCGAGCGTGACCGAGCCCTGGTCGACCGGAAGCGCCGCGGAGACCACATTGAGCAGCGTGGTCTTGCCCGCGCCATTTGGCCCGATCAAGCCGACGATTTCGCCGGACTCGCAATGCAACGAGACATCGCGAAGCGCATAGACGCCGCCGAAATGCTTGGACACACGCTCCACATCGAGCCGTGCCATGACCCCCCCCCACGAGCGGCGGCCAATCGGCAGCACGCTGTCTTTCCCGATCCATCGTCTAGATTCTAGACCTTTGTGGCAAGCGTATTTGTCCAACGCGGCGCGGTTGCCGATCCCGCTATCCGATTCGTTTGATCTTGTCGAGCTCGGGCTGGCGGTGCTTGTTGACTTTCATCCAGACGTGCTCGCCCGAGGTGGTCCGCCCATAACGCGGCGGACGGGCGGCATCGGTGCAGGTCGGCAGAGACTCGATGACAGCGTCATAATTCGGCTGGTGAAAGAAGGTGGTCGATAGGCGCCGACTGCCGCGCGCTTTGTCGCGCGGCGGGTTGACCACGCGATGGAGCGTCGAGACCCAGCGATCATTGGTCCACTCGGCCATTAGGTCGCCGAGATTTACGACAAACGTGCCCGCGATGACCGGCACGTCGATCCAGCCGCCATCCTTGCCGAGCACCTGAAGGCCGCCCGGCGCCGCATCGGGTTTCACGATGGTCAGGCTGCCATAATCAGTATGCGCGCCGGCGCGGAGCTGACCGGGCAAGGGCTCGCCGGGCTGTTCGGGATAATGGATTACGCTGAAATTCGTAATGTGGCGGTCGATCTTGTCGTCGAAAAAGTGCTCGTCTATGCCGAGCCCAACAGCGAAGATACGCATCAACAGCGTCGAGACGCGCTCCATCTCGCGAAAATATTTTTCCCAAATCGCCCGCATGTTTGCCGGGCTGTTCGGCCAGAGATTGGTCGCGAAGAAGTTTCCCGGCTTCGCCGCGCGATGATAGGCATCATCGGGGAAATCGGACGGCCCGATCGAGAACGACTCCTTGAGGTCGGGCGGCGAAGCCTGATCCAGACTATTGGCCAGCGCCTCATGGCCGAACGCGATATAACCGCGATAACGATCGGGCGGCATGCGCAAGCGCATTTTTTCATCGACCGGCAAATCAAAGAATTGGCGTGAGACGGCCCGCATGTCATCGACGAGCGTCTCGGCCACGCCGTGCCCCGAGATGATGAGGAAACCAAGATCGGTACAGGCGCGGTCGACCGCTTGGGCGACAGCCTGATGGCCCGCCGCGCCGCCCTGCGTGAACGGCGCAATATCGATTACCGGAATTGCCGAAACCATGGCACCTGCGCTCCCAAAATACAGGCCTAGACCCTAATATGCCCGTATCGGCCGAGCCGCCACAAGGGCGTGGCTGCCGGACCATGGCATCCGACGGCCGATTGCTCTAGCGTCGCCGCGCGGTGGCGCGTTGGGGTAGGCGGCAATGCGGGAATTCGATCTCGGCCAGAGCGTCAGGCGGTTTGAAGACGATCGGTTCGTTCGCGGCCGCGGCCGCTATGTTGGCGATATCGCGCTGCCCGGTCTCGTGCACGCCAAGATTCTACGAGCCGCCCACGCCGCGGGGCACATCAGGCGCCTCGACGTCACCGCCGCCCGCGCCGCACCGGGCGTGATCGATGTTCTGACCGGGGCGGACGCCGCGGCTGACGGCCTGGGCTGCTTCACGTCGTTTCTTGCGCGCCGGAGGGCCGACGGCACGCCGAATTTCGTACCGCCCTATCGGGTGCTGGCGCTTGATCGTGTCCGCCATATTGGCGAGCCGGTCGCCCTGGTGATCGCCGAGAGTGAGCACGAGGCCGAGGATGCGCTGGATTTGATCGGGCTCGAGATCGACCCCCTACCCGCCGTCATCGACGCCGTCATCGCGACGCAAGAGAGCCAGCCGTCCGTGTGGGATGAAGAACCCGGCAATGTCTGCTTCGTGCATCGGGCCGGCAATGCGGCGGCGGCCGAAGCGGCCTTCGCCCGCGCGGCACGTGTGATCGAACGGCGCTTCGATATCTCTCGCGTGATCGCGAACCCAATGGAAACACGGAGCGCCATTGGCATCTATGACCCGCGTGATGAGCGCTACACGCTCCATGCCGGCGTGCAGGCCCCGCACTTGTTGCGCGATGAATTGGCACGAAGCATCTTTCACATGAGCCCGAGCCGATTGCGCGTTGTCTCGCCCGATATCGGCGGCGCGTTTGGCCTCAAGGTCTCGGCCTACCCGGAACTTGCCTTGGTGCTTTGGGCGGCGAAGCGAACCGGCCGAGCCGTACGCTGGCAGAGCGGGCGCGCCGAAGCCTTTCTGGCTGATCACCATTCGCGCGATAATTTATCGACGGTCGCGCTCGCGCTTGATGAGCACGGAAAATTCCTCGGCTTGCGCGTACGCACCGTCGCGAACATGGGCGCCTATCTCGATTCCTTCGGCGTTTGGACCGCCAGCAATAATCTGGGCGGGCTTGCGGGCCCCTATGTGATCGGTAGCTACGATGTCGAGGTCACCGGCGTTTTCACTAATACGCATGCCATCTCCGCCTATCGCGGTGCCGGGCGACCCGAGGCGACCTATTGCATCGAACGAATCATCGATGAAGCCGCGCGCGAGCTGGGCCTCGATCCTATCGGGCTGCGTCAGCGCAATATGATCCCGCCGATGGCCATGCCGTTCGATACCGGCTTTCTCCATCGTTATGACTCTGGCGACTTCGCCGAAACAATGACGATGGCGCTGGAGCTTGCCGATTGGAGCGGCGTGCCAGGACGACGCGACGATGCCAAGCGGCGCGGCAAACTTTTCGGCTTCGGCATCGCCTATGCGATCGAGGTCGCCGGCGGACCGCAAGACGCGCCATTCGAGGAAATGGCGGAAATTCGTTTCGACGCCTCGGGCGAGGCGACCTTCTTGCTCGGCACGCATTCGCATGGCCAAGGGCACGAGACCGTGTTTCGCCAGCTCGCCGCCCACATCTTTGACCTCGCGCCCGAGCGCGTGCGTATCGTTTATGGCGATACGGACCAAGTTTATCACGGCAAGGGCACGTTCGGCTCGCGCTCGGTCGGTGTCGGCGGCGCGGCGGTGTTGCGCGCCGCTGAAACAATCATCGCCAAGGGCAAGCTTATCGCCGCGCATCTCCTGGAAGCGGCGGCGGGTGATTTGGCGTTTCGCGACGGGCGCTTCACGGTGATCGGCACCGATCGCTCGGTCGGCCTCGATGAAGTGGCGCGAACCGCATTCTCGCCACGAGCCTTGCCACCCGGCGTCGAGCTAGGTCTATCGGCCAGCGCCATCATCACACCGCCCAATGCCACCTTCCCCAATGGCTGTCATGTCTGCGAGGTCGAAATCGATCCCGAGACCGGTGCGTTGGCGCTAACGCGCTATGCCGTGGTCGATGATGTCGGCCGCGTGGTCAATCCATTGTTGCTCGATGGCCAGATTCACGGCGGCGTGGCGCAGGGCGTCGGCCAAGCGCTGTGCGAGCGCATTGTCTATGATTCCGGCTCGGGCCAATTGCTCTCCGGCACGTTCATGGACTACGCCATGCCGCGCGCGGACGATCTGCCTTTCTTCTCCGTCGCTGCGAACGAGGTTCCGACGCCGAACAATCCCTTGGGTGTCAAAGGCGCGGGCGAGGCCGGCACGGTCGGCGCGCTGCCCGCCGTGATGAACGCGGTGAACGACGCGCTCGCGCCGCTCGGGATCAGAAATTTCGATATGCCGGCGAGCCCGGAACGAGTTTGGCGCGCCATGAGCGACGCGAAGAAACAAACTTAGCCTCAACGATCAAGTGGTGGAGCGTGGCATGGTGGTTGAATTGGCGCGGGAACCGAAACATCCCGACGATCTGAAACAATGGCGGCGAGATCGTTTGCCGGTCTATAACGCCAATCGTTTCAAGCTCGGCGTGTTCGGCCAGAATTGTAGCAATGGCTGCACCATCACCCATGCCGAAACGACCTTCGAGCCGAGTTACGAGCACAGCGTCAAGATCAGCAAGCTGGCGGATAGGCTTGGCTTCGAGCTTCTGGTGCCGGTCGGGCGCTGGAAGCACTTTGGCGGCTCGACCAAATTCAACGGCACCAATATGGAGGTGTTCACCTGGGCGACCGCGATGGCCTGCCACACGGAAAACATCATGGTGTTCGCCACCTCGCACGTGCCGACCGTGCACCCCATTTTCGCCGCCAAGCAGGCCGCGACAATCGATCACATTTCGAATGGCCGCTTCGGCCTCAATGTCGTGTGCGGCTGGTTCAAGCCCGAAATGGAGATGTTCGGCGTCAAGCAGCTCGGCCACGACACGCGCTATGAGGTGGCCGATGAATGGCTGACCTGCATGAAACGGCTGTGGACCGAGGATGAGTTCAGTCACAAGGGCGAGTACTTCACGATCAACCAAGGCTGGCTCTCGCCAAAGCCAATTCAACAGCCGCATCCGGTGATCATCAATGCCGGCAGCTCGCCGGCCGGGCGTGATTTTTCGGCACGCCATGCCGATTTCAATTTCGTCTCGATTCCGTCGCTCGAAAAAGGCGCCGACATGGCCAAGGACATTCATCGGCGCGCGGCGAGCCATGGCCGACAATGCGGCGTGATGAGCTATGGCCTGGTCTGCTGTCGCGACACCGAGAAAGAAGCGAAAGCGCTCTATGACCGCATCGTCGCCGAAGGCGATTGGGGCGCGACCCGCACGATCATCGATTTGATGCAGGGCGAGAATTATTCCTATGGTAGCAACCAAGACGAAATCCGCGCCATGGGCGAGCGCTTCATTGCGGGTTGGGGCGGCTATCCCCTGGTCGGCACGCCCGACCAAGTGGTCGAGAAAATGCTCGCGATCGCCGAAACCGGGGTCGAGGGCTTCATTCTGTCATGGCTCGACTACTATGAAGAGATGAAGTATTTCGGCGAGAAAGTCATGCCGCTGATGCGCCAGGCGGGATTGCGCAATTGAGTTTGGCAGCCACGGGCTTGCTTGACACGATTTTGGCTTGCTGTCTCAATCCCTCGGCCTGTGGGCGGAGCATCGCCTTAAAACGGGTTTGTCGGCGCTCCAACAAGAACTCCACCGAAACGCGCGTCGGCCGGTACTTGAACTGCTCCTTCCAAGCAAGGGGCGACGTTGAACATGGGAGACTATAGATGATCAGACTGGCTCGAAACATGCTGTTTACCGCGGCCGCGCTTGCCGTGACTATATCGATCTCGGCGAGCGCCGCTTTCGCCGCCGACGCGAAGCCGAATCCCATTCCGGAATGCTTCCGGCCTTGGGAAGACACGACGAAAATGATCAGCTATCCGGCGAAGGAAGGCCCCTATCGCCTCGCGCTGGTCAATGGCTTCGCCGGCAATGACTGGCGCATCCAGATGATTCAAAGCCTGAAGGCCTGGGCGGCGCGGCCCGAGAACGCGGCCAACATCAAAGAGCTCAAAGTGGTCAGCACGGGCGCCGACGTGGCCGCCCAGATCGCCGCGATCGACAACTTCATCGCGGCCGGTTTCGACGCCATATCGTTCATCGCGGTCAACCCGACGGCGTTCGACGCCGTGATCAAGCGCGCCGAGCGTGCCGGCACCGTGCTGGTGCCGTTCGACAACATCCTCGACACCGACAAGGTGTTCCAGGTCAACCAAAAGCAGATCGAGTTCGAGGAGACCAAGGGCAAGTACGTTTGGGCGCAGCTCGAAGCGGCGGGCAAGACCAAGGGCATTCGCGTGCTTGAGGTGCGCGGCCTACCCGGCAACTCGGTCGATCGCGACCGCTCGATCGGCATGCACAAGGTGTTCGAGAAGGACGGTGTTGAGATCGTCACGGTGGTTGGCAATTGGGATACCGGCACGGTGCAAAAGGTCGTCGCCGATGCTCTCGCGGCTCACCCCAAGTTCGACGCCGTTATGTCGCAGCACGGCGGGCAAGGCCTGATCAACGCGTTCAAGGCCGCGGGCCATGAGATGGTTCCGATGGGTCTCGACGGCGAGAACGGCACCCGCCGCATGGCGGTCGAGAACAAGGTGCCGTTCATCTCGGTCGAGCAACATCCGGCGATGAGCGCGGTCGCCATGGATGGCGCGATCAAGCTCCTGCAGGGCCACGAGCTGCCGGTGCTGGTTGCGCTTCCAAGCACGGGCGTGCTCGGCAGCGATATGAAGGCTGGCGAGCATTATTTCCCGGACCTGCCGGCCAGCTTCAACACCGGCACGGGCTATCCGGCGTGCTTCAAGCCGCTGACGCCGGACGAGTTGTTCAATCAGAGCAGCGACAACACCTAGGCTCTGAGCAAGTGACGCCGCGGTTGGGGTGTAGCCTCAGCCGCGGCGATCTTGCGCACCAACCATGCGCGACGCGCAATCTGACCCTGCCTTCCTCAGCATGGAAGGCATCTCCAAGCATTATGGCGGCGTCGTCGCGCTGGACGATGTCCACTTTGCCTGCCAGCGCCACAGCATCCACGCGGTCCTCGGCGAAAATGGTGCGGGCAAGAGCACGCTGATCAAGATCATGGCCGGGGTCGCGCGCGCCGATACCGGTCGCATGATGCTCGAAGGCAAGGAGGTTCACCACTTCACGCCGGTTGACGCCACGCGCGCAGGCATTGTGTGCATCTTTCAAGAGCTCAGCCTGATGCCGGACCTGAGCGTCGCCGACAATATCTGCATCACCAACCCGCCCGGACGCCGCGGCTTCATCGCACAACGCGCCCAGCGCCAGCGCGCCGAATCATTGCTGGCCCGGGTCGGCTGCAATGACGTCAATCCCATCTCGCGGGTGCGCGATTTGCCACTTTCGCGCCGGCAGCTTGTCGAAATCGCTAAGGCGCTAGGCCGCGCGCCCAAACTCTTGATCCTCGATGAGGCCACCTCGGCGCTCACCGCGGCGGATGTCGAAAAGGTCTTCGCCATCCTCCGAACGCTCCGCGATCAAGGCACCGCCATTCTTTACATCTCGCACCGCATGGCCGAGATCGAGGCGATCGCCGATCATTGCACGGTTTTTCGCAACGGCCGCTACATCCAGACCTTCCGTCAGGGCGAGCGGACGCCCGAGCAGGTCGTCCAGCTCATGATCGGGCGCGAGATCACGCAGATCTATCCACCGAAGCCGAAGCCGCGTGCCTTGCCCGAGCCGGCCCTCGAGGTCGACAATCTTGCCTGGGAGGACCGGCTGAACGGGATTTCCTTTTCGATCCGGCCGGGGGAAATCGTTGGCCTTGGCGGTCTCGATGGGCAGGGCCAGCGCGAAATCCTGCTTGGGCTCTTTGGTGTGCTGCGTGGTCTCAAGGGCTCGGTCAAGCTCTATGGACGCGACGCCGCCGTTCGCAGCCCCGCCACGGCCAAACACCCGAAGAACGCGATCGCGATGATCCCCGAGGATCGCAAGACCGAAGGTCTCATGCTGCCGATGTCGATTCGCGACAATCTTTCGATCGCGAGCCTGTCGCGCTTCGTCAAAACAGGCGTGATCAACCGCTCGCTTGAGAGCACGCGGGTCGATGCGATGATCGAGACCATGCGGATCAAGATCGGCGCGCCGTCCGACCCCGTGCGTACGCTCTCCGGCGGCAATCAGCAGAAAGTTGTCATCGGCAAATGGCTGATGACCGAGGCGAAGGTGTTGCTGTTGATGGATCCCACCCGTGGTATCGACGTCGGCACCAAGCAGGAAATTTACGCGCTGATGCGAAAGCTGGCCGATGACGGTGCTGCGATACTTTTCTATTCGACCGACTATGACGAGCTGATCGGCATGTGCGATCGGATCTCGATCCTCTATCACGGCGAGATCATTCGCACCCTCGTGGGCGACGACATCACCGAACAGAACATCGTCGCCGCGTCGCTCAATGTCGACCTTGGCAAGCGCGCGACCCAAACCACAGGCGCCGCCCATGGCTGATCTCGTCATCCGCCTGCGTCACAATTCCGGCGGGCTGATCGCGCTCGCGCTGTTCGCGGTGCTTCTCGTCGTTTTCATCGTCATCCATCCGCGTTTCAACATGCTGGCGCTTGAAGCGACCGCCAATCAGGGCGGCGCGCTTGCGCTCATCGCGATGGGCCAGACACTGCCTGTCTTGACGGGTGGGCTCGATCTTTCGATCGGCGCCATAATGGCGCTGACCAACTCGCTCGGTTCCGAGCTGCTGACCGGTTCGCCCTGGCAGATCGCGCTCGGTCTGCTCGCAGTCATCGCGCTTGGTTGCGTATGTGGCCTGATCAACGGCGTGATCGTCGTCTATGGCCGCATCCAGCCGATCATCGCGACGCTTGCGACTGGTGCCGTTTATACCGGCCTCGCGCTGCTCGTTCGTCCCGCGCCAGGTGGTGAGATCGATGAAGGCTTGAGCGAGGCCATCACCTACTCGGTCTTCGGCGTGATCCCAACGCCGGTGTTCATTTTCATTGGGCTCGTGCTGCTGGTCTGGATGCCGCTCAAGAACTCGATCATCGGCCGGGGAATTTATGCGGTCGGCTCATCCGAGATCGCCGCCTTTATGTCAGGCGTGCCGGTCAAACGCGCCCGCCTTGCCGCCTATACGGGGTCTGGTTTCTTCGCCGCGCTCGGCGGGCTTTTCCTTGGTTTCCAGACCTTGAGCGGCGATGCCAATGGCGGCGTCACCTATACGCTGAACTCGATTGCCGCGGTCGTGATCGGCGGCACTTCGCTGTTTGGCGGCACTGGCGGGCTGGTCGGCTCGATCTATGGCGCCTATGTGCTGCGCATCATCAACAGCGTCTTGTTGTTTAGCGGTGTGCCTTCGCTGGCCCAGCCTTTGTTCCAGGGTGCTGTGTTGATCTTCGCCCTCATGGCGAGCGCGCTTCGCCTGATCGGCATACGCAACCGCCTTGAGGTCATGGGCTAGGCATGAACTTCGCCCGGAGCATCGACCGGCCGCTGCTGATCACCGGGATCCTGATCCTGGCGATCTACTTCATTGGCTCGACGATGTTTCCCCAAATGCTGACGGGCAAATATCTGCTGCAGCAGCTTCAGATCGCATCCTATTTCGGCGTGCTCGCCTCGGGCGCCATGATGGTGATCCTGCTCGGCCACATCGATCTCTCGATCCCCTGGACCATGTCGGTCGCGGCCATCATGTCAACCGCGATCGCGGGTCCTGGCGGCGAAAATGCGATTGCCGGGCTCTCGGTGCCGGCGGCACTCATCTTCGGGTGCCTCGTCGGGCTGGTGAACGGCCTCGGCGTCGCCTTTCTCCGTGTGCCCTCGATGATCTGGACACTCGGCGTCAATGCGGTCTTGCTTGGCATGCAGGTGTTCTACACCGGTGGGTTCGCGCCACAGGGCACGGCCTCGGACTTCATGCGCGCCATCGCGATCGGGCGTTTGATCGGTCCGATCCCGAATGCCCTCTTTGTCTGGATTCTGATCTCGCTCGTAATGGTGTTCATCCTGCGGCGCACACCGCTTGGGCGATACATCTACGCCACGGGCAATCGCGAGACGGCGACCTATCTCTCGGGCGTGCGAACGCGCCGTGTGATCATGCTCTGTTTCGTATGGGGCGGTTTCTGCAGTGCGCTTGGTGGCGTGCTGCTCGCCGGCTATGCCGACCAGGCCTATCAGGCGATGGGCGATCCCTATTTGCTGCCGACGATTGCCGCTGTCGTGGTCGGCGGCACGCACATTCTGGGCGGGCAAGGCAAATACTCGGGCACCGTCATGGGTGTGCTGTTGCTCACCCTGCTTTCAAGTGTGCTCTCTGTTCTGCAGATGCCCGAGGGCTATAAACAGATCATTTATGGCGGCGTGATCATCATCATGTTGCTGACCTATGGACGCGCGGCGAAAGTCCAAGCGTGATCCTGACGGGCAATGACTGAGCGAGCCGTCGAACCGCCCTCAAAGCGGCTTCGCGTCGTGGTGGTCGGCGGCTCGCTTGGCGGATTGCTCGCAGGCAATATGCTGCACCGCGCGGGCTGCGACGTGACGGTACATGAACGGGTCGGCGTTGAACTGGCCGAGCGCGGCGCCGGCATCGCGACGCACCCGGAACTGCACCGCGCGTTCGAGCGCATCGGCATTCCGGTCGATGACAGATTTGGCGTGCCGATCGAGGAGCGGCTCATGCTCGGGCGCGACGGACAGGTTCTGGCGCGCTACCACAAGGCGCAAATTCAAGGGACCTGGGGCAGCCTCTATCGCAGCCTCAAGGGCAAGTTTCCGAGCGCGCGCTATTTTGCCGGCTCGACCTTCGAGCGTGCCCAGCAAATGGACAAGGGCGTGCGCGTCTTATTCAGCGACGGCAGCGCCATCGATGCGGACCTTCTGATCGGTGCGGACGGCATTCGATCGAGCGTTCGCGCGCAGTTCTGGCCCTCGTCGATCCCGCGCTACGCCGGCTACGTGGCGTGGCGCGGCACGGTCGAGGAGAGCCGCTTCTCGCCTGAGTCTCATCGTATCTTGTACACCCGCTTCGTCGTATGCCTGCCACCCGGCGAACACATGGTCGGCTACCCGGTCGCCGGACTCGACGGCGACACGCGCCCCGGCAAGCGCCGCTTCAATTTCGTCTGGTACCGCGCGGCGAGCGAAGCAAAGCTCAAGCGCATGATGACCGACAGCGCCGGCAGGTTCTATGAAGGCGGCATCCCGCCGGATCGGATCGATCCGGCGGTTGTCACCGAAATGAAGCAGGCGGCGAGCGAGACCCTGGCACCGCCCTATGCGGAGGTGATCCGCCTGATTCGGGAGCCGTTCTTTCAGACCATCGTCGATCTCGAGCTGCCGAGCATGGTGGATGGATGGGTCGCGCTGCTCGGCGATGGCGCGTTCGTCGCGCGGCCGCATCCGGGCATGGGCGTGATCAAGGCGGTCGGTGATGCCGTGGCGCTCGCCGAGGCGATCCAGGCCAGCCCGGGCGACCTGGCCCGCGCCCTCAGCGTCTATGACGCCGAACGCTGCCGCTATGGCCGCTATCTGGTGCACTGCGCGCGCCAGCTCGGAACCCAGATCGACACCGGTCTCAGGACCGACGAGGAGGTGCGCCGGGGCGAGTATTTCCGACGGCCCGAGAACGTCATTCGCGCGATCTCCATGCCGCCGTCTGACTCGCCTTTGTCCGATTATGGCCGAGTTTAGATCGCGCCGGCCGCGCGCGCTTTGTCGATCTCATCCTCGCTCAAGCCGAGCAATTCCTTGAACACGTAGTCGGCGTGGCTATTGAGCGGCGGACCGAGCGTGTCGACCGAGCCCGGCGTTTCGGAGAGGCGCGGCACCACGTTCGGCACGACATAGGTTTGGCCGTCACTCAGATCGGTGATGCGGCGAAGCACCTCACGCGCGGCATAGTGCGGATCGGCGAAAATGTCGCTGATATCGGCGACCGACGCGCATGGAATCTCACCGTCGACGCAGGCCGCGATCAACGCGTCGCGATCGAGTGTCGCGGTGAAGCGCGCGGCCCATTCATTGACCGCATCGCGCTCCGGCACGCGGCTCGCGCCCTTGAACCAATGGGCCGGCGGCGGCGCGCCATGGGCCGAGACAAGCGCGGCGAAGCGCTCGAACATGCGGTCGTTTGTACAGGCGATCGCGACCCATTTGCCGTCGCTGGTCGGGTAGTGGCCGTGCGGGCAAGCGGTTACGGTGTAGAGCCCTTCGCGGCCGCGGATCGTGCCGTTGCGCGCGAAGGCCGGCGCGACCTCATCGAGAAAACGAAAAATCCCCTCATAGAGCGCCACGTCGACGACCTGGCCGCGCCCGCTCTTGTCGCGCTGGCGCAGCGCGGTCAGCACGCCGAAGGCGCCATAGAGCCCGGCGGCATAGTCGGCGAGCGAGGTCGAGCCCGGCGTGACCGGCGCCTCACCCTTCATGCCGGCCAAATGGGTGAGGCCCCCCATGGCGTGCGCGATGCGCGCGAAGCCGGGCCGCTCGGCGTAGGGCCCCGTCTGGCCATAGCCGGAAATTCGGAGCAGCACGAGGCCGGCGTTGAGCGCCGAGAGCGCATCGAACCCGAGGCCCCATTTTTCCAACGTCCCGGGACGGAAATTTTCGCACACGACATCGCTGATCGCGACCAGGCGCTTGAACAGCGCGGCGCCTTCGGGTTTGCGCAAATCGAGGCAGGCGGACTTCTTGTTCCGCGCCTCGCTTTTCCAGACGAGGGTCGAATCCTTCGAAACGCGCGTGCCGAAGCTGCGTAACGGGTCGCCACCACCCGGCTGCTCGATCTTGATCACCTCGGCGCCGAACTCGCCGAGCAGGCTCGCCGCGAACGGTGCCGCGACAAAGGTCGCCAGATCGAGCACGCGAAGGCCTGTAAGGGGTTTGTCGGTCATCACGGATCGGCCCGCCAGTTTCGGGAAACGCCGGCTCAATCTAGAGGAGCGGCGGGGCCGCTGCATCAAACGTCGCACCTCGATTTAGCTATTATCCCGCCGTGCGGGCGCCCAACAAGACTCGATCCCGGCCCGCGCCACGGTTAGTGTGGAGAGGCGCGTCAAGAAGCACGCGCGGTCAATCGGGAGGGAATCATGGCGGGACCTATTGGGACGATCTTCGATTCGAACGACGCGACAGGACTGGGCGACCTGGTCCGCGCGGGCGCGGTTTCGCCGGCGGAGCTTGCCGAGGAGGCGATCCGGCGCGTCGAGGCGCTCAATCCGACACTCAACGCCGTTTGTATCAAGACTTACGAGATCGCGCGCAAGACCGCGCGGGACCCCGCTTTGCCCGATGGCCCGTTCAAGGGCGTGCCGTTCTTGTTGAAAGACCTCGGCACGCTCTGGACCGGCGTGCCGACCACCAACGCCTGCCCTTATTTCAAGGATTTCGTGGCGACCGAGGACATGGAATATGTCCGCCGCATCAAGCGCCTCGGCGTTGTGCTGGTCGGCAAGAGCAATTCGCCGGAACTTGGCTGGTGCATCGCCGCCGAGCCGGCGATCTACGGAAAAACCAGCAATCCCTGGAACACGGCATTTGGTCCGGGCGGATCGAGCGGCGGCGCCGCCTCGGCGGTGGCGGCGCGCTTGGTGCCGCTCGCCGACGGCAGCGATGGCGGCGGCTCGATCCGCATTCCGGCGAGCCATTGCGGCCTGGTCGGGCTGAAGCCCTCGCGCGGGCGGGTCACGCTCGCGCCGCAATATGCCGACTTCTGGTACGGCGCCGCGGTTTTCCTGTGCGTCACCCGGAGCGTGCGCGACACGGCGCACTATCTTGATGGCGTCGCGGGCCGCTGGCCGGGCGACATTTATTACTCTCGGCCGTCCCATCGTCGCTATGCCTCGGTCATCGAGCGGGCGCCGGCACGTCTCCGCATCGCCTTCTCGACCAAGGCGCCGGGCGGCTTCGAGGTCCACCCGGAGGTCGCCGAGGCGGTCAAGAAGACCGCCAAGTTGTGCGAGGACCTTGGGCACCGGGTCGAGGAGCGCGATATCGATCTCGACTACGGCTTGTTCTGGAAAACCTTCACGCGCATCTGCGCCGTCAAGAACGCGACGGGCTTCGCCGATATGGCGCCCGCCATCGGCCACGAAGTTCGCGAAAGCGAGGTCTCGCCAGCCATTTGGGCGCAGATCCAGGACGGCCGCGCGATCAGCGGCATCCAACATTCCCAAGACGTCGATATGATGCGTCTGCTCGGCCGCAAGATCGTGGCGGAGACGACCGTCGCCGACGTGCACCTCTTGCCGGTGATGCGCCACCCGCCGCGCAAGCATGGCTATTACGACATGTACAAGCTCGAGCCGAGCACCTATACCGACGAGCGCCTCGGTCCGGACGTGGCGTTCACCGCGCCGTTCAATGTGTCCGGCCAACCCGCGATCTCGCTACCGCTGCACCTGTCGAGCGACGGTCTGCCGATCGGCATGCAATTCGTCGGCGGCGAGAGCGACGAGGCGACGCTGCTCGCGCTGGCCGCGCAGATCGAACGCGCGACGCCGTGGCGCCATCGCCTGCCACCGGTTCACGCAAGCGCGAACTGAGAATCAGGCGCGCGTCGGCCGCAGCTTCAGAAGTTCATCATAGGCCCGGCGCAGGCCCACGATAATGCCGCCGGGATAGAACAAGAGGACGAGAATGATCATCGCCGCGATGATCAGGAACCGCGCGGGCCCCAGATCGATCATCAATTCCGAGACGATGGTGATCACGAAGGCGCCGACGATCGGGCCGTAGATGCTTCCTGTGCCGCCCAAGAGCATCATCGAGAGCGCGAGTGAAAGCGGCCCGAAGCCGAAGATCTCTGGCGAGGCGACCCGTGTATAGGTCGAGAAAAACCCGCCGGCCATCCCGGTAAACAGTGCGCTGGCGACCAGCGTGAGCAGGCGCTGGCGTGCCAGCGAGATGCCCCGACTGACCGCATAGTCCTCGTTGTCGCGGAGCGCCACGACACTGATGCCGAAATTCGAGCGTACCAGGCGCTCAAGGTAAAGCGTCGAGATCACCAGCAGGAACAGCGCCACGAAGTAGTAACCGAACTTGTCATCGCTCGCGAAACTGTAGTCGCCGAGCTTGAGCTGAGGCACCAGAGGAAAGCCTTGCGAGCCTCCTGTCATGCCCTGTTGGCTCATGATCAGCTGTAGGCAAAGCTGAGAGAAGGCAAAGGTCACGAGCACCACATAGATGCCCTTCAGCCGCAGCACGGGAACGCTGACGATGATCGCGGCGATGACCGCGACAACGCCGGCGAGCACGATGGTCACCCAGGGCGTGATGCCGACCGTCTTCGCCAGGATTGCCGAGGCATAGGCGCCGAGCCCGAAAAAGGCGAGATGGCCGAAATTGAATATGCCGCCATAGCCGAGGCTGAAATTCCAGTTGGAGGCAACCACGCCGTAGACCACGGCAACGATGATCAGATGTCGAACATAGGCCGAGGGCACGAAGAAGGGCAGCACGACGAGCACCGCCAGGCACAGCAGGCGCGCGCCATCGGGGCCGGTCAGATTGAGGCGCATGGCCTACCCCTTCCTGCCAAATAGCCCGGTCGGGCGGACAAGAAGAACGAGGATCATCACGCCGAACAACAGCGCAGGCGTCCAGTAGAGCCCGATGAAATAGACGCTGATCGCCTCGAGCAAGCCGATCACATAGGCCGCGCCGATCGTACCGCCTAGGCTGCCGAGGCCGCCGAAGATCGCGACAATCAGCGCCTTGACCAGCGGCTCGGCACCGAGCGAGGGCGTGATGAAACGGACCGAACCCAGGAGAATACCCGAGAGCCCCGCGAGGCCGGCCGAGAGGGCGAAGGCAGAGCTATAAAGCAGCGACACGTTCATGCCCATCAGCAGCGCCGACTCGCGGTTCTGCGACACCGCGCGGATGGCTGAGCCGATCCGGGTGAACTTGAGGAACAGCCAAAGCAAAACCAGGGTCAACGGCGCGATCACGATGATCAACACCTCGTGGGCCGAGATCGCGGTCGACAAGAGATCGACCTTGCCGGGGATCAACGGTTCGAGCTGCTTGTAGCGCGCGCCCCAGATCAGAAGCGTGCCGTTCTCGAAAAATATCGAGGCGCTCAGTGTCGTGATCACCGCGATCAGCACGACATCGCGGCGCGCCAGGAACGGGCGGACCACGACGAGTTCGGAGAGGAAGCCAATGCCGACCAGAACCGCGACGCCAATCGCGAGGCCGGCGGCGGGCCCGAGGCCCCAGCCGAGATCCGTGCCGACTTGCCAGGCCACCAGCGCGCCGACCGCCATGAAGATGCCATGCGCGAAATTGAAGATTCCAAGCGTCGTCCAGACCAGCGAGAGCCCGGTCGCCATCATGGCGTAGAGCGAACCGAGCACGATTCCGCTCAGGAAGACCGATTGCGCAGTCGCCATGGTGCCGGCCTACCCTTTGCCGAAATACATCTGCATGATCTCGCCATGATCAAGTCGGTCGGTCGACGCGATGTCGAGCGCCACGGCGCCGTGATTGATCATGTAGAGGCGATCGGTCAGCGCCACGAGGAATTCGACATCCTGCTCCACCAGCACCAAGGGCACGCCGACGCGCGAGATTTTTCCGATCGCGTCCAGCAATTCGTCCTTGAGCTTAGGAGCAAGCCCGAGCGTCGGCTCGTCGAGCATCAGAAGCTTGGGTGCGCCCATCAGCCCGACACCGATCGCCAACATCTGGCGCTCGCCGCCCGAGAGCGTGCGGCTCAATTGGCGGCGACGCTCGGCCAAGCGCGGGAACAGCTCGAAAACGCGCGCGAGATTTGGTTCGCGTTCGGCGCGCGCACGCCTCGCATAGGCGCCGAGACGCAAATTCTCGACGACCGTGAGCTGGGGAAACAGCACATTGCCCTGAGGGACATGGATCAGCCCGCGATCGACCACCGCGCGCGGCTGGACCCCGCCGATGCTCTCGCCGTTCAAGCGGATCGCGCCGCGCCAGGGCTTCAGAAGGCCCGAGACGGTTTTCAGCAGCGTCGATTTGCCGTGCCCGTTCGGGCCGAACAGACCGATTCGCTCACCCTCATTCAACGCGAGCGTGACGCCCCACAGCACCTGAGTGCGGCCATAGCCGGTGACCAGATCATCGATCTCAAGGATGGGCTGCGCCATGCGCCCTCCGCGTGCCCAGATAGGCCTCGACGACACGCTCGTCGCGCATGACGTCTTGGGGCAGGCCGGTGGTCAGCTCACGGCCTTGATTGAGCACCATGACTCGCTCCGAAAGCGATAGCAGTAGCGGCAGGACATGTTCAATGATCAGCACGGTGACGCCAAGCTGATTGACCCGGCGCACCAGTGCCGCCGTCTCGTCGACTTCAGGTTTGGTCAGGCCGGAGGCCGGTTCATCGAGCAGAAGGATACGCGGCTCGGTCGCCAGCGCTGACGCGATCATCAGGCGTTTCTTGTCGAAGACCGAAAGCTCGCCGCCCGGGCGGTCGTGCTGAGCCTCGGCGATACCGACGAAGCCGAGCGCCTCGCGCGCCCGTGCCGCCAGGCGCGCCGCGTCGCCTCGCCCGCGACCATAGACCGCGCCGAGCAGCACGTTCTGATAGGCGGACAGCGAATCGAACGTGGTCTCCTTCTGAAAGGTGCGGGCGACGCCGCTTTGGCAAATGCGATGCGCGGCAAGGCGTTCGATC
>CAMDDO010000018.1 GCA_945892755.1 Rhizobium sp. Q54 | reverse complement strand
CTCCGGCTTCGTCACCCCGGCCGCGGCCCTTGCCATTGGTGCGCTTGGCGGCCTCGCTTGCTATCTTGCAACCAGCCACCTCAAACATCGCTTTGGTTATGACGACAGCCTCGACGTGTTTGGCGTGCACGGCGTGGGCGGTATTGTCGGGGCCATTCTGACCGGCGTATTCGCGACTAGCGCCTATGGCGGCGCCTCAGGCGCGGTGGATGGTGCCCCAATTCAGATCGTCAAGCAGCTCTATGGGCTCGTGGTGACGGTCGCCTGGAGCGCGATCGTCACCGCCGCGATTCTCCTTGTGCTGAAGCGGACGATTGGACTGAGAGTGAGCGAGCACGGCGAACGTGAGGGCCTCGACATCCATGCCCATGGCGAGTCCATTCTCTGACTAATCGGGGCACTCCTCGCGGACCGTGAGAGACAACAGCTCGGAGGGAGCCTGTCATGAAGTTTGTCATCGCGGTGATTCAGTCTCATAGGCTCGAGCTGGTGCGCGACGCTTTGGCCGGCATTGGGGTTGAGTCCATGACCGTTTCCGAGGTCAGGCGTTTCGGTCTGCAGGAAACCCACAAGGAGTTCTACCGCGGCGCGGAGTATGCGGTCGGCTATTTGACCAAGACACGAATTGAATTCGCGGTCTCAGACGAGCTTGCCAGCCGCGCCGTCGATGCGTTGAGACAAGCGGCGGTCACGGGCGAGGTCGGCGATGGGCGCATCTACGTGTCCGAACTTACTCATGTCATCCAGATTCGCTCCGGTAAGATGGATGCGAGCGTCGACGCGCTTTAGTGGTCAAGATCGAGGCCCAAGCCACGGGTATCCTTCGGCGGCCCGGGCCGACGGCGTTTTGCCAGCCATGCCGGGGAGCCTGTCGCGACCGGGTCCCTGGCGCCCTGTGGCAAAGCCCTAGCCTTCGCAACCCGTGCGATCGAGGCAAAGCGCCCACATCTGGCTATCGCACTATCGCCTCGTGCTATCGGGCAATCGCGCACGTTTGTAGCCTGATATCGGGCGGTCAACTCGGTTGCAAAGTCCGCTTCAATGGCGACCGATTGCGTCGCACGACATCTTGGGCTCAAATGCCGCACGCCCATGTTCTACCGAGCCCCGTATTTCGGCATGCCGCGGCTTATTGGGGCCGCAGCGGGCTATGACCCGCTCGCCGAAGTCATGGGGCGGCTACGCGAAACAGCAGGCCCCGAAATCGCCGACTGGGCGAATGGCCTACTGGCGAACCCGAGCCCCGAAATCGACGTCCTCCGAGCCATCCTCGGCAGCAGCCCATTTTTGTCCCGCGTTGTCGCCGCGGAGCCGGGCTTTTTCCGGGAACTGATCGAAGACGGGCCGGATGCGGCATTCTCGCGCGTCATTCTCGGTGTCAAGGGCGCAGTAACGCGCGAGACGAGCGAAGCGACCCTAGCACAAGGCCTCCGCACCGCGCGCCGCCAGGCGGCGCTCGCGATCGCTTTGGCCGATTTGACCGACCATTGGTCGCTCGAGCGAGTCACCCATGCGCTCAGCGATCTCGCAGACGCTGCCCTTTCGGCCGTGATCTCCCACCTGCTGCTCGCTGCGCACGAAAGAGGAGAGATCGTTCTCGCCGATCGTCTGTTCCCAGAGGACGGCTGCGGCTATTTCGTCCTCGCAATGGGCAAGTACGGCGCGCGCGAGCTCAATTATTCGTCCGACATCGATCTGATCGCGCTCTACGACCCGGCGAAGGTCGACTACCGCGGTGCGCGCAGTGTGCAGCAATTCTTCATCGGGTTGACGCAGAAGCTCGGGCGACTGATCAACGACCGCATCGGCGAGGGCTATGTCTTCCGCGTCGACTGGCGCTTGCGCCCCGACCCGGGCGCGACGCCGCTGGCGCTCTCGGTCGCGTCCGCCCGGGCGTACTACCCCGAGCGGGGTGAGACCTGGGAGCGTGCGGCGATGATCAAGGCGCGCCCGGCCGCGGGCGATGTCGCACTCGGCCACACATTCTTGAACGGGCTTGCACCCTTCGTGTGGCCGGAGCGTGTGGACTTCTGGACCATGAGGGAAATTCGGCAGCTCAAACTCCGGATCAATGCGCATCGCGGCGGCAGCGAGATCGATTTCTTTGGATACAACATCAAGATCGGCCGCGGCGGCATCCGCGAGATCGAGTTCGGAGCACAGACCCAGCAGCTCATTTATGGCGGGACCGATCCCTATTTGCGCTGTCAGAAAACGCTCGATGCCCTGAGCACGCTGTCCGAAGCCGGCTATCTCGACGAGTTGAGCGCTGACGAGATGACCGAGGCTTACGAGTTCCTCCGTCAGGTCGAACATCGGCTTCAAATGATCAACGACGAGCAGACCCAGACCTTGCCATCGAACGACTCAGACATGGCGCGGCTCGCGGGCTTCATGGGTTTCGAAGACGTCGGGTCGTTTCGGGACACGCTCTTCCACCACCTGCGCCGCGTTGCCCACCATTACCAGACGCTGTTCAAGATTTCGGACGAGGATGATTCTCGCGTCTGGGACTTTTCGACCGATGCACCAAGCGAGGAGGTGGCGCGGATCCTGGTCGAAGCCGGGTTCGCCGATCCGGCCGACATGTATGCCATGTTCCGGCGCTGGGCTGTCGGCTCGAAAGCGGACGTGGAGCGAGACAGGGGTGCCCAGGCTCTACGCTTGCTCGTTCCGCAATTGGTGGCGGCAACGCGAAGCCATGCGACGAAAGATCAACTGATCCGCCGGTTCGATCGATTCATAGTTGATCTCGACGGCGACGCGGTCACACCCGCTCTCTTGGCCGCAAACCGGAGCGCGCTTGACATCGTGACGACCGCCGCCGCTCGGGCCCCGGCGCTTCTGGCGTTTTTCGGGGCGCGGCCACGTGTGTTGCAGCATTTGGTCGAGCGGGAGTTTTCGCTGAGTCCGCCAGGGCGGAAGCTTCTGTTGCGTGAGATCAGGTCAATCATCGACAGTTCGGCAGGCGAGGCACGGATGGAACGGCTCACCGCGCTGGCCGATCGTATCAGGGCTCAGGTCGGTGTCGCGACGGCTCGTTACGCGTTGACCGCTTTTGACGCGGCCCATGCGATCGCCAATCTCTGCGATGCGGTGATCGTCGGCCTCGGGGTGCCCGCCATTGCCATCGGACGCTACGGCTCGCGCGATATCGAGCGGCTGGATTGTTCGGATATTGTCCTGCTGGTCGATGAGGAGCGAGACGCCGCGGAGCGGTTAGGTACCTCGATCGTCGAGTGCTTTCGCGAGATCACGAATGGGTCTTGGGCGGCAGAGGCGCCGCTGCTGGCATCGGTCCGAGACCTGTGCGAATTGCCGCTCGACGATCGGGGTCTTGCAATTCGGCTGAAGTTCGCGTCGGCCCGATCGGTGCACGAACGGGAGAGCCATGGCGCTGCGACGCTGAAAGAGGTCCATCAGCACCTTGTCGCCATCCATGGCGGCGATGCGGCACTCTTCCAACTTGTCGGCGCACGGCATGCGGCCTTGCAACGCGTCGGCGTTGATGCCGGAGCGCTGGCTGTCGACCCACGCCGTGCGCCGGGTGGGCTCAATGACATCGAACTACTGACGCGCGTCGTCCAGCTCGGGAGCGCACGGCAGTTTCCCGAATTGCTCGGACTTTCGACATCGGCTGCGCTCGACCGCTTCCAGACGCTGACGTTATGGCCCGCCCATACGGTACGCGAATTGCGGCGCGCACACTTTCAGCTTCGTCGGATTGAAAGCTATCGTGAATTGGCCGTCGGGGATGAAGTGCTTGGCGATGCCGAAAGGCAGGAGATCGACAAGGCCCTGGCGGTTGCGGTGGGGGCGACCGACCGGGGAGAATTAATGACATTGTTAGGGGCGGCGGGCGAAGCCGTCGGCGCCGCCTTCGATCAATCAAGACGGCTGTAGGCATTGGATCGAGGACGCGTTACTTGCCAGGCAAGGCCCCGCGCACGGCATTCTGCAGGCGCGTTGCGTCGGTGATGAAAAGCGTATTGCCTCGGCGGCGAACGATGCCTTCGGGGTAGAGACGGTTCAGCGCGCTCGCCACCAGCTCCCGCGTCACGCCGGCTTGCAGGGCGATGTCGCGCAGGGGCGGAAACGGCTCGATCACAAGGAGATCGGTCGTCGATGGGTCCGGCCTCGCGAGATCGATCAGCACGCCGTAGACCCGCTCCATACCTTCTCTGCAGCTTGCCGATACCACACGCTCGTTGGTCGCCCGAACGATCTGGGACAGCGATTTCAGCAAGCGTAAGGCGACCTCTCCGTTCTCTCGCAACAATTTTAGAAACCGATCGCAGGGCAGCGCCGCCAAGAGCGAGTCCTCTGCCGCAACGACACTGGCTGCTCGGGGCAGGTCATCGATCGCCGCCAAGTGCCCGACGACCTCACCCACGCCGATTCGGGCGAAGTTAAATTCGATGCCGGACGGGGCCGGGCTGATCACGTCAACCGCGCCCTCGACAACGAAAAACACCTCGTGTCCCGCCGTGCCCCGCTCGAAGACCCGCTCGCCGGACCGATAGCGCCGCCATACGCTACGCTCCTCGATGCCCGCGAGCACTGCCTGGTCGATCCCGCTGAGCAGTCCTATGCCGGAAAGCGTACGTCGGTCTGCGGACATCAATCACCTTCGTTGTGGAGCCACCATCATTGAAGTGTTGCGTGTTGCCACAACACATCGTGTGCAAGTCCGCAACCTACGCGAGGGCGTCGGCGAGGCGTTGCACAAATTGCCACCCAAGCTCGCGCGGACCCGGATCTGGGCCGAGATGATAGCGATCGCCTGGGCAACTGGGCAACGCCAGGTTACTGCCGTGGCCTGGCCGCCTCGAGAGTCGCCGGCACATCTAGCCACCGCCAGACGATCGGGCGTCGCGTTTTTACCAGGTCGCGCGCGCGTCGATGGGCCAAATATCGACCAGCGTATCGCCGCGCACGCAATGATAGACCGAATAGAGGTTCAGTGTCGCATAGCAATGCGGCGTCAGGCACTCGACCGCGCGACCAACCGGCAATCGGTCGTTTGTATTGGCGAATTCGATCCGTCCCATGTCGTCGCCAATGAGCGCGTAGCGCGCGCCCTCCGGCGCGCCACGGGCCGGGCGCGGCGGTCCTTTACCCTCACGACCGAACTCCTTGATGCCGGCGTCGGTCACCACGAAACCCGCCTGCGCCGCCCCGATCACCGTGGTGCTCACGAACAAGGACGGGCGGAACGGGCGCGCTTCATCCGCCCGCATATCGGTGTCCGCGTAGTTCGTGTCCATGAAGATATAGCTGCCGGCCTGGACTTCAGTGAACACGCCCTGCGTGGCATCGATCGCGTGACTGCCGGTGCCACCGCCCGTCACGATCTCGGGCGGCAGACCGGCCTGTCTCAACCGGTCGACCACGCCCTGCACGATTTCGACGCAACGGGCCTGTAGCGCGCGCCGCTCGGCAAAATTGGGTGTCGCTTGAAGGCTGCCGTTATAGCCTTGAATGCCGGCATAGATGAGGCTGTCGTGGCGGGCGATCCGCCCGGCGAGCGCGACCGCGGCATCGGCATCGGAAAGCCCCGTGCGCCTCGCGCCGACCTCAAGGTCGACCAACAGGCGCACTTTTGTGCCGGCGGCGCGCGCCGCGGCCCCGATTGCCTCGACATTGCCGGCATCATCGACCGCGAGCAGGAAATCATCTGCCTGCGACGCGAGGCGGGCCAGCCGTGCGATCTTTCCGGGCGTGGCGACCGAGGTGAACAGGAACACCCCGGGTATGCCGGCTTTCACCATGACCTCCGCCTCGGCCAGCGTCGCGCAGCATTGGCCGATCGCGCCGGCCGCGATTTGCCGGCGCGCGATCTCGACCGACTTATGGATTTTGGCAACCGGGCGAAGTTTATAGCCGTTGCGCGCCGCGTGTGCCGCGAGATCCGCGATGTTGTGCTCGAGTGCGTCAAGGTCGAGCAAGAGCGCCGGCGTCTCCAGCCGTTCGCGCGAGCCGGGCACGCCGATAAACGTGGCGTTCGGCCCGAGAACTGGATCGATCATCATTGCGAGCAAACCCCTCAACTTGCGGCTCAAAAATATCGTCAATGAACGATTTGACCAAGACCTTCCGCACCACGGCCGGCCGGCTCAATTCCGATTTCTCGACCGGGAGCGCTAATGAAAAACCCGGCCGCCATCGACGGCTAGCGCCGAGCCAGTGATAAATCCCGCTTCGTCGGATAGAAGAAACACGATGGTCGCCGCGATCTCCGACGTCGTACCGATCCGGTTCAGCGCATAGTGCGTCTTAACATCCTCGATCGTCGCATCGCCGAGATATTGGCGAAAGAGCTCCGTGTCGGTCGCGCCAGGGCAGACCGCGTTGGCGCGAATGCCGTGCTTCGCGAGGTCGAGCGCGAGAACTTTCGTCGCCATGATCAGCCCGGCCTTCGAGGCGCAATACGCCACCCGATCGTTCAATGGCCTGAGCCCGGCGGCCGAGGCGATGTTGACGATGGCGCCTTTGCCGCTCGCCTTCATCGGCTCAAGTGCGGCTCGGCAGACGCGCATGGCGCCGGTCAAATTGACCGCCATGATGCGGTCCCAGACGGCCCAATCGGTCTCCTCGAACGGTTCGACCCGATCGATTCCGGCGCTGTTCACGACACCGTCAAGGCCATCGAGGTCCCGCGCCGCATGCCTGACGGCTTCGACGACCGCAGCCTCGTTCGTAATATCCAAATCGACGACGGTAATTTTTCCATGGCCGGAAAGCTCTGACGCCGCCCGATCAAGACGTTTGCGATCGCGATCGAGCATAGCAACCGAGGCGTTTTCGGCAAGAAACGCCGCGACGCAGGCCCGGCCAATGCCGCCGGCCGCTCCCGACACCAATATTCTCCGACCCTGCAAACGATTGACCACGCCCTTCCCTTCCTTGTTTCATCCCGGAGGCGAGACTCTTCTTGTAGCAGCCGCCGCCGATGCCGCGACTGCCACCCGTCGCGATCATGATCTAAGGCATCATGCTCACACGAGGCTCCGACGGGCCGAGGTCGTGTTGCCCACAAACGAGCCGAGACGAGAAGCTTTTGTTCAGTCTACAATCCGCCACCGAGGCCGAAAATGCCAGAACCCAAATTCTTGGAAACCTATCGGGGTGTCGTCCATCCCTGGCTCTGCGATGCGATGGGGCATCTGACCACACGTCATTATATGGCGATGTTCGACGATGCTGCGTGGCATATGATGCTACAGCTCGGCGACCAGCCGCACCGCGCCAGGGAAAACCAACTAGGTTGGGCCGATGTGCGTCACGAGATCGAGTATTTTCACGAACTGCCGGTTGGTACACTCGTTATTGTTCGCTCGGCGCTCCTGCGCCTAGGAGGCAAGTCGGTCACCTGCAAATACGAGATGCACAACGCCGAGAGCCATGAGCTCTGCGCCGCCATGACGGCAACGAGCGTACGTTTCGATTTGAAGGCCCGCGCGGCCATTCCGGTTGAACCGGAGCTTCGGCAAAAAATGGAAGTCTGGCTCGGTTGATGCCGGCCCTATAACGGATCCCAACTGAGCACGTCTTGCGTGCGGTCGAGCGGCGCGAAGCTCCCCTGCAACGCGGGCAGCGCGTGATCCGCGATTGACTGCGGATCCCAGCCCTCGCCGCGGTGGACGCTGCGGAGTGGCCGCGATTGATTGAACAGGAAGATCTCGTTGTTTCTGGTGGCGAAGATCTGACCGTTCACGCCGCGCGCGGCATCCGACCCGAGGAACACCACGAGCGGGGCATTCTTCTCCGGCGTCATCATCTTGAGCCGCGCGACGCGCGCTTTCTGATCCGGGGTTTCGGCTGGAATGCCGCTCGTCATCCGGCTCCAGGCGAAAGGGGCGATGCAGTTCGAGCGCACATTGAAGCGCTGCATGTCGAGCGCGATTGACTTGGAGAGCGCGCACAGGCCGAGCTTTGCCGCCGAATAATTGGCCTGGCCGACATTGCCGATCAGCCCGGAGGTGCTGGTGATGTGAATGAACGAGCCGGATTGCTGTTGGCGAAACGGCTCGGCCGCCGCGCGGCTGACAAAGAAGCTGCCGTTCAGGTGAACGCCGACGACCGACAGCCATTCCTCCGCGGTCATTTTGTGAAAAATCGCATCGCGCACGATGCCGGCGTTGTTGACCACGATATCGATGCGCCCAAAGGCTTTGATCGCGGTATCGACGATGCGGCGCGCGTCATCCCAAGTGGCGACGCTATGAGTGTCCACAACCGCCCGACCACCGGTTTTTTCGATTAGGCTCTTGGTCTCTTCGCCGGGCGTCGCCGAGCCGCCTTCGCCCGAGAGCGAAACGCCGATATCATTGACCACGACCGCGGCGCCCGATCTCGCCAACGCGATCGCGATTTCACGCCCAATGCCGCCGCCCGCACCGGTGACGATTGCAACCCTGCCTTGGTTCACATGTTCCTCCCGCAAGCGGCGACGAGACCGTCAGCCTGGTAAATCAAGAACGTTCTTGGCGATGATATTGCGCTGAATCTCTGAACTGCCGCCATAGATGGTGCTCGGCCGCGCCTGCAAGAAAAGGCCGGCCGGATTGAGATCGCGATTGCCTTCGATCGGCTCGATCAAGGCTGCATTTTCGCCGGCAATCTCCAGCATGTAATCGGTGATACGGCGAAACAACTCGCTCTGACTGATCTTGAGGAGCGAAACGTCGGCGCCGAGCGTTTCACCGCGCCTGAGCCGCGCAACGAAGCTGGCGAACAGCGTGTTGTGGTCGGCCAGATCAAGCTCGAATTGCGCATGCCGATCCCGGAACACCGCGTCATCGGCCAAGCCCATGTGCTCGGCCAGAAGTTCCAACCGCGACAAGGCATAAGAAGCCTGGCGCGGCGAACCGAGAAAGATGCGCTCGAAGCCGAGCAGCGTCTTCGCCATGGTCCAGCCCTGGTTGACCTCGCCCACCAGATTCTCGCGCGGCACGCGGACATTGTCGAAGAACGCCTCGCAAAAATCGTCATGCCGCTCCAAATTCAAGATCGGCCGAACCGTGACACCCGGCACGTCCATCGGCACCAGCAGAAAACTTATCCCTTCCTGCTTCTTCACCGTCTTGTCGGTGCGCACGAGCATGAAAATCCAGTTGGCGTCACTCGCCATTGTGGTCCAGGTCTTCTGACCGTTGACCACCCAGTGCTCGCCGTCGAGCACGGCCTCGGTGCTGAGGCCGGCCAAATCCGAGCCTGCCCCAGGCTCGCTATAGCCCTGGCACCAAATATGTTCACCGGACAGAATCTTCGGCAAGAAGCGCGCGTTCTGCGCTTCGGTGCCATAGCGAATGAGCAGCGGCCCCAGCATGGTCATGCCGTGATCGTTCAACCGCGCGCAACCATGACGCTCGAACTCCTCGGTCATGATCAGCTGCTTGGTGGCCGAGAGCCCCATGCCGCCATGTTCGCGCGGCCAACCTGGCGCCAGCCAACCCTTTTTCGACAGCGCCAAATACCAGGGCTTGTTCTCGGCAAAATGCAGACGCTTGGTCGGATTGCGGATCTCGGGCGGATAATTCTTTTCGATCCAGTCGCGTACGGTCGCGCGAAATGTCGCGTCGTCGAGCGCGTTCAAATCCTCGCCGGTGCTCATGCGACCTTCATCAACGCGACGTAGCGGGCTCGATGCGCGCGCTCCGAGCCCAAATGATTGATCAGCGTCATCGCCTTGCGGAGAAAGAGGCCGATATCGGCCTCGTCGGTATATCCAATCGCCCCATGCAACTGAATGGCCTCGCGACAAACCAGCGAGGCACAGCGCGATGCCCGCGCCTTTGCGCGCGACACCGCCGCTCGCTGCTGCGAACCCGATACATTCGAATCGATGGTCGTGGCGGCGTTCTCGACACTCGCCCGCGTCAAGGCCAATTCGAGATAAAGATCGACGGCGCGGTGCTGAAGCGCTTGAAAGGCACCGACCGGCTTGCCGAATTGACGGCGAATTTTCAGATAGTCGATCGTCATGCGGAACGCGCGCTCCGAGAGGCCAAGGAGATAGGCCGCGCTCGCCAGCGTGGCATCCGCCACGGCCGCGTCAAACGGCGCGTCCGGAATGGCGTTGGCTACCGCCCCATCGAACCGAAGCGTGCCATAATGGCCGCCGTCCTGAGTCTGTTCGGCTGTCAGTGAAACGCCCGACGCCATGGCTTCGACAAGCGCAAGGCCGGACATTGTTGTAACCAAGAACGCATCCGCTCCCCGAGCGTGCATGACGAAGCGCTTCTCGCCGATCAACTTGCGTCCATCGAATGTTGTTTGGCGCGGCGCATCGGCGAGGGTGCCCGCCTCTTCCTGCCAGGCGGGAAGAATGATGCGATCGCCTGACAAAACAGCCGGCAAATATTCCTGGGGCAGACAACGCGCCGATAATCCGACGAGGATCAGGGGTTCGGGCACCAAGGCCGCGCCAAGCTCAGCGGCGAGCGCGACATATTCTTGCATGCCGAAGCCGAGCCCACCTTGCGCCTCGGGGATTCGCACGCTGAGCCAGCCGAACCCGCACATCTCACGCCACGTCGAACGGTCGAACCCTGGGTCTTGAAAACGAAGTCGGCGCACGCGCCCGAGATCGGACCCTAGAAATCCAGCCGCGCTATCGCGGAGCATGCGGATGGTCTCCATCCGCTCTTCGTCGGTCGCCGTTTGATCGCTCTCGATGTCCATGGTGTTCCGCCGCTCTCACTCGATCTCGACCCGTCCATGGCTCAGCACGACAATATCGCGCTCAACCACACGCGCTTGAAAGACGCCATCTTTCCAGGTTTCGACCTTGATGGTCTCACCGGGAAACACCGGGGCCGTAAAGCGCGCGGACATCGCCTTGAGGCGCTCGGGTCGCGTCTCCGCAAGGGTCCGCAACAGAACCTGGCAGGCCACGCCGAAAGTGCAAAGGCCATGGAGAATCGGCTTCGCATAGCCAGCTTTGGCGGCCACCGCGGGATCGAGATGCAATGGATTTGGATCGCCATTGAGACGGTAGAGCAATGCCTGTTCGGGGCGCGTTGGAATTTCGGCAACGAAATCGGGCTGGCCGGTCGGCGCGGGCGGCGTCGGGCGTGACTGGCCCGAGGGCCCGCCATAGCCGCCATCGCCACGCAACATCAACGTACGTGTTTCGGTCGCGAGCAGCGTGCCGGTCGCGGCATCGCGCAAGTCTTTTTCAAGATAGACAAGCGCGCCTTTGTCGCGCCCTTTGTCGATGACATCGACGATGCGTGTTTCGCCCGTCACCTCGCCAGCGGTCAGCAGCGGGTTCACCAGACGAAAACCTTCCTCGGCATGGACCACACGGCTGGCATCGACCGTCGTGCGCGGATCGGCGAGCCAAAATCCCGGATGACCCAGCACGGCACAAAAAGACGGCACGATGCGCGGGCCCTTATGGTCGTCGACGAAGGCGAGCTGCCAGGCATCGAGCGGGTCTTGGCCGAGGCCGATCGAGAGCGCATAGCGCACCGCGTCAAGCGGCTCGAAACGTTGGCGCATCTTTGGAATTTGAAAGGCGATGAGCGCGTCGTAATTCATGACCAAAGTGGGTTTTGTCGCGCGGGCGGCGCCAACCACCGCGCCAAGCGGACCATCTCGAAAAGCCACAAAACAGCGATAAGCGCAATCGTATTTTCCGCTGAATTCCGTGAGGTGGAATTGGTGGACCGGCCCGTGCAAATAGCGATATTCCGCCATGGAGGACCCGAGATCGAATAATAGCTCATGTAGTTCAAACCCCTATATTCATCCGCCTGGCGCCTCGGATGGTGGCTCACCGCGCGCGGGGACATTGAGATTGCGTTATCCGGAACGCCACATAGAATTGCCCGCGCTTCCGCCGCGACAATTGCTCAACCGTGTCAGCCACCATGAAAAACGCCCCCGGGCAACCCAACCCGACGCGCCACGCCGGCCTCGGGCCTGAAGCGCAGTTCCAAGCCTATTTGGCGGAGGGCCGCTTCATGATTCAGCGCAGCGCCTCGACCGGCAAACACGTGTTCTTTCCCCGCGTCGCCGTACCGGGCACGGGCGAAACCGATCTCGAATGGGTCGAGGCCAAGGGCCTAGGCACCGTCTATGCGATCACGGCCAATCGCGCGCGTGAAGGCAGCTGGAATGTCGCGCTGGTCGATCTTGACGAAGGCGTCCGCATGATGAGCCGTATCGCGAACGCCGAGACGGTCGCGATCGGCACGCGCGTCAAGGCCCGCATCGAGCTGCTCAACGGCCAACCGGCCGTCGTATTTGATGTGCATTCGGCGGTCATCGCCCGATGAGCCATTCACTGCGCGGCAAAAGCGCGATCGTTAGCATCGGCACGGCGGGCATGGGCGAAGCACCCGGCCGCAGCGGTATCGAAATTCTTGCCGAAGCCGCGCTGAACGCCATCGGCGATGCCGGCCTTCGCGTGGCGGATATTGACGGCGTATTCTCCGCCAGCAGCGCGCATGCCTTTCCGACCACCTCGGTTGGCGAATATCTCGGCCTAAGACCGAGTTTCTTCGACGGCACGATGGTTGGTGGCGCCAGCTTCGAGATGCATTTGCTGCAAGCCGCCATGACGCTCGATGCCGGGCTCTGCAAGGTCGCGCTGATTTGCTATGGCTCGAACCAACGCACCGCCGGCGGGCGTCTGGTATCGATGAGTGAGCCGCAATGGCACGAGACACCCTATCAAGCGCGCCATCCGATCACCGCCTATGCACTCGCGGCATCGCGCCACATGCACCAATTCGGCACGACGCGCGAGCACATGGCGCAGGTTGCGGTCGCCGCCCGTGCCTGGGCCAATATGAACCCCGATGCGTTCGCGCGCGGGCCGCTCTCGGTCGACGACGTATTGTCGAGCCGCATGGTGTCGGACCCATTATCGGCGCGCGATTGTTGTTTGGTGACCGATGGCGGCGCCGCCTGCGTGATGGTGCGCGCGGATCGGGCGAAGGATCATCTGAGCGAGCCGATTTATTTGCTCGGCGGCGGCGCGGCGCAATGGCATCGCTCGATCGTCACCATGCCGGACCTGACCGTGACCGCCGCAACAGAAAGCGGCTCGCGCGCGTTTCAAATGGCGAAGCTCAAACAGAGCGATGTCGACCTCGTGATGCTCTATGACGCCTTCACCATCACCACCATCCTGTTCTTGGAAGACCTTGGCTTCTGCCCGAAGGGCGAAGGTGGCCGCTTTGTCGGCGATGGGCGGATCGCGCCGGGTGGCAAACTCGCGGTCAACACCAATGGCGGCGGGCTCTCCTGTGTTCATCCGGGCATGTACGGCTTGTTCCTGATCATCGAAGCCGTCACCCAATTGCGCCGTCAGGCGGGCGAACGCCAGCGGCCGAAGGTCGATGTCGCGCTCTGCCACGGTAATGGCGGTCATTTGGCGACGCAAATCACCGTCCTCTTAGGCACGCGCGCCACGCTCTAACTCGACCCCGATCCGGAGATTCGTCTTTGGCCGCTCAATTTCCCGCGTTCGAGCGCATGCTGCGGCCGAAATCGGTCGCGGTGATCGGCGCCTCGGACGATCCGACACGCGCGGGCGGTCGACCGATCGCCTATATGAAGGCGCGTGGCTTTTCCGGTGCGCTCTTTCCGGTCAACCCGAACCGCGACACCGTCCAAGGCCTGAAGGCCTATGGCCATGTGCGGGATCTGCCCGAAGTGCCGGACCTTGCGATTGTCGCGCTGCCCGCGGCCCAGACGCTCGATAGCGTTGAAGCGCTCGGCAAACAGGGAGTCCATGGCGTCGTCATTTTCAGTTCTGGTTTCGCCGAAACCGATGCGAACGGCACCGCGCTTCAGAATCAAATTGCCTTGGTCGCGCGCGCGCACGGCATGCGTCTCCTTGGGCCCAATTCGCTCGGCCTCCTCAACGCCGAGATCGGGCTCTACGGCACCTTCACGGCGAGCTTCGAATCCGGCTGGCCCCACCCCGGTCGCATAGGCATAGCCAGCCAATCAGGCGCCTTCGGCACGCATGTTTTTTGCGCGGCGCGCGATCGCCGCCTCGGCACCTCGGTCTTCATCACCACCGGCAATGAAGCCGACCTGACGATCTGCGATGCGATCGGCTGGATGGCGGAGTCCGCCGCGATCGATGTCGTCGTCAGCTATGTCGAAGGGATTCGCGACGGCGACGGCTTTGTTCGCGCGCTGGACATCGCGCGACGCGCGCACAAACCGATCATCATGATGAAAGTCGGGCGCAGCGCGCTCGGTCACGAAGCCGCCCGCTCGCACACAGCCTCGATCGCGGTCGATGACAAGGTCATCGATGCCGTGTTGTCGGAGTTCGGCGTGATGCGGGTGCGCAGCACCGACGAGGCGCTCGATATCGCCGCGGCCGCCGCGCGCCGCATCTATCCGGTCGACAACACCCTCGGCGTGCTGACCGTGAGCGGCGGCGCGGGCATTTTGCTCGCCGATGAAGCGGCCGATCGCGGGCTCGCCATGCCGGCCATGCCGGACGATGCGCAAGCCCGCCTCCGCGCGCTGTTGCCCTTTGGCGCGCCGCGCAATCCAGTCGATTGCACGGCGCAAGCGCTGAGCGAGACCTCGTTGGTCAGAGAATTCGGCCGCGAGATGGTGCTTTCCGGCGGCTATCAATCGCTTCTGGCTTTTTTCAGCCATGCCGGTGGCGCAACATCGATCGGCCCAAGCTCCGCCCCGAACTAAAAGCGATTCTCGCGTTCGATCCCGATCGCCTCTATGTGCTGTCGGTTCTGGCCTCGGATGAGATCAAACGCGGCTATGAAGATGACGGCTATCTGGTCTATGAAGACCCCATGCGCGCGATCAGGGCGATCGACGCGATGGGCAAGTTTGGTGCGGCCTTTGCGGGTGAAAACGGAAAACGCCCGCCGGACGTGCCCGCGATTGCCATGCCATCGACCGTGCTCAATGAAGCGGACGCCAAGCGGCTTCTGTCGCACGCTGGCATCGTCATGGCGCCGGAAACGACCTGCCAATCAGATGGCGAAGCCGTTGCGGCCGCGCCGCAGTTCGGTTTTCCGGTGGTCATGAAAATTCTGTCGCCCGATATCGCGCACAAATCCGAAATCGGCGGCGTGATTGTTGGCGTGGCAAGCGAAGATGCCGTGCGCGAGGCCTATCGCCTGTTGCTCGAGCGCGCCCGAACGAACGCGGCGCGCGCCAAAATCGATGGCGTGCTTGTTGCCAAGCAAATCAAAGATGGCGTCGAGTGCATTCTTGGCATCCAACGAGATCCGGTGTTCGGGCCGATTGCCCTCTTCGGACTTGGTGGGATTTTTGTCGAGATCATGGAAGATGTGGCGTTGCATCGCTGCCCGTTCGGCCTGGACGTCGCGCAGAGGATGATCGGCGGCATCAAATCGGCGCCGCTCTTGCGTGGAGCGCGGGGGCGCGCACCGGTCAACCTCGATGCGCTAGCGACCATGTTGTCGCGGCTTTCGGTCATTGCGGCGCAGGCGGGCCCAAGATTGCGATCGATCGACATCAACCCGGTTATTGCGACGGCCGATGGCGCATTTGCCGTCGACGCGGTGATCGTCAACGACTAGCAGGATCGTCCTGCTTTTGCGGCGGGCGGTGATTGAGTCAAACTGGGTTAAGCATGTTGCGGTGCCAATGCATAACGGAATTCGGCACGGCGCTTGCGCTTGAGCAGCGGGCGGACCTGAAACCGACCGGCAGCGAAGCGGCTTCACTTGGCCAGCCATTCCAGCCAAGATCAGCGCCGCGCTTAGGTGCGCCGCCGCTTGAACCGGGGGCGCGCGCTCCGCGCACGTAACAAGGGGGGGATTATGCGTATTGGCGCCGTTTTTCCACAAATCGAGCTGGGCCATGACGCGGGTGCGGCGAAGGCCTTCGCGCAGGGTACGGAAGCGCTCGGCTTCGATCATATCCTGATCTTCGATCATGTCGTTGGCGGCAATGCCAAGACGCACAAATTGAAAGGTCCCTATAGCAGCGACGACAGCTTTCTTGAGCCGTTCGCGCTCTACTCGTATATGGCCGCGCTGACCAGCAAGATCGAATTCGCCACCGCGATTATCATCCTGCCACAGCGGCAGACCGCCCTCGTCGCCAAGCAAGCAGCGACGCTTGATGTGCTGTCGGGCGGTCGCTTCAGATTCGGCGTCGGCATCGGCTGGAACGATGTCGAGTATCAGGCGCTCGGCGAGGATTTCTCGACTCGCGGTGCGCGTTGCGAAGAGCAGATTGGCCTATTGCGCGAGCTTTGGACGAAACCGCTCGTCACCTTCAAGGGGCGCTTCGATGAAATCGTCGACGCCGGCCTCAATCCGCTACCGGTGCAGCGGCCGATCCCGATCTGGCTTGGCGGCCATTCCGACGCGGTGATGCGCCGCACCGCGCGCCTGGGCGATGGCTGGCTGCCGCTCTACGCGCCCGATGAGAAAGGCGCCGCGGTGATGGAGACGTTCCGGCGCTATGTGCGCGAGGCTGGTCGCGACCCCGCGAAAGTCGGGATCGAGAGCTGGCTCAACATCGGCGCCTATGATGATGGCTTCGGCACGCTCTACAATACGGAAAAGTCCTGGCACGACTGGGCGAAGAGCTGGAAACGCATCGGCGCGACGCACCTCAGCATCAATTCGATGAAGGCGGGCCTCAAGACGGTGGACCAGCATCTGACGAGCCTCGGTCGCGTCCGCGAGGCGATCCTCGGCGCCTGAGAAATCGCTGACGTCGTCGGAGGAATCTAAAGTGTGCGCCAGTCGGCGATGCGCTCAAAGGTCAAACCCCTGTTCGGCGCGGAAGGCTTCATCCATGCGTCGCTGACCGGGCCCGTGAAAGCAGAATAGCGCCGCGCACGCGGGACGAACGATAGGGGTCATGGCGATGAGATTGGCCGGGAAGTGCGCCGTGATTACCGGCGGCGGACGCGGCATCGGGCGCGAGTGTGCGCGGCGCATCGCCGCCGAGGGTGCCTCGGTGCTGATCGCCGACATCGACGGCGCGGTCGCTGAAGCAGCGGCGCAGGCCGTGCGGGAAGCCGGCGGCAAAGCACAGGCCTGCGCGGCCGACGTTGGCCTGCCCGATCAAGTGTCTCGAATGATCGAGCGCGCAACCGAGTTGTTCGGTGGGCGTCTTGATATTCTGATCAACAACGCCGGCATCGCCCATCATCGCGCCTTTCTCGAGATGCCGGTCGAGGAATGGGAGCACGTCATTCGGACCAATCTGACAGGCATGTTCTTGTCTGCTCAGGCGGCGGCCAGGGTGATGGTCAAGATCGGCGGCGGGCGCATCATCAACCTGGGCTCGATCTCGGCTCAACGCGGCAGCTATGGCCGAACCGCCTATGGCGTCGCCAAGGCCGGCGTGCATCAAATGACCCGCATCATGGCGGTCGAGCTTGGGCCCCGCGGCGTCACGGTCAATGCCATCGCGCCCGGCCCGATCGACACCGGCATCACCAAATTCGGGCCCGATCAGGAACGACGCTACCTCGAACGCATACCGCTTGGCCGCTTCGGGCTTGCCGCCGACGTCGCCGGCGTCGCGGTATTTCTGGCAAGTGACGACGCCGCCTATATGACGGGGAGCATCGTCAATGTCGACGGCGGCTTTGACAGCGCCGGTCTGATTTTCAGCATGGCAGAGCTGATTTCGCTCAGGAGCGACGCACGCGACCCCGAGAAAAGCCGCTAAGTGCCAACCATGCATTAGACCGGCCCCATCGCGCGTCTCGACAGCCTGTCAGGATCAGCGCCTCAAATCGACAAATAGCGCTTCGCGGTTTCGGGTTCCACGAGTTCCTCGGGCGTCAATTCCGCCACCAGCGCCCCCTTGTCCATCACGACGCAACGCTCGGCGGTCATGTAGACAAGATCAAGGTTCTGCTCGACCAAGAGGATGGTCAAATTGCGGCTCTCGTTCTGCCGCACGAGGACCTCGGCAATCTGCTGCACGATATTCGGTTGTATGCCCTCGGACGGCTCATCCAACAAAAGAAAATCCGGTCGCCCGACCAGGACGCGACCGATCGCCAGCATTTGTTGTTCGCCACCCGACAGCGTGCCAGCGCGCTGGCGCACCCGCTCCTTCAGGCGCGGAAACCACTCGAAGATCTGCTCGTAGTCGTAACTCGCTTGGCGGCCACCGATCTGTTCACCCATCCGCAGGTTTTCGATCACCGAGAGACGCGAGAAAATGCCGCGCCCCTGCGGCACATAGCCCATCCCGAGGCGCGCCATGTCACGCGCGCCGCGGTCGGTGACGTCCCGGTCCTTGTAGCGGATGCGGCCGCTCGTCGCGCGCAGCAGACCGGCGATGGTCTTGACCAGCGTGGTTTTGCCGACGCCATTCCGCCCGACGACGCCAAGCACCTCGCCCGACCGCAATTCGAGCGAGACGTCGCGCACGATCGGCACGCCGCCATAGCCCGAACTCAGCGCATCGAGCGCGAGCACCATCGACGCCGCCTCAAATAGCCGGCGCCAAACGCGATTTCGGGTACTCCGCGCCGACCACGTGCTGGATCGTGAGCGCACGCACCATTTGATAGGTGCGAATGCGGAAGGCCGGGTCGCACGACATGCGAATGTACATGTCCTTGGGCGCGATCTTGTAATCCTCGCGCAGCCATTCGAGCATGTTGGCGCAGGCATCATAGACCGCGTGCTCCATCGGCAAATTGATGCCGATCGCGACGATGCTGTCCGGCTTGATCACGCGCACGCAGGGCAAGCGCTTCTTCTTGATCACGGTGCAGCTGAGCTGGACGGTGGCGCGCGTTTCATCGGCGATGCCGGTGAACTCCGTGTCGCCCTGCGAGCCATGCGCATCGCCGATATAGAGCAACCCGCCGGCGTTGTAGGAGTTCAGCAAGATGGTATGGCCAGCGCGGATTTCGCGGCAGTCGATGTTGCCGCCGAACGGCCCCTGGCCGAGCAGCGAGGTGAATACCTCGCGTTCGGGCGCGGTCGCGAGCGTGCCGAGAAACGGCATCAAGTCCCAGGTCAGCTTGTCCGAATATTTGCCCTTGCCGTCGCGCGTGTGACCGCTCGGGCCCGGCAGATGCTCGATCACCTGGACATGGGGTTTCGCGCAGTCGCCCCACTTGATCGAATCGCCATAGGGCCCCATGCCCGGCAGAATGCCCGAGAAGCCATAGCGCCACGGGTCGATATGGTCGATGTGCACCGCAAGCACATCGCCGTTCTCACAGCCCTCGACATGGATCGGCCCGACCACGGGGTTGTAAAGCGGCGGCCATTGCCGCTGAAGATTGCCGAGATGGCCGTCGCCAACGAATTGATGAACCTTCGGGTGATCGCTGTCGTCTTCGATCAATCCGGTCAAGGCGTCATCGGTTTCGATCACGAACTTCTCGCCTTGCTTGACGCGAAGACAAACCTCATCCCGTTTGTCGAACGCATAGCGTGTGACCTGTCCGCGTTTGATCGTCTGCATGGCGCGATACTCCTATGTCATGGCTGTCGATTTCTGAGCCGGCGCGGCCGCTCGCTCCTGGCCGCGCCGAGATAGATACGGCGCACTTCCTCATGCGCTTCGATCGCGGCGAACGAGCCTTCGGCGAAAACCCTGCCGTAATGTAGCACGGTGACCGGCGCTTTGAGTTCGCGCACGAACGCCATGTCGTGCTCGACAACGATCGCGCCGACGCCCTCGGCCGTGACCGCCTGAATCAAGGCACCAGTCGCGCTGCTTTCTTCCGTGCCCATGCCGGCGGTCGGCTCGTCGAGCAAGAGCAGCTTGGGTCGCATGGCGAGCGCCATGCCGATCGCGAGCCACTGCTTCTGTCCATGGGCCAGGCTGCCGACCAAACGATCCTCGGTGCCGACCAGATTGAGCCGCGCGAGCAGGCGCGCGATCTCGTCCTCGACCTCGCGCGACCCGAACTGATGACGCAGCGGCAACAGCAGATTGTGGCGCACGGTCAACGCATTATAGACAGCCAGGTTCTGGAACTTGACGCCAATGCCGAGATGCGCGCGTTCGTGTGGCTGCAGCCGGGTGACGTCGCGCCCCTGGAAATGGATGGTGCCTTCATCCGGCGCGATGCTGCCGAGCAGCAGCTTGAACAGCGTGCTCTTGCCGGCGCCGTTCGGCCCGATAATGCAACGGAGCTCGCCGGGCGCGAGTTTGAGGCTGACCTCGCTTACGGCCTGGACGCCACCGAAGCGTTTCGACACAGCGCGGGTTTCGAGCAGCGGTTCAGCCGCCATGACGCCCCCCGCGTGTCGCCGCGCCGATTCCGAGGCGATCGAACAGACGGCCGATGCGTTCGCCGATCCCGGTGATCACACCTTCCGGAAGCAGCATCATGCCGCCGAGCAGGATGAAGCCAAGCACCACGAAGGCGATATCGCCCTGGATCGCGAGTTTCTGCGACAGCCAGACCAGGAATACCGCGCCGAGCACGGTCGCGGTCAGGCTCTTGCGCCCGGCGACCGCGACCCAGATCACCGGCAGGATGTTGTAATAGACGCCGAACACGTTCGGCGTGATGAAATTGCCCCACGAGACATAGAGGATGCCCGAGAGCGAGGCCAATAACGCCGACAGACAGAAGACGCCAAGCTGCAGACGCCGCACGTCGTAACCGAGCGTCTCGGTGCGATCGGGATCCTCGCGGATCGCTACCAGCACGTGGCCGAGGCGCGAATTGACCAGCGCGCGCAAGCCAAGATAGCTGACCACGCCGAGCCCGACGATCAGGTAGTAGAACGCGCGGGTCTTGCCGCCAAAAATCATCATGGCGTCGGCCGAGAAGCCAAGGGTGAGCGACGGCGGCTCGCGGATCACGCCCGAGAAACGGCCGAGCCCGTTATTGCCGCCCAAATGTGCGAGGCCGATGCTCCAGCCCTGCCCGGCCGTTTGATTGAGGAACGTCTCGATCAAGAGCGTCACCACGAGCATGAGAATGGCGACGTACACTCCCTTGAGCCGGGCATAAAACATGATCCAGCCCAGCAGGGCAGCGACCAGCACCGGGAAACCGAGGCCGGCGAGCAGCGCAAGCCAGGTATTGCCATGCGCCTCGATCAGATTGATGCCAACAACGCCATAGGCATAGCCACCGAGCCCGAGAAAGGCCGACTGACCGAGGCTAAGAATTCCGGCATAGCCCCAAATCAGGCAGAGCCCGAGCGCGAGAAAGATGTTGGTCAGAAAATTGCTGAAATTGAGCAACTCATAGCGCGACAGAAAGCTCGGCGCGATCACCAGCACCGCGACCACACCCAGGAAGATCAGCCAGAACGGTGGCGAGCGGCCGGTTTCAAGCGGACCGTTCACGGGGCCGAGCGCGCGGTCGATCAGTCGGGCGAGCGGCAGCATCGCGCTCAAGCTCGTCTTCCCTGGCTGCGCCGCCGCTCGACCCAATCGGAGATCCCCGACGGCATCATGCGGATCACCACGAGGGCGAACACAAGCATGGCGACGTGGCCAAGCAGGATGTTGACCTGATTCATGACGACGGTCTTGACCAAGCCAAGCGACAGAGCGCTGGCGAGTAGGCCGGAAACAATCTCGGCGCCGCCGCCGACCACGACGGTGATGAAGGCTTGCGGCGTGTAGGTCTGGCCGTAAAACGGACCGATCGTCGAGGTCAGGGCCAGCAGCCCGCCGGCGACGCCCGCGAGCCCGGTACCGAGGCCGAAAGTAAGCGAATAGATACGCTTGACGTCGACGCCGAGCGCGCGCGCCATCGAGGGGTCTTCCATGGTCGCGCGGGCATGCAAGCCGAAGCGCGAGAACGCGAACAACGCCCAGACCGCCGCGACCAGCGCCAGCCCCATCGCGAATATGAAAATGCGGTAGTAGGAAAACGACAGATCGCCAACGCCGAAGCTGCCGAACGGTGTCGGCACGCTCTTGATCAGCGGGCCGAGCAATAGATAAGCGCCCTGGCTCATGATCAGGCTAAGGCCCCAGGTCGCTACCAGTGAGGCCAGCAACTGGCCGTAAAAGCGCCTGATGATCAGAAGCTCGATGACGATGCCTACCAGGCCCGCGCCGAGACCGCCGAAGATCACCGCGAGCGGCGTCGGGATGCCGGCATAGTACGAGAACGATGTGATGTAGGCGCCGATCATCATCATCTCGCCATTGGCCATGTTGATCACGCCCATCATGCCAAAGATGACGATCAGACCGATCGCGGCGAGCAACAGCAGCGCGAGCGTATCCGCGTATTGGTAGAGCAGGCTGACGATGAAGGTCAGGGTATCCATCGACAGCGCTCCGTGGCGCGTTCGAGGCGGGTGAGCCAACCGGCGCGGGTGAGGTAGTCAGCCTCGCCCGCGCCGGCTGCCTCGCCTATTTCTTGTACTTCGCGTAGCGTGGATCATCCCACGGCAGGAATTGCCGCGCCTCGTCCTTCGCGACCAGATTGACACCGAGCGTGCGCAGCCACCACGGCTCGATGAAGCCAAGGTCCTCGACGATCTCGACCTCGTGCTTCTCGTTGATGCGGCCCATCCGCATGTGGATGGTCAGATGGTGAGTAGCCGGGTCGAGAAACACGCGGCCCTCGGGCGCATCGAAGAAGAGACCCGATTGCAGCGCCTTGATGGTCTCCTCGGTCTCGGTCGTGCCGGCGCGCTGCCAAGCCAGCGCCATCAAATGCACCGCGATATAGCCGGCGCGGGTCATCTCATTGATGTACGGCTCGTCGGGGTTGACCTCGCGCGCCATCTTGTTGAAGCGCGCCGCGGCGTCGCCGGGCGTCTCCTCGAGATAGGCGAACGGGACATACATGTCCTTCAGCGCCGGGGGCGGATAGCGTTTGTGCTCATAGCCCTGCTGGATGTTGACCGTCGACATGGCCGGAATCGTCGCGCCGGCCGCGGCGGCCTGCGGGTAGTAGTTATATTGAGCCCCGCCGACCAGATAGAACACGCCGAAGTCCGGCTTTGCCTTCTGCACGTTGGCGATGGTTGCCGCGTAGTCCGCATTGCCGAGCGGGATGAACTCCTCGCCGACGATCTCGCCGCCATAGAGACCGGCGGCGACATGCGTCCATATCGCGCTGACCTGGCCGAAGCCATAATCGGCCGCGAGGATGTACATCTTCGGGCCGAATTTCTTGATCATGTATTCGACGCCCGTGAGGATCTGCTGTTCGGGAATTGGTCCGGTGAAGAACGAGTAGTGATCCGCGATGCCGCCCTCGCCCTGGTTGTTGTGCCAGTAAATAACCTTGTTCTTGACCGCGACGGCCCGAGCCGCCTCGCGGGCCGAGCTGGTCGCGCCCGCCATCACCACATTGACTTCGTCATCGAGGATGCACTTCTCGGTCAGCTCCTGATGACGCTTCACGTCGGATTGCCCGTCATAGAACACAAGCTCGAGCTTGCGGCCGAGCACGCCGCCCTTGTCGTTGATCTCCTTGATCGCGGTCTGGTAGCCAAGCGTCTTCGGCTTCACGATCAACGCGAAGTCGCCCGAGTGATCGTCGATCGCGCAAATCTTGATCGGTCCGTCATCGGCCGCCCGAGCCTGCCCGGTACCGGCCAGAGCCAGTCCGGCAGCGATGCCGAGCGCAACACCCGCGCCAAGCCATCGCCTGAACGATAGAGGTCTTTCGTGCATGCTGCTCTCCCTAGTTTGGCTTTGATGGTGAAGTCCCCACCGGGGCGCCAAGGCCAATCGCCGTCCCATGCGCCGCTGTCCCATGCGCCACCGGCTGTATCGCGTTTCCCAGTTCACCGCCCAATGGAGGGCTCGGGACAGAGCGATCGACAGCACGCGCAGCGCCGAAGCGGAGCACCTTCATTCATTGCGAGCGCACCACCCCCCCGCAAGTAACCCTTTCGGGTAAGGATTGGCCGCGCCGCTGTTCGTGCGGGCGATGCCGGCCGAGGGGTCGCGTCGAGAGCTGAACCTTGCAGGCACGCACCACGGCCTGCGCCCGGGTCGTCGCTCCCATTTTACCCATTGCGAACGCGAACCTAGAGCATGTTTCGACCAAGTTGACCCAATTGCGCCGGAGGCATTTCATCACCCAGGCCCAACACGCTTGCAAACTAGCCTGAGCCTTGGGCCACAAACCGGGACAGGCTTAGGCTTGGAATTTCTCAGGCTACCTTGGTCCGACAAACCGGGAGCCGGTCACTGCCGGGTGGTCCCGAAGCAAAGTGAGGGAAACTCCAATCAGTCGCCGAACGCGGCTCGATAGCGCTCAAGTTTGGCGAGCCAACCAGAATCGTCCACGATCGCGCGATTGACAATACCGCGCGGCGCTTGGCCGCGCATCACATCGAACACGGCGGTTACGTCGGCGGCACCGATGCCGGCGAAGCATTGGTCGGTCCAACACAGCGCGTGCGGGCTGAGGATGACATTGTCTAGCTTGAGGATGGGATCGTCCGCCGCAGGTGGTTCGGGGTCGAGAACGTCGAGCCCCGCGCCCGCGATGCGGCTCTCCTGGAGCGCGCGTGTCAACGCCTTCTGATCCACCGTACCGCCGCGCGAGGTGTTGATCAGATAGGCGCTCGGCTTCATTAGCGCGAGGCGCTTGGCGTTCACGATATGGTGCGTCTCGTCGTTCAAGAGGCAGTTGACCGCGAGCACATCGGCCTCGCGAAACAGCGTCTCGATGTCGACCAGGCGAACGCCGAGCTCGGCCGCGACTGCCTTGTCGGCATAGGGATCGCAGACGATGAATTTCATGTCGAACGGCTTGGCGAGGCGGAACATCTCGGCCCCGATATTGCCCATGCCGAGCGAGCCGAGCGTGCGACCGACCAGGCCATCGCCCATGTGATTGACCTTCTGGGCGAAGCCAGCCGGCCCTTGGCGCGTCAGTCTGTCCTTGGTCAGCAGCTTGCCGGTGACGGCCAGCATGAGCGCGATGATCGAAACCGCGACCGGCCGGCGCACGCCATCGGGCGTGATCACCAGCGCGATGCCGTTGTCCGAGCAGGCTTCGACATCGACCGTGTCGTAGCCCACCCCGAAGCGCGCGACGATCGCCAGTCGGCCGCCGGACGGTACGCTTTCCCTCCCAAAGCGCTGGGCGAGCAGGATCAGCGCGTCATAGCCCGCGAGCTCGGCCGCGCTGACCGGGCCCTCGCGCCCCTTGAGATAGGCCCACTCGACACTCGGATGCTTGTCAAGCGGCGAGCGGTCGAACATCGGAAACGCCGGCGCGCCATCTGGCTTCAGGAAATCGCTCGAGAGCGCAATCCGGAATGTCGACGCCATGGCTCAGCCACCTCCCCATTTGCGCTCACCCTTGCAGGCGGCATGCAGTTCGTCGGCCGCCGCGCGCATGGCCTGCTGCAACATCCAGACATCGCCCGAATGGCAGATGAAATCGAAGCCCTGCTTGAACAGCGCGGTTCCCGTGGCCGCGTTCGGCACCAAGCGCCCGAGCGACTTCTTGTGCTTGCGGCACGCCGCGGCGATCCGATTCACCGCCGCGATGAAATCCGGGTGGTCAAACTGACCCGGTATGCCCATCGAGACGGTCAAATCGAAATGCCCGATCCAAAGTGCGTCGACGTCTTTCAGCGCCGCGATCTCGTCGGCGTTCTCGACTCCTTCCGCGGTCTCGATCAGCGCGAAGAACGTGCTGCGCCGATTGGCCGCCTTGAGCTTCTCGAGCACCGGGCCCGGCTCATAGCGATCGTGCGCGATCTGTAGCGCGACGCCGCGCCCGCCCTCGGGCGCATATTTGATATAGGAGAGCAGCTCCTTGGCGACCTTGGCCGAGCCAATCATCGGCAGCATAATACCCTCGGCGCCGGCATCCATGGCGCGCGCGGCGTGATGGTATTCGCGCGAAGGCACGCGCACGATCGCCGGCATGTCGGCCGCCTGCATGTAGCGCAGCATCTGCTTCACGGTATCGACGCCGAAGCCAGAATGTTCCATGTCGAGCAGCACGTACTCGCAGCCGGCCGCCTTCAGGATCTGGCCGATGCCAGGCGTGTTGAATTCGACCAGGAAGGTGCCGACCTTGAGCCGGCCATGTCGGGTCATCTGCTTGAGCGATGGCTGGGCCATGATTGTGTTTTCCTCTATGGGTGGCGTTTCAAGCGTCGAAAGCCAGGCGAGCGATGCCATAGGCCCCGAGCGTCAGTTTCGATGGATCGCCGACCTCGCCCATCCGCGCCGCGAAGGACACGCGCTCGGTGGTCGCCTCGACGAAGTTCGTCGCATCGAGCCGGCCGATGCGGGCGCGCCGCGCCGGCAGATTGGCAAGCGCAACCGGCTGCGGTTCAGGCGTGAGATTGGCCAGCCAGACCAGGCGGCCCTCTTCCGTCGCGTGGCTCAGCGCGAGCACGCGGCCCGGCTGCGTGCTCTCGGCCACCATCAGCCGCTTGCCGGCTGCGCCGGCCATCGCCGCGACGACGTGATAGAGCGGAAACACTGCGGGTCGGTCGAACTCATCGAACCAGGGCTGCGCATGGTCCATCCGGCGATAGGCCATGCCGAACTCGCCGACCGGCGCACCGAGACTCACGACGTCCACCCCTCCCGCCGCCATGCGCGCGACAAAGCCAAGCGTGAACGCGGCGCCGAACAGAGCGCGCTGGCGCGGGTCCTGCCGGTTGAACGAATGCCGCCCGTTGTCACGGTTGTCGTGTGTCGAGGGGCCGTAGGGATTCTGGCGCATGCCGATCGCGCTCGGCGCGATGCGATAGGGTTTGCCGTCCGCGAACCCGCGCACCGAGCGGACAATGTAGGGCAGCGTTTCGAGCGTCTCCATGACCGAGCGGTCGTCGGCCTCGTGCACCACCGCGCAGGTCGAATGGGTGATGAAGTCGTAGTGCGCGGGCTTCGGGTGATTGCGGTTGAGTTCGGTGAAGCTCGAGAACACGCCGCCGCCGAGCGTGACGCCAAGGAACGCCGCGCGCGCGGCACCATAGGTCTCCTCGAACGTCGGAATACCAAGCGCCTCGATGGTCTGGAGCGTGAATTTGAGCAGCCGCGCCTGCTCGACCACCACGGAATCGGGCACCAGTCCGGCAGCCTTGACCTCAGCCGCGATGTCCGCGAGCTCAGCCTTCACCGGCCGCACGCAGGGCACGACAATTTCGAGCTGGATGGGAACACCGGTCGCTGCGCCGAGGCGCCGATACGCCACCAGCTCGGCCGCGCCATGCCCTTCATTCGGGTCATAGGGGCAGACCAGCACATGGGGGCCGATCTCGCGAATGAGATCGGCCGCGGCGAGCGAGGCGGTCGCCTGATGGGCCGGCACGCCAAGACCAAGGCGCGGCATGGTCTCGGCTCGCGCGCCGCCGAGGGCGATGGTTATGGGTTCGGCGCGCGCGCTCGGCCTGGTCGCGGCGACGCCGTCGACCCGGAGCGTGAAGGTTTGGTGGACGGTCTTGCCCTTGGCGATGACATAGGGGAACGGCAGGCGAAGCGGCCGGTAGTAGGTCTTGTACGAGGCATCGGTCCAATTACGCTGATCCTCGCACTCCCAGGCGTCCTCGCCCTCCATGCGGCAGGTGACGTGAATGCCGGCCGCCACCTGATGGCTGATCGCGCGCATGTCGAAGAACGGCTGCAACGCCATGACGCGGTCGGGAAACGCCGTCTCTTCGATCGAGCCGTCGACCTTCTCGATCTGGCACGGCGTGCCCGCGACGCCCGCGAGCGGATGCAGGATCACGAAGCCGGTGCGATTGGTATTGAAATCGCTGAGCACCTCGCACGTCACCTCGAAGCGGAGACTGCCATTGGCGTGGCCCTCGATCGCGGCCTTGAGGCGCAAGCGACCGCACGGCGCCTCGATCGCGCCGTCATAGGCGACCGTGAAGCGCGCGTCGTCATGATCGATTTCGAGCTTGGAGAGCGCCGGATAAAGGGTTTCCCAGCCGGGTCCGCGCACCACGAAGGCAATCGCGCGGAGCGCCTCCACGTCGTCGATCCTGACATAGCGGAGCTTGCCGGCCTCAAGCTCGGCCGAGAGCCGGCCCGCGCGCAGACGAAATACCTCGGCCTGTGGCTCCTCGGTGCCGAACAGCATGATGGCGCTTGAGGGCGCGGGGACCATGGGCCTACAGCACCCGCTCGGTCTCGGGATCGATAAGGACCGCGCGGTTCATATCGACCAGAAGGTCGAGTTGATCGCCCGGCTGCGCCGAGGAGTAGCCGTCGAGGCGCACGATCAGGGAGTTAGGGCCGAGATGGAAATTGATCAGCGTGTTCGCGCCCGTCGGCTCGACCACCTCGACCGTGACGCGCAGTTTGCCGAAGCCACCTGGCACCTCGACGCCGCGCTGGTGATGAAGATGCTCCGGCCTGATCCCGAGCAGAATCTGGCTGCGCCCACCGAGGCCGCTCGCGCGCTGCGGCGGCACCGGCAAGGTCGCGCCGCCCGGTAGCTGCACGCCCAGCCCATCGTTTGTTTTGGCGAGGGCCACCGGCACGAAGTTCATCGACGGCGAGCCGATGAAGCCGGCGACGAAGCGTGATTGCGGCCGCTCATAGAGTTCGAGCGGCTTGCCCTCCTGCTCGATCACGCCAGCACGCAACAGCACAATGCGGTCGGCCAGCGTCATGGCCTCGACCTGATCGTGCGTGACATAGATCATCGTGCGTTTGAGCTCCTGATGCAGGCGCTTGATCTCGGTCCGCATCTCGTCGCGCAACTGGGCATCGAGATTGGAGAGCGGCTCGTCGAACAGATAGACTTTCGCGTCACGCACCAACGCCCGACCCATCGCGACGCGCTGGCGCTGCCCACCCGACAATTGCTTCGGCTGGCGCTCGAGCAGTTCGCCGATGCCGAGCAGCTCGGCCGCCTCGCCGACGCGCCGTTTGACCTCTTTTTCGGGCGTCTTCCGCATGCGCAGGCCGAACGCCACATTGTCGAACACGCTCATATGCGGATAGAGAGCGTAGTTCTGGAACACCATGGCGACGTCACGGTCTTTTGGTCGAACGTCGTTGACCACCCGCTCGCCGATCGCGATGGTGCCCGCGCTGATTTCCTCGAGCCCGGCAATCATGCGCAGCATGGTCGATTTGCCACAGCCCGAGGGCCCGACCAGCACGGTGAACGCGCGGTCGGGAATCTCGAGATCGACGCCGCGCACGGCATGGACTTTGCCATAGGACTTGTGGACGGCCTTGAGCGTCACCCCTGCCATGCGAGCCCCTTTTAGCCCTTCACCGCGCCCATGGTGATACCGCGCACCAGGAAGCGCTGCAGCGTCGCGACCGCGAAGAACACCGGCAACGTGCCAAGCACCGAGAGCGCGGCGATTTTCGACCAGAAGGTCGATTGTGCGCCGTAATAGTGAGTGACCAGAACCGGAAAGGTCAGCACCTCGGTCCTGGTCAAAATCAGCGCGAAGACGAATTCGTTCCAGGCGAAGATGAAGGTGAACACGGTGGTCGCGAAAATGCCGGTGCGCGCCATCGGAAAGACGATCTTTCGCAGCGCCTGCCAGCGCGAGCAGCCATCAGTCAGCGCGCTTTCCTCGACCTCGATCGGGATGTCCTCGATGTAGCCGCGCATCATCCAGATCACATAGGGCAGGTTGAAGGCGATGTAGAGCAAGATGAGCCCGACATAGCTGTCGACCCAGCCGAGCCAGACGAAGAGCAAGAAGATCGGAAAGACGATCACGATCGGCGGGATCATGCGCTGCGAGATGATCCAGATCGCGAGGTTCTGGCCGCCGGTCCTGAAGCGCGCCAGGCTATAGGCGGCGGCGGTGCCGAGGATCATGGCGACCACGGTGCTCGTCGTCGCGATGATCAGGCTGTTATAGATCGCCCAGACATCGCCATCCTTGAACAGCACGCCAAACACGCCGAGGCTCGCATCGGCCGGAAACCAGACCGGCGGCCGCGCGAAAATCTCGCTGGACGACTTCACCGAGGTGATGAACAGCCAATAGACCGGAAACAGGAAGATCACGAGCACGATGAGTGCGACGAAGAACCGCGCGGCGGTGAAGCGTGATTTCCGGCTGACGCGCGCGCGCCGATAGGTCGCAGTCGCCCTCACTTCGCGATCTCCACGCGCTTCAAGGCAAGAATCACGATGACGGAGAGCAAGACGATGACCAGGAAGGCGATCGCGCCGGCGTAGGACGTTTCGAATTCCCTGAACGCACGGGTATAGGTGTAGATCGAGATCGTCTCGGTCGCGGTCCCGGGCCCACCCTTGGTCATCGCCCAGATGATGTCGAAGATGCGGAACAGGTCGAGCGCGCGAATCAGCAGCGCGATCACCACCACGGGTTTGATCACCGGCAGGACGATCTTGAAAAAGGTCTTCCAGAATGACGCGCCGTCGATCTCGGCGGCCTCGATCAGACTACGGTCGACATTGGAGAGCGCGGCCAAGAGGATCAGGAACATGAACGGTGTCCACTGCCACACCTCGCATATGAGAATGGCCGGATAGACCCATTCCGGGCGCGCGAGCCAGAGGATGATCACCGGGTCGCCGGAAAGCCAGCCGATGATCTGGTTGATCGGGCCATATTGCTGGTCGAACATCAGCCGCCAGGTCGAGCCCGCGACGATCGGCGAAATGACGGTCGGAATGATCAGGAGCGCGACGAAGACCTGCTTCAACGGCATGCGCTCGAGAAACAGCTGGGCCATCAGGAGCCCGAGCACGAACTCGATGGGAAGCGCGATGGCCAGAATGATGAAGGTGTGCGCAATCGAGAGCCAAAGGCGGCCGTCGGTGAAGAGCGCGCCGTAATTGTCGAAACCCGCCCAAGCGGTGTTCTCCTCCGCCATGGTGATCTGCTGGAAGCTGACGATGGCGGTGTAGATCAACGGGTAGAGCCCGATCGCCAGCAGCACGACGATCGACGGCGCGATCACGAGCCATTTGAAATGGCGATCGGCGAACAGATTGGCCCGCTGGCCGGCTCCGAGCGCGGCGGTCATGGCATTGGCACGATTGAGCTAAGGGGATCGGGGAGCAGGCCGGGCGGCCTGCCCCCGAACTCAGCTCAATTCGGATAAGCGTTCGGCTTCGACGCCCAATCCTTATAGGCCTCGCGCTGCTTGTCGACGCCAACCTTCTCGGTCAGCTTGTCCCACTCCGCCGCCACGCCATCGAGCGCCTTCTGCGGATCCTCGCCGCCCAACGCGGCCTGAAGGCCGGCCGAAAGCGTGTCCTCATAGGCGAAGGTGTTGATGATCGAGAGGTCGAGCACGCCAGACTTGGCGCCAGCCTCGAGCGCCGCGAGATAATGCTTGGCATCGGGCCAAAGCGCCTGATAGCTCGGCGCCGAGAAGTGCGACTTCCGGAATGGATCGCGCAGCGCGTAAGGCAGCTGCACGCGCTGCAGGCTGATCTCCTTGCTGTTGATCCACTGGATGAACAGATAGGCGGCCTCCTTGTTTTTGCTGTCGGCCGAGACCGCCATCGAGAAGCCCGCGGCGAGCTCCGGGTGGCCGCCCGGCGGCAACGCATAGCCGACCTTGCCCGCAACCACCGATTTCGGTACCCAGGAAAGCGCCTCGACGTCGGCGCCATAGCCGGCCGACCAACGGCCGACCGGCGGCCACCATTGCGTCATCGCGATCTGGCCGGCATTGAACGCGGCCAGCGATTCGATCGCGCCCCACTGCTCGACGCCGGGCGGCATGGTGGTGTTTTCCTTGATGAAGCCTGCCATGGCTTTCACGCAGCCGGGGCCATTCACGGTCGCCTTCATGCTTTCGGCGTCGAAGAACCTGCAGCCTTCGACCCGCGCGCGCTCCAGGAAGAAATAGTGGAACAAGCCGCGCGCCCGCATATTGCCCGAGCCGTACATGGCGGGCGCGAACTTGTCGGTCAGGAATTTCGAGATGTCGTAGAACTGGTCCCAGGTGGCCGGCGCGGCGAGATCGTAGCCGTGCTTGGCCTTGAACTCTTCCTTGTTCTTGGGATCCTCGAAAATGTCCTTGCGGTAGTACAAAATCAGCACGTCGCCATCGTCGGGGAAGCCGTAGATCTTGTCGCCGACCTTCATCTGGTTGAGGCGATAGACGTCGCCGATGTCCTCGAGCTCCTCGCGGTACTTGTATTTGTCGACATAGTCATCGAGCGGCTCGAGCGCGCCGGCGCGCACCAGATCGCCGAGCCAGGCCGGCACCGCGTTCAGGATGTCATAGGCGCCGGTCTTGGCGCGATGCTCCTGCATCATCTTGGGGAACATCTCGTTGACCTGCGATTCGACGACCTTGATCTTGATCCCGGTCAGCTCCTCCCATTTCGGGCCGGAGAAATTGAGTGGATCGAGCGACTGCAGCCCGGCCTCCCAGATCACGGTGAGCTCGGTGCCGGCATATTTTTTGGCCGCCTCGACCGCGATATCGGCGGCGCTCTCCGCCTGACTCGCGGACGGAATCGCCGCAAACAATCCTGTTACGGCGAGAGCGCCGAGCAGTGACTTGATCCCTGTTGCCTTTCGCATCGTCCGCCTCCCTTTGCTTTTTCGGCACGCCATCGCCGTGCCGTTCTCGGAATTCAGTGATGCCGGCACCACGCCGGCGCCACCGTTCGCATCATTGTGTCGCCGGATGAGCCCCCGCGCCACGGCTGTTCCGTGTCGTTCCGGTCGGCCTGGTCGCGCCGGTTGGCCGGCACTCGTCACGCAGGGCGTCGAACGCCCGCTTCAAGCCCTCTCGGAGCAGCCAACTATCCCCCGAATAGCAGAGAAAATCGAAGCCCGCGCGATTGAGCGCGCGACCGGTCGCCGGGTTGTCCGCGATCCGCCCAAGCGAGACGTCGTGGCGCCGGCAGGCCTCGCGCACACGTTTCATCGCGGCGCGATAGGCCGGATGCTCGAATTGGGCCGGAATACCCATGCCGACGCTGAGGTCGAAATGACCGATCCAAATGCCGGCGACATCGGGCAGCGCCGCGATGCTCTCGATGTTCTCGATGCCCTCGGGAGTCTCGATCTTCGGGAAGAACACGAGCTCGCGATTGGCCGCGTCGAGCTTGGCCGCGACCGCGCCGGGGCGATAGCGGTCATGCGCGATGCCGAGCGCAACGCCACGCCGACCCTTCGGCGGGTAGCGCATGTGCTCAATGATGGCGCGCGCCTCCTCGGCGCTGCCGACCTTCGAGGGCTGGATGCCGTCGGCGCCCATGTCGCAGGCGCGCGCGATCACGTCATGGTCGTGCATCGGCGTGTTCACGATTACCGGCAGCTCCGCCGCCTGATAATAGCGTAGCATGCGCTTCAACTGATCATAGGTGAAGCCTGAATGCTCCATGTCGACGATCACGAAGTCGCAGCCGGCCGCGCGGCAGAGGTGGCCCATGCCGGGGCTATCGAACTCGATCACATAGGTGCCGAATTTCGGGCGACGGTGGCGCATCATCGCGCGAAGCGAGGCCCCCGCCATGCTCAGTCCGCTTCCGGATCCGGCGCGCCGAGCCCATAGCGCAGCTCGGCGGCCCGGCGCGAAACGTAGCCCTCGCGCACGTCCTCCTCGATCAGCTCGCGCGACCGCTCGGCGACCGGCCCATAGCCGCCGCCGCCGCAGGTCGAGAGGCGCACCCGGTCGCCGTCGCGGATCGTCACATTGCCGAACTTGCTCGGCGAGACCTTGCCGAAGGCCTCGCATGCTGTCTGCCATGCGGCGGCGTTCTTGCGCCTGATCAGGAGCGAGGCATTGTTCGCCTCGCCGCCGCCCAGAAGGCCCCAAGGGCGCAACTTGTGCCGATCACCCATGTGGCTGATGGTGATCTCGTCGGCGATGCAGCGCAGCGTCTTGGTGCAGCCGAGGCCGCCGCGGAACTTTCCCGGCCCGCCCGAATCCGGGGTCAGGCCAAAGCTTTCGACCAGCCACGGATAGCGTGTCTCGTAGACCTCAACCGGCACGGTCCGGCAATTGCCGTTGATGCAATTCAGAAAATCGTTGCCGTCGGCGAAGCTGCGCCCACCCCAGCCGGCGCACAGGAAGTCGTAGCAGACATAGTATTCGTTGTTCCTGGTGTCTTGGCCGCCGAACAGGAAATTGCAATGCGTGGCGGCATCGGTCGCGAACACGCGATCCGGGATACAGGGCGCGAGCGCGCCGATCACGGCATAGGCGATGCGCGGATGCGTCTCCGTGTTGCCGCCGACCTCGGGCGCCGGAAAATCGACATTGACGATGGTGCCCGGCTTGGCGAGCACGCGGATCGGGCGGTAGCAGCCGGAATTGCGCGGAATCGTCGGGTCGGTCACGTGCAGAATCGCGTTGTAGGTGGCGGAGCAGGTGACGCCGAGCGTTGCGTTGATCGAGCCGAGCGCCTGAGCGTCGCTCCGTCCGAAATCGACCACCAGCTCGTCGCCCTGCACGAAAACGTCGACCGCGATCTTATAGGGCCGGTCGACGATTCCGTCGTCCTCCATGAAGTCTTCGAACGCGTATCTGCCGTCTGGCAAGGCGGCGATCTCGGCCCGCATGCGGGCTTCCGAGTAATCCATCAAATCGGCGATGGTTTGGCGGAAGGTCACTTCGCCGTATTTGCGCACGACGTCGGCGATGCGCGCGGCGCCGAGTTCGCACGCGCTGATCAGCGCGCGATAGTCGCCGTAGTTGTGGCGCGGCGTGCGAACATTGGCGAGCAGGATCTTCCAGACCTCGTCCACGTCAACACCGCGCCGCTTGATCCTGACCGGCGGCACGCGCAGGCCCTCATGGAAGATCTCGGTGCCCTCGCTGCAGAACCCGCCCGGCACCATGCCGCCGATCTCGGCGACATGGCCGATCGACACGGCATAGCCGAGGAACGCGCCGTCGACGTAGATCGGCGTGAAAAAGGTGTGCTCCGGCGTATGCAGCCCACCCCGATAGGGGTCGTTGTGCATGATCACGTCACCGGGCTCGATCGTTTCGTTGGCCATCTCGCGCACGCAGGCCTTGATCAGCAGCGACATGCCGCCGATCTGCGCGGGGCAATAATCGGCCACCGCGATCATCTCGCCCTCGGGATCAGCATAGGCGCAGGTGAAGTCGAGCGATTCGTTGAAGATCGTCGAGTACGACGTCTTCATCAGCGTGATGCCCATTTCGCGACAAATCGAAAGCAGCGTCGATTCGACGATGTTCATGGTCACGAAGTCACGTTGCCTGGTCATGCGACGCGGCCTCCCCTTGTCGGCGCGCGTCCCTTGCAGACCTTGCGCAGAGCGCCGATGCCCTCCGCCATCGCCGCCTGCAGCACCCAGACATCGCCCGAGTAGCAGATGAAATCGAAGCCCGCCTTGTATTTGGCGATGCCGGTCGTGACATCGGGCACCAGACGCCCGAACGATTTCCCGTGCTTAGCGCAAGCCCTTTGCACCGTGGCCTCGGCGGCCAGGTACGTCGCGTGGTCGAATTGACCGGCGATCCCGAGCGATGCGCTGAGATCGAACTGGCCGATCCATAGGCAATCGATGCCGTCGAGCGCGGCGATCGCCTCGGCTTCGTTCACGCTGCTTCGCGTCTCAATCTGCGCGAAGATCGTGGTGCGCCGATTGGCGTAGCGCAGCTTCTCGAGCACCGGACCGGGCTGGTAACGATCGTGCGCGACCTGAAGCGCGACGCCGCGATGGCCCTCGGGCGGATATTTCGCGTGCGCGACGATCGCGCGCGCTTCCTCGGCCGAGCCCACCATCGGCAACATGATACCCTCGGCACCCATGTCGAGCGCGCGGGCGACGTGGTGGTAGTTGTGCGACGGCACGCGCACGATGGTCGGCATCTCACCGGCCTCCATGTAGCGCAGCATCTGCTTGACCGTGTCGATGCCGAAGCCCGAATGCTCCATGTCGAGGACGGCATAATCGCTGCCGGCGGACTTGAGAATTTGGCCAATGCCGGGCGTGCAGAACTCGATCACGAACGTGCCGACCTTGGCATGCCGCGTGCCCACCATCTCCCTCAGAGTCCGCTGAGCCACCCAGCACCCCTCCCCGGCCTGTCACTTCGTCGTGATCTCGCCGACTAGAATGGTTGTCCCCCGCCGATCTTCCTGTCGATGCGGGCCGCCCGCCAGGTTCTCGCCACGCCCGCCGCGCGGTCGCGCAGCGCATTCGCCGATCGATCCCAATCGCCCGAAGCGATCGCCCCAATGGCCGGCCGGCGCCTATCATAGATCAGCGGCCGCCGAAAATCTTGCAGGGACCAGGGTCCGAGTCCAGCATAATGCAGCCATGGTGATCGCTGCCGGGTTGAATGCCTCTGTCAGCCCTGGTTCAGCGGCCTTGAAGAGGCTCGACAAAAGATGTCGGCGTGTCAAAGGTCCATTGACAAGGGAAGCTTCGGTCAGATCAGAGCCCGATGACGTTCGGCCCCACGCTCATCCGGAAGCAGCGCGGTGGCATCCCCTTGACCGATTTCCAGCGACGCGTTGTCAGGCCCGTCTCGATCGTCTTTACTCAATGGAGCCACAGGCTGAAAAACCAACCGCGCCCGAGGGAAACACATGAAAACGATCAAAGGACCGGCGATCTTCTTGGCGCAATTCGCCGGTGATGAGGCGCCGTTCAACGCACTCGGCACTATCGGCCAATGGGCCGCCAAATTGGGCTTCAAGGGCGTCCAGGTGCCGAGTTGGGACAAGCGCCTGATCGATCTCGACAAGGCCGCGACGAGCAAGACCTATTGCGATGAGGTCAAGGGCACGCTCGCCGAACACGGCATCGCGATCACTGAGCTTTCGACCCATTTGCAAGGTCAGCTTGTCGCCGTGCACCCGGCCTATGACGCGATGTTCGATGGCTTCGCGCCGCCCGAGTTGCGCGGCAAACCTAAAGCGCGTCAAGCTTGGGCAATCGATCAGGTCCAGAAAGCCGCCAAGGCCTCGCAGAATCTCGGCCTGCTCAATCACGCGAGCTTCCCCGGCGCGCTGGCTTGGCCCTATGTCTATCCCTGGCCGCAACGGCCGGCCGGCCTGATCGAGACCGCGTTCGATGAGCTGGCTCGGCTGTGGCGCCCGATTCTTGATGAATTCGACAGAGCCGGTGTGAATGTCTGTTTCGAGATTCATCCGGGTGAGGATCTCTATGACGGCGTGACGTTCGAAATGTTTCTCGCGCGCGTCAACAATCACCCGCGCTGCAACATCCTCTACGACCCGAGCCATTTGTTGCTCCAACAGCTCGACTATCTCGGTTTCATCGACGCCTATGCCGAACGCATCAAGGTGTTTCACGTCAAAGACGCCGAGTTCAACCCAACCGCGAAACAGGGCGTCTACTCCGGCTATCAACCTTGGCTCAACCGCGCCGGGCGCTTCCGCTCGCTCGGCGACGGCCAGGTCGATTTTGGCGCAATCTTTTCCAAGCTGGCCGCGTACGATTACGACGGCTGGGCCGTGCTTGAATGGGAATGCTGCATCAAACACCCTGAAGATGGCGCGGCGGAAGGCGCACCCTTCATTCGTGACCACATCATCCGAGTCACCGAAAAGGCGTTCGATGATTTCGCCGGCGCGGGCACCGATGAAGCCGCCAATCGCCGCATCCTCGGCATCGCGAGCTGAGCGCGGCGTGCCATGGCGATCGAAGGTGAGAAACTAAAAAGTGCGCCGCGCCGATTGCGTCTTGGCATGGTCGGCGGCGGTGAAGGAGCGTTCATCGGCGGCGTGCATCGCATCGCCTCACGGATCGACGATCGCTATGAATTGGTCGCCGGCGCGTTCTCGTCCGATCCGGCGCTTAGCCGAAGCTCCGCCGCTGGCCTGCTGGTCGCACCCGAGCGCGCCTATGACAGCTTCGCCGAGATGGCCAAGCGCGAAGCGGCACGCCGCGATGGCATCGACGTCGTCACCATCGTGACGCCGAACCATGTGCATTTCCCGGCCGCCAGGGCCTTTCTCGAGGCCGGCATTCATGTCATCTGCGATAAGCCGCTGACCACCAATTTGACCGACGCCGAGGCCCTCGCCGCCTTGGTCGAGAAGACCGGGCTCGAATTCTGCCTGACGCACAATTACACCGGCTATCCGCTGGTCCGGCAGGCGCGCGACATGGTGCGCGCGGGTGCACTTGGAGAATTGCGTGTGATCCAGGCGGAATATCCCCAGGATTGGCTCTCGACCAAGCTCGAGGCCAGCGGCCAGAAACAGGCGCTATGGCGCACCGATCCGGCGCAGAGCGGCCCGGTCGGCAGCCTCGGCGATCTCGGCACCCACGCCTATAATCTGATCCGCTTCGTCACCGGTCTCGAGCCCGAAGCGATCGCGGCCGATTTGCATCGCTTCGTCGAAGGCCGCCGTGTCGATGACAACGCACACGTCATGGTGCGTTTCAAGGGCGGCGCGCGCGGCCTGATTTGGGCGAGCCAATGCGCGCCCGGCAACGCCAACGCGTTCAAGGTTCGTTTCTATGGCGGAATCGGCGGCCTCGAATGGGCGCAGGAGAACCCAAATTTGCTGATCCACTCGCCGCTCGGCGAGCAGCCGCGGATTCTAACGCGGGGTGGCGCTGGGCTTGGCGCGGCAGCCAATGCCGCGACCCGTACGCCGCCCGGGCATCCCGAGGGCTATCTCGAAGGCTTCGCGCAACTCTATCGCGATTTCGCCGAACGCCTGACCGCGCGGATCGAAAAACGCAAGCCCGACCCGATGGCCCTCCTCACACCAGGCGTCGCCGACGGCGTCGATGGCGTGCGCTTCCTCGCGCGCGCGGTCGAATCAGGCATGAACAACAGCGCCTGGGTGGCGTTCTAGGTGCCGGCATGACCGCCAACCAATATGCCATCTATCCAAGCTTGCGCGATCGCGTGGTGTTCGTCACCGGTGGCGGCTCGGGCATCGGGGCTTCGATCGTCGAGCATTTCTGCGCCCAAGGTGCGCGCGTTTCATTCGTCGATATCGGCGCGGCGCCCTCGACTTCGCTCGTGCACGAAATTGAGGCGAAGGGCCATGCCCGACCGCGCTTCATGCAATGCGATCTCAAGGACATCGAGGCATTGCGCTGCGCCGTTGCGAGCGTGATCGCGCAGGACGGCCCGATCCGCGTGCTCGTCAACAACGCCGCGAATGACGATCGTCATGCGTTCGACGACATAACGCCGGCCTATTTCGACGAGCGCGTCGCGGTGAATGTGCGCCATCAATTGTTCGCGGCGCAGGCCGTGCGCAAGGCCATGGCCGAGGCCGGCGGCGGCTCGATCATCAATATGGGGTCGATCACATATGTCATCGGCCAGGGCGGCATGGCGTGTTATTCGCTGGCCAAAGCCGCCGTCTGGGGCCTGACGCGCTCGCTCGCGACCGACCTGGGGCCCGAGAACATCCGGGTCAACATGATCATGCCTGGCTGGGTGATGACTGAGCGGCAAAAGACGCTCTGGCTGACGCCGGAGTCGGAAGCCGAGATGATGAACAGCCAATGCTTAAAACGACATTTAATGCCCGCCGATTTGGCGCGCGCGGTGCTGTTCTTTGCCGCCGATGACAGCGCGATGTGTACCGCGCAAAGCTACGTTGTCGACGCGGGTTGGTCCTGACACCGGGGAGACCCAACGCTCACCAGCGAGCCGGCGCGGTCGACTTAGAAGCAAAAAAGAGGGAACTCCATGTCCGACCCATTGAACGGCAAGGTCGCGCTCGTCACCGGTGGCGCCTCGGGAATCGGCCAGGCGGCCGCGCTTCTGTTCGCCCGGCGCGGGGCCAAGCTGGTGCTCGCCGATGTCGACGCCGAAGCGGGTGCCGAGACGGTTCAATCCATCCAACACGCGGGTGGTGACGCGATTTTCATCGCGACCGACGTTTCACGCGCCGATGCCGTCGCCGCACTGACCGAGCGAACGATCCTGAAATATGGCCGGCTCGATTGTGCGGTGAACAATGCCGGGATCCAGGGTGATCTCGGACCGACCGCGGCGTGCAGCGAGGCCAATTGGGACCGCACCATCGCGATCAATCTCAAAGGCGTTTTTCTCTGCCTGAAATACGAGATCGCGCAAATGTCGAAGCAAGGCGGCGGCGCGATCGTCAATGTTTCGTCGAATTTCGGCTTGGTCGGGTCGAGCGGCATGCCAGCCTATTCGGCGGCGAAACACGGCGTGATCGGGCTGACCAAAACCGCCGCGCTCGAATATACGACCGCGGGAATTCGCGTGAACGCGGTTTGCCCAGGGCCGATCGACACACCGATGATCGACAAGATCGTGCGCGCTCAACCCCAATTGGGCGATCAGTTGATGGTCTCGGTCAAAGCGCGCGTGCCGATGGCGCGCCTCGGCCGACCGGAGGAGATCGCCGAGGCGATCGTCTGGCTCTGCTCCGATGCGGCCTCATTCGTGACCGGCGGGGTTCTTTCCGCCGACGGCGGTTTTGTCGCCCAATAGCGCGCCGCCGAAACCAAAGAAATACGCCGAGGCTCTGGACCAGCAGAGTCGTATGCGAGAGGAGCACGAGGCGTCGCGCCAGGCGAATCACCTCGCCACGGCGCAACGCAACTGGTTTGATTTGCTCGGAACATGCTCTAGCGGCGTGAGGCTTTACAAGGCCAAATAGCGCCGCGCGGATTCGGAATTAGCGAGATCGCTCGGGGAAATCTCGGCGACGACGAGGCCTTTGTCGATGACGATGCACCGGTCGGCAGTGGCCTGAATCAGATCGAGATTCTGTTCGACCATGACGACGGTCAATTGCGCTTCATCGCGCAGGCGTCGAATGATGCGGCCGATTGCCTGAACAATGTTGGGCTGGATGCCCTCCGAGGGTTCGTCCAATAGGATGAGCTCGGGATGCCCGACCAAAATCCGCCCGATCGACAGCTGCTGTTGCTCGCCGCCAGAGAGCGAGCCGGCCTTCTGGCCGAGCCGCTCCTTCAGGATCGGGAAAAACTGAAAGACGCGCTCGTAATTTGGCACGCCTTTGCCGCCGACTCGCTCACCCATGAGAAGATTGTCGGCCACGCTCATGCGCGCGAAGATGCCGCGCCCCTGCGGTACATAGCCGATGCCGAGGCGTGCGCGGCGCGATGGCGGCATCACTGAAATGTCCTGATCCTTGAAGCCGATCCGCCCGCTCATGGGCGAGATCGCACCGATGAGCGTTTTCAGGAACGTCGATTTGCCGACGCCGTTGCGCCCGATGATGGCGAGTATTTCACCGTTCTTCACATCCAGCGTCACGCCTTGGATGATTCGCACGCGGCCATACCCGGCGCAAAGTGCCTCTACCGAAAGCACCGTCCCGGCCATTCGGGCTGAGGTCGCCGGCGCGTCACTCGCCATCATCACAGCGTCCCCAAATAGATGCGCTGGACCTCCACGCTTGCCTCGATGTCCTTGAACGCACCCTGCGCGAACAGCGCGCCATAGTGCAAAACCGAAGTCATCGAATCGAGGTCGCGAATGAAGGCCATGTCATGCTCGATCACGATGATCGAAGTGCCCTGCCCGTTGAGCCGCTTGACGATGCGGGCCGTCGCCGTGGTCTCTTCCGCTGACATGCCGGCGGTCGGCTCGTCGAGCAAAAGCACCTCGGGCTCGGCCGCGACCGCCATCGCAATCGCCAGCCATTGCTGCTGGCCATGCGACAAATTGCGCACATATTCTTCGCCAGTCCCCGACAGATGCACGTCGGCCAGCAAGCGCTCCACCACGGCTGGAATTTCACGCGCGCGGTGATGGCGGCGCAGTGGAATGAACAGATTGTGATAGACCGGCAAGTCCTGATAGACGCGCATGCTTTGGAACTTGACCGTGATGCCAAGGCGTGCCCGCTCATGCGCTTGAAGGCGCGTGATATCGCGGCCCTTGAAGACGATCTGCCCCGCGCTCGGACGTTCAATCCCCATGAGCAATTTGAAGAACGTGCTCTTACCCGCGCCGTTCGGGCCGATGATGCAGTGAAGCTCGCCGGTCTTCAGTGCGAAATCGACGCCTTGAAGCGCAGCGACACCGCCATAGGTTTTCATCAGCCCGCGCGTCTCCAGGATCATGGTCCCGGCCACGGCCAGTTTGGTAGCCGGCGCGCCCACTAGCCTTCCTCCGTGCGCACGGCCGGCTGACCCACTTTCGCGCCGTGTCCAAACAGGCGCCCAAGGCGATTTCCAATCGCGATCGCCAGTCCCTCCGGCGCAAGCAGCATGACGCCAACCAGAATCGCGCCCATGACGAGGAGCGCGAACTCGCCCTCCGACGCGAGGCGCAGAGAAATCCAGTTGAGCACGAGCGCGCCAAGAAGCGCCGCGAGAAGATCCTTGCGGCCGCCGACCGCGACCCAGATCACCACTAAGATATTCTGCGCCACGCCAAACCCGTCGGGGTGGATATAGGTGCCCCACGCCGTATAGAGCACGCCGGAGAGGCCGGCGATCGCGGCGGCCAAGCAAAACACCGAAAGTTGAATAAGCCGTACGTCATAACCAAACGTTTCGGTCCGCTCCGGCTCCTCGCGAACCCCGACCAGAAGGAATCCATAGGTCGAGTTGACGACGCATCGCAGCCCTAGATAGACAGCCACCACGATCGCAAGCACAAGGTGATAGAACGAGACGCTGCGGCCGTCGAACTCGGCAACCCAATCGCCGAAACCGAAAATCAAACTAGGGAGCAGCGGATCATCGGGCGAGGTCGGGCGCAGGCCATTCATGCCGCCCAGATAGGCGGCGCCGATCGTATAGCTCGGGTCGGCGGTCTGGCGCAGGAAGGTGCCAATGACCAGCGAGATCACCAGCATCAAGATCGCGACATAGACCCCGCGCAGCCGCGCGTAAAACAAGATGGCGCCGATGACTGCCGCGAACGCGACCGGAATCAGGATGCCGGCGACAAACGCAACATCGGTATTGCCGTGGGCACGCAGGAGATTCATCGCGACGACGCCATAGGCATAGCCGCCAAGCCCGAAGAACGAGGCCTGGCCGAGGCTCAGGATTCCGCAATAGCCCCAGATCAGCCCGAGGCTAAGGGCGAGCAGGCCCGAGATCAGGAAATTCGAAAAGTTGATGATATCGTAGCGTGAGAGGAAATTTGGCGCGATCGCGAGCACGACGACCGCTGCGATGAAGCATAGCCAGAACGGCACGCCGCGGCCCATGGTTTGCGGTCCGTTGAGTGGCCCAAGCCACCGATCGAGACGCGTGGCGGCGTTAGCCATGAGGCGAGGGCCTCGAAGCGCGCACGGCTCTAAGTTTGCGCCGTTCGAGATAGTCGGAGATGCCGCGCGGCAGCGCGAGCAGGATCAAGAAGGCAGCCGCCATCATCGATATATAGCCGACATATTGATTGAACGCGTTGACCACGACCGTTTGTACACCGGCCAGCGCCAGTGCGCTCGCGATCAGACCGGTGATCGCATTGGCGCCGCCGCCGATGACGACGGTGATGAACGCAAGTGGCGTGTAATTGACGCCGAAGAACGGCGAGATCGTCGCGGTCATCGCGAACAGGCCGCCCGCAATGCCACCAAGTGCGCAACCGAGACCGAAGGTGAGCGAATAGACTTGGCGCGTGTTGATGCCGAGCGCGTCGGCCATGGCGGGATCTTCCATGGTGGCGCGCGCCTGCGTGCCGAAGCGGGTGAAAGTGAATAGCGCCCATATGCCAGCGACGAGCGCCAAGGCACAGCCGAAAAGCACGAGGCGATAGCTGCCGAAGGTCTGCTCGCTGATCGGAAAGCCGCCAAAGGGCGTCGGCAGATTGAGGATCGAGGGCCCGAAGATCAGAAGGAAGCCCTGGCTGAACATCAGACTGAGGCCCCAGGTGACGACCAGAGAAGAAAGCAGCTGCTTATAGAAATAACGGATAACGAGGCGCTCGAGCACCATGCCGACGAGACCGGCGCCGACGCCGGCAAAAATCACCGCGATCGGAGCCGGCACGCCGGCGTAATAAGAGAACGCGGTGATATAGGCGCCGATCATCATGAGCTCGCCATGAGCCATGTTGATGACGCCCATCATGCCGAAAATGATGATCAGCCCGCTGGCGGATAACACCAGAAAGCCGACATTGTCGAAATACTGATAGGCGTAGCCGAAGATCAGCGCAAACGTGTCCATCGAGCGTCCGCCATACGGGTCTCGGGATTACCTCACGCTCAATGATAGCCGGAATGAACCGTCGAGGTGAAGCGAACCGGATCGGACCGGAGCGGGGAACACCGCGCTCCGGCCCGACCTGGCTTCATGATTGGTCGACCCGCTATTTCGGGAAGAACCCCGCCCAATTTGGATTGTCAGGCGGCAGGTATTGCCGGCCCGGCGCTTCCTTCCGCATGTCGACCCCTGCTTCCTTCAGGAAGGTCGGCTCGGTCATGCCGAGGTCCTGCAGGAAGC
>CAMDDO010000017.1 GCA_945892755.1 Rhizobium sp. Q54 | reverse complement strand
ACACATCGATGGTCGAAAGCAATTTGGCCGCCAGCACCGGATGGCGATAGGGCACCACCAGCACCGAAGTGAGGAGCCGCGCCTTCTTGGTCGCGCAAGCGAGATAGGCGAGCAGCGCCAACGGCTCAAGCACCTCGCCGCCTTCATTCTGTGCGTTGCTGTAGGTGCCGTCGGGCGAATAGGGGTAGCGCGAGTGGATATCGCTCGGAAAAACAATATGGTCGGAGACCGCGAGAATTGAAAAGCCGAGCGCTTCGCCTTGCGTGGCCAGGCGCGCAATCGTCTCAGGCTTAGCGAGCGGCCCCCCGTTTGGCAGTCCAAATCCGAATTCCATGCCTGACCCTCGTGCCATTGAACCGCTCTTGGCGGCGCTGGCCGGCGATGGCCGGCTCGGCTCATGGGATAACGGTGTCAAGCCCTGCGATCAAGCGCGGCGACGCAAGGAAAAGGGGCAGAGCTCGCTTCAATCCGCCGGAGACACAACCTGCCACGACCCATCGGCGTCACGGCAGGCCGTGCCATAGGCGTTCTCTTCCCGCCCGCCGATTGTTACGGTTTGCAGGAACTCGCGGCAATAGCGCCCATGGGTGCTATTGCCTTCGCGCACCGGCGTGACCGAGCCATGAGCATCGCCGTCCCGCCAAATCACCGATTCGCCAAGCGGCGCCATCGTCGCACTCGTTTGTGCCGTCTCATAGGACAGCTGTTGAGATTGGCTGAGCACGCCGATCGTGACCAGCGTCAAACCGGCGATCGCGAGCCAGGCGAGGGCGTCGTCGTCGTCATCGTCGCGATCATCGCGGTCGGAATGATCGAAGCGGCGATAGCGCGACCCATCGTCATCATCATGGTGCCGGGAACCGCGGTCCCATCGGCTCGACGCCCAACGCTCTCCTTTATGGCGGTCATGGCCATGCCCGTAATGACCGTGCCGGCCGTGACCACCATGTCCGCCATGCCACGACGCTTTGCCAGAGGAGTCCGCGGCGGCGCTGCCGACCGACAGAGCGAGAACCGATAGCGCGGCGAGGGTTCCGACCACGGGACGCATGAGCATGGGCGGTATCCGATGTTGGAGGAAACGTGCCTACATCGTTCAACGCCAGACTGTGCCGGTTCCGTCGCGCAACATGAAGATGCGGTTGGGAAAAGGCCGGTCACGGCGCGGTCACATAGTTGCCGCGCTCTTCGGCCGTAATGATCAACGATGGCGCAATGGATGGACCTTGCGCCGCGCTCGCCTCTGCGCCGAACGGGCCTTATTCCGCCGCCGCGCCGACCTTGACGATGGTGCCGTCGCTCGCGCGCTTGTGGCCGCGCTTCTCGGCTTCCTCGAGCACGTCCTTGCGCCACTCGACATTGCCGGGATTGGTGCCGCCGACGATGACGAAGAGCAGACCCTCTTCATCGCCGACATTCCTGAATCCGCGCATGACGTGGGGCGGGCAGGAGGCGACGTCCCAGGGGTCGAGGATCACGAAGCGGCTGGTCTCGTCGGTGCCCCAGAAGATTTTCCAGCGGCCCTTGAGCGGCATGAAGACTTCGTTGGTCTCGTGATCGTGATGCAGCGTGCCCTTGCCCGGCTGGCAACGCACCACCGCCACGTTGAAATCGCGGTTGTCGGCGATCGCGACGCGCTGGTCCTTGTCCTCGCCGACGCCGCGCCCGATGATCTGGAAGATCTCGCGCTCGCAGCCGGGGATCACGGCATCGAGCATCGGCTTCTTGCTGCCTTCCAGATTCTTGAAACGCGCGACGCGGGTGCGCTCGAATTCCTCGACGCCGATGATGTCATCCGCCATGACCTTGTCCTCCTGGCACGTGATCCGCGGCGCGCCTACGAAGCCGCCGGCGCGATCTGGTGGAGATTGCCCTTCGCGTCCAACTTATAGCCCTTTTTCGCGGCTTTTTCGATTAATTCGGGCGGCCAGGTGACGCGCCCCGGATCGCTGCCGCCATTGATCGCGATCATGTGGGCGACGCCGGGGCTGTCATTGCGGAAGCCGCGCCAAACGCCGACCGGGATCGAGATCACGTCGTGCGTCTCGAGCACCGCTTCCTGGCGTTTGCCGGCCTCGTCCAGCCAATAGAGCGTCCAGCGGCCCTCGAGCGGCATGAACACTTCGACCGTATCGTGGATGTGGAGCGACGCCCCATGGCCCGGCTGGGCGCGAATCAGGCCGAGGCTGAAGTCCGGATGGTCGAGGATGGCCGGTCGATGGTTCGGGTCTTCATTCACGCCGGGGCCGATGATCTGGAAGATGTCGCGCTCATGGCCTTCGACCAGAGAATCGAGAAAGGCCTTGTGGGTGGGTTTCAACTCCTTGAAGCGGGCGACCCGCTCCTTGAGCATTTTTTCCTTGCTGATACCGATTGGCTTTGCCATTGCGCCCTCGCCCTATTGCCATTGCCGCGACATGACCCCGCGCGCCTCGAGCCGATTGCGATTGGCATGAGGCGAACAAGTTCGACGCTAGCCAAAGCGGTGGCTTGCGGCTTTGATCTAGGGCAAGGCGCTACGACGAACGCGCGGCGGTCAGGGGCAGGCGTGAACGCGGTTTCGCCCGCCCGGTTATTCCTTGAGCCGCGCCTTGAGCGGCTCGCTCGCCGAGGGAACCCTGACCTTCCAGCTTGGTGCTTCCTTGGCGTCCGGGGGCCCGGCTTCATCGCCATAGGAGAGGTCGACCCGAGGCCGGGCGCGGTCGGCCGCGGGCTTTGCGGCCGCGCCGGCCCGTTCGAGCCGACGGAGATCGTCGACGCCGATCAAGGTCTTGACCTCGCGGGCGGATTCGATCGCCGCCTTGGCGTAGCGCGCCGCGCTCGATTGATCATTCTGGCGCGTCGCTTGCGCGGCCAGATCGGCATTCACCTTGAACTGCTGGCGGCGCAGGAACTCGATCGAAACGCCCTCGAGCTTGGCCTCGGGCAGCCAGGTCGCGGCGGGTGAGGGCTTGTCGCCTTGCCGTTCGCGCGCTTTGACGTCACGCCGGGTTGTGAGGATTTTTTCGGTCGCTTCGATCTCGCGCAGGCGCTTGCCGGCGCTCGCGTCGTTTGCCGGCGCAACCGCCTTGGCCCGTGCGAGCACCGTTGTCGTGCGCTTGATATCATCGCTATCGAGATAGGCCTGGGCCGCCGCAACATAGCTTGCCTGCGCCGCCGCCTGATCGCCGGTCCGCTCATAGCCCTCGCCGAGCAAGGTTTTGAGGCCGGGCATCGGGTCGTAGGCGTCGCCGGCCTTGGCGCGTTGCTCGGCCGCCTTGATGGCGCGCGAGAGCTGGAAGATCGCGTTGCGCGCGCCGCCACCCGACCAGACGCCCAGCTCGGCGTAGATCTGGCCGAGCACGACATGGTGGCGCTCGATCGCGCGCAGGTCGTTCGCCTGATAGGCCTCGCCCTTGCCCTCAAAGAGCGCGTGGACGACGGCGTCCAGCTTCTTGCGCTTCGGATCGCGCGCGGGATAACGGGCTTGAAGCCAGGCCAATTCGGTCATGATGTCGAGAAAGACGAACGGTCCTTCGCGCAAAGCCCCGAACATGTACTCATCGCTCGGCGGGCCGCAACGCACGCCGAGGATGAAACTGGTTTCGGCGCGCTCGGCGTCCTTGGCCACGATGGCGGCCCGGCCGAGCGCGAGCGCGGCCTCGGCCAGCGCGTTGCGGCGATGGAGCGACTCCAGCCACCATGTCGAGGCGCCGATGCAGGTCGATCCCGAATAATCCTGAAGCCCCTTCAGCAGGCTCGGCACGCGGGCGGGCGGAATGGTCTCGACGGTCTTGAGGAAGGCGCTGAGCTCGTCAATCGGCGCGAGCTTCAGCCCCGCGAATTGCCGCGCCACCAAGGCCGAGGAGATGGTGCGTTGTTCGGCGCTGAGCGCGATCCAACGCAACAAAGCGCGCTCGTTGAGCTTGCCCTCGCGCGCCGCGTCGGCCTTGACCACCACCCCGTAGCCGTCGGCCGCGAGATCGGGAAAGCGCGCTTCCCAGGCGCGGAGACGTGTCAGCAGGTCACCCGTATCGGCGGCATCCGCCTGGCCATAGGCATCGAGCAATTTTTGTCGTGCGCTCTCGTTCTGTGGATCGAGTTTCGCCGCATCGGCATAGGCCTGATAGGCCGAGCGCCAGTCGCCGCGCCCGGCGTGGCTGTCGCCGATCACGACGACGACCCGTGCCGCGAGGGCGGGGTCATCCGCCATGACGCGGTCGCGCAGGCTCACGAGATCGTCGACCTGTCCCAGATCGCGCAGCACCAGCGCGAGATTGTTGATCGTCTCGGCGTGGCCGGGGGTCTCCTCGAGCACCAGCCGATAGAACGCGGCGCTGCGCGCCAACGCGCCGTCGCGCCGCTCGGGCACGGCATCGGCCCAGCCCGCGTAAAGGTAGCCGAGGCTGTAGTGCAGCAAGAGTCGGCAAGGCCGTCCTTCGACCTCCGGCTCGCACCGCTTGAGCGCCCCCGACAAGCGCCTTTGCGCCTCATCGAAGCGCCCGTTCGCCATGTCGTCGCGTGAGGTAGCGGCCTCGCGCCGAGCTGTCTCATAGCTCTCCGAAGCGTGACCCGGCGATGCCAGGACCATTGCCAACCCAAGCACCAGACCGATGCCGGCGGCAAAGGCGTGCCGTCTCATGGCGGCGCCCCCGCGTCCCTGAAATCGAGCGTGTCAGCCGAGATTTGCCCAGGCGCGCAGATCGGCTCATAAACCAGCACGAAGACGCTATCGATACGTACTTCCGCCGGTGGCGCGTTCTTGAGCCGACGGATCTTTTCCGCACCGACGGTCTCCGCCGGCGTCGCGATGATCTTGGTCCGCGCAGTGTGCGACGGTGCTGTCGCGTCGTCGCTCGTCACGACATCGAGCACCCGCGCCGCGAAAGGTTCGACCACCCAACGGATCGCCTCACCGATGCCGGAACTCGGAATCAGCGCGTGGACTTCGAGGTGGCTCCGGCGCGACATGCAGAGCCGCTCGCGATCGCGATCGATCAGCCAAATCGGCGGCTCGCCGCCGCGGAACTCCCCAACCTCGGCGATCGAGACATAGTGCAGCAGGTCGTCGATCAGTTTGTCGCGCGCCACTTGCGTCATGCGCTCATGTATCTCGACGATCAGCGCGTCGATCGTGCCGATCGGCGCGAGATATTGGTCCTTGGTGCGAAACACCAAATAGCTCGCCTTGCCCTGCGGCACGCCGGGCCCCGCGAGTTGGAAATGGAAGCCAAACTCGGTGTGGCTCGCGCCGCCGCCCTCGGCCCGGTCGAGTTTGACCGTGAGCGTGTGCGCCGCCTCGGCCGCGCTTTGAAAATCAAGGAAGCGAAAGCGATCACTCAGCACCGCGGCGATGGTCTCCGCGCCGCGCAGGCGCAAGGAGTCGAGCTCCGCATCGCTGAACTCGTCGGTGTAGTAGGGGTCATCCAGCGCGAAGTCGACGCGCACGAGGGTTTTCTCCGCCGCGTGGCCTTGAACCGACGCCAACAGCGCGAGCACGGCAATCATTAGGGCAAGCGCGATCGGGTTCATGGCGCGCAACGGGGAGATGCCCCTTCGGTCCGCGGGACCATCGCGATATCTTGAAATGAATCGCGACCGACGACCAGATCGGCCTCGGCCTTGTGCCGGTCGGCGCGCGACAGGATCGCGGCATGGATCTCGTCCCCCGGTTGCATCATGGTCGCCGCAATGACCGGCTCGGGCTTCAGCCAGGCGTGCAGCGTCTCGTTGGTGACCGCCTGGTCGTTGCTCGCGCCGAGCAATTCGAGGTTCCAGAGCGCGGCAACGCTGGCCGGGATCTGGCGGCGGCTGCCGAGAACAAAAGAGCGCCCCCTCGCTGCGATGTTCGACGACGCACCGATCGCCACGCACTGGCCAGCCTCGATCCGATAGACCACGAAGCGGCCACCCTCCTTGAGCGACTTCATGGCATCGACCGGCGGGCGGAACAGCAGGGTGGGCAACGGTTCCAGATCGGCCTCGACATCGATCGTCAGACCGCTCAACGGGAACAGGGTCAGGCGTTTCGGGATGTAGCCGTCCACATTGATCACCACATCGCGGCCGAGCGGATTGGTCTCCATCAAGATTCGCGCCGCCTTGCCGCCGGCTTCCAAGGTGGTCGTCTCCTTTGTCTCCGGCCGATCGGTCGGCACCACGATCAACGCCGCGTTCGCGCCGCGCGGCGGCACGACGGTCACGCTGGCATAGGTCGCGGCGACGACCCCGCCGAGCAGACAGAGCAACACCAGCACCGGCGTCGAGAGCGCGCGACGCAACAGGTCGCGCAACCGACCATGGGTGACAGCCTTGAGCTTCTCTTTCTCAACATCCTTGAGCGACCAGTCGAGCACGGCGGAGAGCACCGAAGCGCCGCCCGCGAGGCCCAGAAGGCCGATCGGGTCCTCGAGGCCATGGCCGAGATGGCGCTCCAGCCACAGATTGGCGCCGACCGCCAGCACGGCGAGCAGCACGACACGGAGCCAAACGGTTCCACCGGCCATCGACGATTGCCTCACGCGTTGCTCGGCCATTATAGCGAGACGTGGCGTCGCGCTGAAGCGGAGACACGGAGCCAGCGCAGGGCAGGCGGCCCGCTTGGCGCGGCGTCACCATCAGATCGACTTGTCGCCCGTCTTGGGCGCGCCGGGCTTGATGCCGGACGCGCGCAGATTGGCGAGCTTGCCGAGCACGTCGAACCAGAAAGGTGCGCCGAGCGAGACCGCGACGATGGTGACGAGCCAGCCGAACACGCGCGCCAGCCAGCCGATCGCGTCGCTCGGGCAGGGCACGTTCGACCAGCCGATCGGCAGCGCGCGCAGGGCCTCGGTTTGCTTCTCGGCGTCCGCATAGGCTTGGCATTCTTTGATCGCTTGGCCGTTCGCCTTGCAGTCGGCGAAGGCTTGTGCCGTCGTGTCGGCGATCGCGGAACGCATCGCCGGTTCCTGCCAGAGCGTCGCGGCGACATGATAAGAGTCAGCGTTGAGGCCGATGGTCGCGGCCGTGGCGATTACGAGCAGCACGAGCTGGATGCGCCGCTTGTACCAGCCTGAGACGCGCTCCATCGAGGAATCGTACCAAGCCTCGAGCCCCTCGCGGACCTTCTCGATCTTGTTCTCGGCGGCATCGATTTGGGCGAGGAGCGGCGCCCTGAGGCCGGCCGGCAAGCCGTCGAGCTTGGCGCGCAGCCCATCGATGCTCGGCGATTGGCCGCGCTCGGTCGGCACCACAGTGTCCAGGAAGGCGAGCGCGAAGGTACGCGCCGGCAGATAGGACGGCATGACCGGCTTGCTGCGAAAACCGATGGCCGCCAACACCCGGTTCTTCTTGGTCAGCGGCGCGATCAACGGGTGGCTCATCAACGCGTCGAGTTTGCCGGGATCCTGGATCAGCTCGCGCAGTCCCTTTTCGAGCGTCTGAGAGCGCAATGAGAGCGCCCAGGCGAGCCATTCATTGAGCGTGCTGCAAATGATGCTGAGCAAGAAAAACAATAGCGCGACGCCGATTGCGACTTCGATGATCGCCATGTCCGACAGCCTCCCCGCGAGATCGACAAGGGCGGAACCACGCCGAGCGCCAGACTATCATTCAGGGGCATCGGCGGCCTGAAAGAATTTTGTGCCAGCCGACGCGTGGGGTTCGCCTAGAAGGGTAGGGCCGGGGCGACCGCCGCGGTGCGCATGACGAAGTCGGGCGTCGCGTTGGTCTTGGCGAGCGCGCGCTCGGCGTCGCTGTGGTGCACCGGCGTCAGTGGCGCGCCGAGATTGCGGCCGTGCTCGACGATGAAGCGGCCGACGCGCAGGCGCGCGCTCTCATAAGCGGCGAGCGCGCGCGGCAGGTCGCCGGGGTGCGCCTTAAGCGCGTCGGCCAGGGCCATGGCATCGCCACCCGCCTTGGTGACGCCCATGCCGACATGCGGGCGCGCCACGAAGGCGGCATCGCCGAGCAGCGCGACCCGGCCAAAGGCGAGGCGCTCGGCGCAGAAATCCATGATTGGTTGAAGGAACGGTTGCGTCGCGAGGCGCGTCACCTCGGCGAATTGCGGCGCGAGCAGGCGCTCGGCATCGGCACGCATATCGGTAATGGCGCGACGGCTCACGAGATGGGGCGGAATGCCCTCCGGGTGATGGCGCCCGCTGTCATCGGTCAACAGTCGGCGCAACACGGTCGAATCCTCCGCCGGGCGATACCAGACGAAATTGTAGCGGCGCGCGCCGATTGCGAGGCTGTCGTCCGCGCCGGCGACCGGATAACCGAGCATCTGCTCGCCCGGAATCAGACAGAAGGCGAGATGATTGAAGATCGCTTCGCGCGTCGGCCGCGAAAGCTCAGCCTCCTCGACCAGCCCGCGCCAGGCGGCATAGCCGGCATAGGCGGGCGCCGGTTTGGGCGCGAGCAGGCCGCGGGTCGTCGAGCGGAGCCCGTCGGCGCCAACCAGGAGCTCGGCCGAGAGCCGCGTGCCATCGCCGAAGCCGGCGTGCACAACACCGCGCTCCTGCTCGATGGTCTTGAGCTCCTTGCCGGCGAGATAACAGCCGGCGGGCAAGGCCTCGGTCAGCAGCGTCTGCAATCGACCCCAGGCGGTCAACACTTGGGGAAAGTCGTAACGGCCGATCACACCGCCATCGCGTCCAAGCGCGATGCGGCCGGGCACATGCACGCCAACCTCGAGGTCGCTGGTGACGCCCGAGCGCCGCAAGGCCTCGAAAAGCTCGGGATGGGTCGCGATGCCGGCACCGCGCCCCGCGAGCGTGCCCGGTACGCGCTCGCACAGCCGCACCTCGCAACCAATGCGATGCAGGATATTGGCGGTGAACAGCCCGCCGAGCGAGCCGCCGACAATGAGAACGCGCATCTATGGCCGGAGCGGTTTGATCACCCGGTTAGTTTAGAGATCGGCCTCGATGACCGTCAATCAGACCGCGCTTCGCGCTATAGCAAAGGCTCGCGGCGCTTGGGCGCGAGCGCGGGTGTGCCCGTGGCCGGCCCCGATGAGGCGGCCGGCAGGGCCCGGGGGCGGAACGCATCTTGCAGGCGCTCAAGATAGAGATAGACCACCGGCGTGATGTAGAGCGTCAGGAGCTGCGAGACGACCAGCCCGCCGACCACGACGAGCCCGAGCGGCCGGCGCAGCTCGGCGCCCGCGCCGCCATCCAGCGCGAGCGGCAAGACGCCCGCGATCGCCGCCACGGTCGTCATCATGATCGGCCGGAAGCGCACCAGACAGGCCTCGTAGATCGCCTGCTCGGCGCCGATGCCGTCGCTCTTCCGGCGCTCGATCGCGAAGTCGATCATCATGATGGCGTTCTTTTTGACGATGCCGATCAGCATGGTGATGCCGATGATGGCGATGACGCTGAGGTCGGTTTTGAACAGGAGCAGCGTCAACAGGGCACCAAGCGCGGCGGAAGGGAGGCCCGAGAGAATCGTGATCGGGTGCACGAAACTCTCATAGAGGATGCCAAGCACGACATAGATCACGAAGAGCGCGGCGATCAGCAGCAGACCCTGGCCGTCGAGCGAATCCCGGAACACTTGCGCGGTGCCCTGGAAGCCGGTCGAGACGGTCGCCGGCAGGGCCAGCTCGCGCTCGATCGCCTGAACGCGCTCGATCGCCTGGCCGAGCGCGACGCCCGAGGCCAGATTGAACGAAATCGTCACGGCCGGCAGTTGGCCCTGATGGTTGACGCTGAGCGGCCCGACCAGGCGCTTGATGGTGGCGACGGCGTCGAGCGGCACAAGCTCGCCCGTGCCGGCGCGAACGTAAAGACTGGCGGGGCCGGACAGATCTTTCTGATACTCGGGAGCGAGTTCCAGAATGACGTCGTAATCATTGGTCGGCGTGTAGATCGTGGCGATCTGACGCGTGCCGAACGCGGAGAACAGCGCGCTGCGAATCGCTTCGGCGGTGATGCCCAGCGCCGCGGCGCGCTCGCGGTCGATCTCGACCAGCGCCTGCGGATTGGCGATCTCGAGGTCGGTGGTGACGTCGGTGAGTTCGGGCAGCGCCTTGATGCGGGCCTCGAGACGCGGCGCGAAGCGCTGCACCTCCTCGAGGTCGATCCCTTGGATGGTGTATTGGTAGAGGTTCTTGGAAAGTCGGCCGCCAATGCGGATGTTTTGTACCGGCTGCAGGAAGCTGTTGACGCCGGGCACCGCGGCGAGCCTGGGCTTCAACCGGTCGATCACCTGCGCGACGGTCGCCTCGCGTTGATCGAACGGTTTGAGCGAAACGAACAGCCGGCCGCTATTGACCGTGCTGCTGACACCGCCGACGCCGACGCTCGAGACCACCGTCGAGATGTCCGGATCGGCTTGGACAATGCGCGCGATTTCCTTCTGCATCTCGACCATGGCCTCGAACGCGGTATCGGGCGACGCCTCGGTCGACACGAACAGGAGCCCGGTATCCTCGGCCGGGAAAAAGCCCTTGGGTACGATCACGAAAAGATAGAGCGTCGCGCCGATCGAGAGCCCGGTCAGGATCAGCATCAACCTGCGGTGCTTCAGCGCCTGGCGCAGCGTCACGTCGTAAAGTGTGCGCATGGCCTCGAAGCCGGCCTCGAGTCCGCGCGCGATGATGCCTTGCCGCGCCCCGACCGGCTGATGGCGCAGGAACCGGCTGCACAGCACCGGCGTCAAAGTGAGCGAGACCACGCCCGAGATCAGGATGGTCAGGCTCAGCGTCACCGCGAACTCGCGAAACACCCGCCCGACCACGCCGCCCATGAACAGCACGGGAATGAACACCGCGACGAGCGAGAGCGTGATCGAAAGAATGGTAAAGGCGATCTGGCGCGAGCCCTTGAGCGCGGCCTCGAGCGGGCGCATGCCTTTCTCGATGTGCCGCATGATGTTTTCGACCATGACGATCGCGTCGTCGACGATGAAGCCGATCGAGACGGTGAGCGCCATCAGCGTCAAATTGTTGATGCTGTAGCCGAGCAGATACATGCCGGCGAAGGTGCCGATGATCGAGATCGGCAGCGCCGCCGCCGGAATGATGGTGGCGGTCAGATTGCGCAGGAACAGGAAGATCACAGCGATCACCACGGCGACGGTGATCAAGAGGGTGAATTGCACCTCATCGACCGAGGCGCGAATCGATTGCGAGCGATCATTGTGCACCGAGAGCTGGATCGAGGGCGGCAACTGGGCCCGGAAGGTCGGCAGCAGGGCCTTGACGCGGTCCACCACGTCGACCGTGTTGGCGTCAGGCTGGCGCTGCACGCCGAGCACGATCGAGCGCGTGCCGTTGAACCAGCTCGCAGTCTTGTCGTTCTCAACGCCGTCGATGACGCGCGCGATCTCGCCGAGCCTGACCGGATTGCCGTCGCGATAGGCGACGATGAGGTCGCGATAGTCGCGGGCAAAGCGCGGCTGCGCGCTGGCTTCGAGCGTCACGCTCTGGCTCGCCCCGCTCAAACTGCCGACCGGGGTGTTCGAGGCGGCGGCGGCGACCGCCTGCTCGACGTCGCCGAGGCTCAGATCGAGGCTGGCGAGCGCGTTCGGATCGGCCTGCACCCTGACGGCGAATTTCTGCGGCCCGAAGACCTGGACCTGCGCCACGCCCGGCAGAGTCGAGAGGCGCTGGGCGACCAAGGTCTCGGCATAGTCGTTTACGGTCGAGAGCGGCAGGGTGGCCGAGGCCATGGTCAGAATGACGACCGCCTGGTCGGCCGGGTTGACCTTGCGGAAGGTCGGTGGTGTCGGCATTTCGGCGGGCAGGCGGCGCGCCGCGACCGAAAGCGCGGATTGCACGTCGAGCGCGGCGCCGTCGATATCGCGCCCGAGGTCGAATTGCAGGGTAATCTGGCTCAGGCCCTGCGTGCTGTTCGAGGTGATCGAGTTGACCCCGGCGATGGTCGCGAACTGCCGCTCAAGCGGTGCCGCGACCGAGGCGGCCATGGTCGTCGGGCTCGCGCCGGGCAACAGCGCGCTGACCTGGATGGTCGGGAAATCCACGCTCGGCAGAGCCGCGACCGGGAGCAGGCGGTAGCCGAAGATGCCGACCACGATGATGGTCGCCATCAAGAGCGCGGTCATCACCGGGCGGCGAATGCAGAATTCAGGCAGGCTCATGACGCGCCGCCTGTCGCGCCGGAATCCTCCGCCTTCTCCTTGATCTCGACCACGCTGCCCGCATCAAGACGCAACTGGCCGCGCGTCACGACCCGCTCGCCAGGTCGCACCGCGCCCTCGATCACGGCTTCATCACCGACCGTGCGCTTGAGCGTGACGCGCCGAGTCTCGACCGTCGAATCCGCCATGACAACGAAGACGAAGCTGCCCACTTGATCGGTCTGCACCGCCTCGGTCGGCACGACCAGGGCGTCCGGTTCGGTACGCAGCGTCAACGTCACGGTAACGAACTGCGCCGGCCACAATCGGGTCTCGGCATTCTCGAACACGGCGCGCACCGGCAGCATGTTGGTCGCCGCGTCGATCGCGTTTTCGACGAAGGCGACCGACCCCTGTTGCGGTGCTATTTCGCCGCCGGGAATCGCCGCGGTGACCATGAGCGGGCCGGCGGCGAGCGCGTCGTGCAATTGCGTGAGGTAACGCTGTGGCACCGAGAACGCGACATAGACGGGACGGAGCTGGTTGATGGTCAAAAGCGGCACCGCCGCATTGGCGTCGATCGAAGCCCCCCGCGTCACGTTGACGGTGCCGACGCGGCCATCGAACGGGGCGTCGATCAGCGCATAAGAGAGCTGAATCCTGGCGCGTTCGATCGCGGCGTCATTTTCGCGAACCTGCGCCTTGAACGCGTCGACCATCGCCTGCTGTGAATCGAGCTGCTGGCGCGCCGAAACATTCTTTTCCACAAGTGAGCTGATCCGCTTGAGATCGCGGCGTGCTTCGTCGAGCTCGACCTGGCTGCGCGCGAGCGCGGCCTCGGCCTGGCGGAGCTGCGCCTTGGCCTCCCGCTCATCGAGCCGGAACAATGGATCGCCGGCCTTCACGTCGGCGCCGTCGCCAACCGAGACGGTCGCGATGACACCACTGATGCGCGAGCGGATGGCGACGCTTTTTACCGTCTGCACCCGACCGATGGTCGAGAGCGTGACCGGCATTGGCTTGATCGCCGCCTCAGCCACGAGGACGGGCAGGCGCGGCGGCGCGACATCGGCGGCCAGCTGGCGCGACGCCGGCTCGCCCTCGAGCGGGCTGAACGCGTAGAGCGCACCGCCGGCGGCCGCGAGCAGCAGCACCCAGATCAGCCGCCGCGTCAACCTGTGTCGCCGCCGTTCGGGCGCTGGGTTTTGGTCAGAACTCATGGTCGTTCATTTTCAGGCGAAAACAGCCCCCGGACCTAGGTCTTGGGCACCAACGCCAGCATCATACCCTTATTAAACGCTGGCCGGCGCCGCTTCCGTCTCGCACGGGCAAAGCCGCGCCCACCTTCGGGGACGGTGTTAGAACACCGGCACGATGTCGTCGGGGTCGAAGGCGACCGTTTCGCCATCGATGCCGATCTCGGGGATCGCCGGAAACACGATGCCATGGGGCTCAAGCACGCCCTTGAGCTTCAAGAACGCGGTGCGCCAGTTCTCGCGGCGCTCTTCGTCGGAGAGAATGCCGAGCCCGGCCTCGCGCGCGGTCTGTTCCAGGAGCTTGTGCGCCGGCCGCCAGGTTTCCGGCAGCTCCCAGAACTGATCCGGCGGCTCATAGAGAATGCCCGAGAGGAACACATAGCCGGCCCTGATCTGCTTGGTGATCATGGCGCGCTGCTCGTCTGTCAGCTTGGGCAGAAGCTTGCCGAGGACGGTCAGGCAGATGCTCATATGGCGCGCCTCGTCCTGGCCGACGCGGCGGAAGCATTCCTTGAAGACCGGGATCGTGGTCGCCTTGAACATGCCGTGGAACAACGTGGACGACGCCACCTCGCCCATCAGGAACGAGGTGAAGAGAATCGGCAGCGGGTGCTTGTGAATGCCCTTCTTGAAGCCTTCCCAATAGCGCGCGCCATTGTGGTGATACCAGCGCGCGTTGTTCTGGGCGAGTTGGCCCAGCGGCGTCTCGGGCACATAGCCGAACGGCCCGCCCGGCGTCAGCTTGGTGATCGCAAGCTGGCAGACCTCCTCGTGATTGACCTCGTCGCGCGTCACCAGAAAGAAACACTTCCGGATCGGGTCTTCCTCGTGCGTCTCATAGGTGTGGATCATGGCGCGCGCGAACACGGCCGGCCCCGATGAATCGAAGACCGAAAGCAGCGCGAACCAATAGGCCATGGCATAACGCTGATCGGCGCTGAAGGCCGTGGGATCGAGCGTGTCCCAGGGCAGGCGGTTCGGCGACCAGCCGGGATCGCGGCCCTTGTCGTAGAGCTCCATCAGGCGCGGAGTCTCGGTCTCCCAGGTCAGCGGAAAAATATTGCCGGCCGGAAACGGCGGCGGCTCGCTCAGCCCATAGAGCAGCTTGAGCGGATCGGGCGCGGCGTCCGACCCGGCTGGGGCCTCTTCGAGGCGCGCGGCCAAGGTTCCAGCGTCGAACTTCCCGTGCATTGCGCTCATGGCCGTCGGGCTCCATCGAAATCAATCAAGGCCTCGCGCATCATAGCCGTTCGGCGCTCCTCGCGCGCTAATCCTTCGGTCTCAGATCATTGACCCGCTTGGCCTTGCCGGCCGAGCGCGCGATCGAGCCCGACGCCATCAGGCGCACTTCGGCCGAAATCCCGGTCAGGGACTTGATCGAGTGGGCGAGCGAGCGTGCCGCCGTATCACCGGTAACGCCCGGTTTCAGCTCGGTCTGCACGGTGAGCACGTCGAGATGATGCTCGCGCCTGACCTCGATCAAATAGACCGACGCGAAGCGGGTGTCCCTCAGGATCAGCTCTTCGATCTGGGACGGGAACAGATTAACGCCACGGATGATCAGCATGTCGTCCGAGCGTGCGTGCACCTTGGCCATGCGCCGCATCGGGCGCGCCGTGCCGGGCAACAACCGCGTCAGGTCGCGCGTCCGATAGCGAATCACCGGCGTCGCCTCCTTGGTCAGCGAGGTGAAGACGATCTCGCCCGCATCGCCATCGGCCAGCACGACGCCGCTCTCGGGCGCGACGATCTCGGGATAGAAATGGTCCTCCCAGATGTGGAGGCCATCCTTGGTCTCGCGGCACTCCTGCGCGACGCCCGGGCCCATCAATTCCGATAGGCCATAAATGTCGAGCGCGTCGATGCCGAGGCGCGCCTCGACCTCGGACCGCATGCGCTCGCTCCAAGGTTCCGCGCCAAGAACGCCAAGGCGAAGCGAGGTCGAGCGTGGATCGACGCCTTGGTGTTCCATCTCGTCGGCGATGACGAGGAGATAGGACGGCGTAACCATGATGATGGTCGGCTTGAAATCGACGATGAGTTGGACCTGACGTTCGGTCTGCCCGCCCGAGACCGGAATCACGGTCGCGCCCAAAGTCTCGCCGCCATAATGCGCCCCGAGCCCGCCGGTGAAGAGCCCATAGCCATAGGCGACGTGGATAATATCGTTCGGGCCGCCACCGGCGGCGCGGATCGAGCGCGCCATCAGATGCGACCAGGTCTCGATGTCGGCGCGGCTATAGCCGACCGCGCTGGCCTTGCCGGTGGTGCCCGACGAGGCGTGCATGCGCACCACATCTTTCAGCGGCACGGCGAGGTGAGCGTAGGGGTATGACTGGCGCAGATCGTCCTTGGTCGTAAAGGGAAAGCGCGCCAGGTCATCGAGTTGCCTCAACTCATCCGGATGCACTCCCACGGCGACACATTTGGCGCGATAGAACGCGACATTGTCATAGGCATGGCGCAGCGACCATTTGAGCCGCGCGAGCTGCAGCGCGGCGAGCTCGTCACGGCTCGCGCGCTCGATCGGCTCGAGCGAGTCGCCTGTCGCCGACGTCACGGCCGCCTCATGATCTGGCGCGAGACGCCGCGAAACAGCGCGATGGTGGCGCCACACTCGTTGGTCACGGTAACGTCGTAGAAGCCGCTGCGGCCTTCAAGCGCGGTCTCGGCCGCAACCGCGCTCAGGCGCTCGCCAAGCCGGGCCGGGGCAAGAAAATCGATCGTGCAATGCACCGCGACCGAGGGTGCGCGCGAATTGCAGGCATAGGCGAAGGCGGTGTCGGCGAGGGTGAAGATCAGGCCGCCATGGCAGATGCCGTGGCCGTTGATCATGTCCTCGCGCACCGCCATGGATATGCGCGCATGGCCGGCTCCGACCTCGTCGAGCACGAGCCCGAGCGCTTGGGCGGCGTGGTCGCCGGCATAGAGGCGGTGCCCGGTCGTCGTTGCTTCGCCGTCGCTCATCCTGTTCATCTCGTCTGGCCCGAGTTGACCCGCTAGACTGACGCGCCCGTATGCGCCCGCCAACAACAAATAGGGAGACGTGTCGTGGAAATGGAGATGCGGAGTTATCCGAACGCCTGGGTCAAGAACTCGATCATGTATAGGCGCGGGGTCGGTGGTGGCTCATCGGGCGTCACGCATGAATTGACCGAAGCGAAACAGGGCGCACTCCATTACACCATCGGCCCCTATTCGAAGCCGACGCTCTATATCAAGCCGGGCGATCGCGTGGTGGTCGAGACGGTGGATGCCTTCGAGGGTCGGCTGAAGAGCGAGCGTGACCTGCCCTCGAAGCTGCTGCGCGTGCCGTTCCTCAACCCGCAATGCGGGCCGATCATGGTCGAGGGCGCGGAGAAGGGCGACGTGCTCGCCGTCCATATCGAACACATGGCACCGCGTGGAGATCAGCCGCGCGGCACGTGCTGCATGATTCAGGAATTCGGCGCGCTGACCGGCACCTATTACACCGCGACGCTCAATCCACCGCTGCCCGAGACGGTGCGGAAGATCAAGATCGACGACAAGCACGTCTATTGGAGCGAACGGGTCACGCTGCCCTATAAGCCGCATATCGGCACGCTCTCCTGCTCGCCCGAGATCGACTCGATCAACTCGCTGACGCCCGACAATCACGGCGGCAATATGGACCTGCCCGACATGGGCCCCGGCACGATCACCTATTTGCCGGTGCGCTCGCCGGGTGGGCGGCTCTTCATCGGCGATGCTCATGCCTGCCAAGGCGATGGCGAGATCTGCGGCACGGCGGTCGAGTACGCGACCACCACGACCATGACGGTCGATTTGATCAAGGGCTGGACCATCGAATGGCCCCGATTGGAGGCCGATGATTTCATCATGGCGATCGGCTCGACGCGCCCGCTCGAGGACGCGGCGCGGATCGCCTATCGCGAGCTAATCCGCTGGATGGTCAAGGACTATGGCTATGACCAGTGGGACGCCTACATGATGCTGAGCCAATGCGGCAAGGTCAGGCTCGGCAATTTCGTCGATCCCAAATACACGGTTGGGGCGGCGGTCTCGAAGAAATATCTGTGACGGCCATGGGTCGGCGCGGCAGGGGAAGGCTTTCTACCGCCGGCGTACCTGCTAGAGTGTCGTCCTGAATCCGGGGGAGGGATAACAATGAAAAGTGTGCTTGCGGTCGCCGACGGCGGCCCTGCGCTTGAGGCTACCGTCGTGGCGGCCGGCTATTTGGGCGGGCTGGTCAAAGGCCAGGTCGATGTTCTGCACGTGCGCGACAGCCTGTCGCTGGTCGGCAACCTTGCCGCGGCCGCCATGGCCGAAGGCGCGGCGGCGCTGATTATCGAGGATAGCCAGGGCGCGGTTGCCGAGCGCGCCGCGCGGGCGCGCAAAGTCTTCGACGAATTGGCAGCGACCCTGCCGCAGGCGCGCTTCATCGAACGTGACGGCAATGAGGCCGACGTCGTCGTGGCGCAAGGCCGAGTTTCCGATGTGGTGGTGGTCGGTCGACCGGGCGTCGATGAGCGCAAGCCGGAGCCAGCCTATGTTAGCGCCGCGATCTACGAATCGGCGCGACCGGTCATGATCGTGCCCCCGACGTGGCAGCCGGGCGGATTCGAACGCGCGCTCGTGGCCTGGAATGGCAGTGCCCAGGCCGCGCGCGCGCTCGGCTATGCGATTCCGATCCTGCAGCGCGTGCCGAACGTGACCGTGCTGACCGTGGGCGCGGCCGATGATCGCGCGCCGGCCGACCCGGTGTTGCGTTATCTCGATCGGCACGGCATCAAGGCGACCCCGGCCGCGTTCGATGCCGGCTCGGGCTCTGCGCGCGCGCGCGGTCGCGCGTTGTTGCAACACGTCGCCTCGGTCGGCGCCAATCTCATGGTCATGGGAGCCTATGGTGAAGGTGGCATGCTGAAGTTTCTCGGCTTGGGCGGCGCCACCGCCAAGATCATCACGGCTTGCAAGGTGCCCGTCCTCATGGCGCGCTGAAGGGCGTAGCCATGATAACAATCTGGCGCACCATTCTGTTCCTGCTGGTCGGCGTCGCCATTGCGTTGCCGCTCAATTGGCGGGCGATGGCCCTCGACAAACCGGCGGGCCCCGTGGTGTTGACGATCACCGGCGCGATCGGCGAGACCAACCGGCCGCCCTTCGACGACTTCGAGGACGGCTTCTTCAAGTTCCACGAGCGCCGCTTCGACAAGGCGGTGGCGTTCGATCTCGCCATGCTCGAGGCGCTCGGCCTGCACGAGGTGTCGATCTCCTACGCGGAATGGCCGCGACCCTTTCGCTTCGAGGGCCCCTGGCTCAAGGACGTGCTCGCCGCGGTCGGCGCCAAGCCCACCAGCGTGTCGATCCTGGCGTTGGATGGTTTCGCGAGCGAGCTCAAGGCGGTCGATCTCGACGCCTATGACTGGATCGTCGCGCTCAAGCGCGATGGTCGTTACCTCGACATCGGCCAGCGCGGCCCGCTCTGGATCGTCTATGCGCGGCGTGACGGCAAGGCCTATACCGCCGAGGACGAGCAACGCTGGCCCTGGGCCTCGTTCCTGATCGAGGTGAAGTGAGCGATGATCAGGCCGCTTCGTCCGCCTCGCCGTCACCCTCGATATTGCCGGGAAGCCAACGCAAGGCCTCGGTGCGGCTGACGCCTTTGCGCTTGGCATAATCGGTCAGCTGGTCGAGCCCGATCTTGCCGACGCCGAAATAGCGCGCCTCTTGATGGCTAAAGTAATAGCCGCTCACGCTTGAAGGTGGCCACATGGCGAAGCTCTCGGTCAGCCGCACGCCGATGGTGTTCTCGGCGTCGAGCAGCGTGAACAGCGTGCGCTTCTCACTGTGATCGGGACACGCCGGGTAACCGGGTGCAGGCCGGATGCCGCGATAGGCCTCGGCGATCAGCGCGGCGTTGTCGAGCGCTTCGTCTGGGGCATAACCCCAATAGGTGCGTCGAACGCGCGCGTGCAAGGCCTCGGCCAGCGCCTCGGCAAAGCGGTCGGCCAGCGCCTTCACCAGGATCGCGCTGTAGTCGTCATGGCGCTCGGCGAAAGTCGCCGCGATCGTTTCGGCCTCCGCCCCGGCGGTGACCACGAAGCCGCCAAGATGGTCGGCGATACCTGACTCATTTGGCGCGATGAAATCAGAAAGCGCGAGATTGGGCCGGCGATCGTCGCGCCGCATTTGCTGGCGCAGCGTGTGGATGGTGGCGAGTGGCTTGACGCGCGCTTCGTCGGCATAGAGCACGATATCATCGCCGACCGCATTGGCTGGCCAAAAGCCGATCGTCGCACGGGCGTCGAACCAGCGTTCGTCGATGATACGCGCGAGCATCGCCTGGGCATCGTGGAACAATTCCCGGGCGCTCGCCCCGACCACCGGATCATCCAGCAAAGCGGGAAAAGCGCCGGCCAGCTCCCAGGTTCGAAAAAACGGCGTCCAGTCAATCAATGGGGCGATCTCATCGAGCGGAAAACGTTCGATCAGGCGGGTGCCGAGGAAACTTGGGGCCGGCGGTGCCGCCTGCGACCAATCGAGGCGGAGCCGATTGGCTCGCGCCACCTCGATGGCGATGCGCTCGGCGCCTTGGCGATCGCGTGCATGCTTGGCGCGCAGCTTGACATAGTCCTCGCGGACGCCTGCGGTATAGCTCTCGCGTTGATCCACGGCGATCAGCCGGCCGACCACGCCGACCGCCTTCGAGGCATCGGGTACGTGGATGGTCGGGCCGCGATAACCGGGCTCGATCTTGAGCGCGGTATGAACGCGGCTCGTGGTCGCGCCGCCGATCAGAAGCGGCAAGGAGAGCTTGCGTCGCTCCATCTCGCGCGCGACCGCGCTCATTTCATCGAGGCTTGGCGTGATCAGCCCGGATAGGCCGATGATGTCGGCCTGACGCTCGCGCGCCACGTCGAGAATCTTGTTCATCGGCACCATGACGCCGAGATCGATCACTTCGTAATCGTTGCACTGGAGCACGATGCCGACGATGTTCTTGCCGATGTCGTGCACGTCGCCCTTGACCGTGGCGAGTACGATACGTCCTTTGGTGGTGCGCTCGCCCGCGGCCTCGCGCTCGCTCTCCATGAAAGGGATCAGATGCGCGACGGCTTTCTTCATGACGCGCGCGCTCTTGACGACTTGGGGCAGGAACATCTTGCCCGCGCCAAACAAATCGCCGACCACGCTCATGCCCTGCATCAAGGGCCCCTCTATCACTTCGAGCGCGCGGGTAAACGTCTGGCGCGCCTCTTCCGTGTCCTCGACGATGTGTGCATCGTTGCCATGGACCAAGGCATGGACCAACCGGCTGGACGCATCGCCGCTGCGCCAGGTCTCGACCGCGGGCGTGCTCGCTTCGCTGACCGCCCGGTAGCGCCCGGCAATCTCGACCAATCGCTCGGTCGCGTCGGGCCGACGGTTGAGAATGACGTCCTCGACCCGCTCGCGCACGTCGGGCGGGATATCTTCATAGATCGCGAGCTGGGTCGGATTGACGATCGCCATGTCGAGGCCGGCCTCGATCGCGTGATAAAGAAAAACCGCGTGCATCGCCTCACGGATCGCGTTGGTGCCGCGAAACGCAAAGGACACGTTGGATATGCCGCCAGAGACATGGACCTCGGGCATTTCTTGTTTGATACGGCGCGTCGCCTCGATGAAAGCACGGCCATAATCGTCGTGCTCGGCGATTCCGGTGGCGACCGCGAAGACGTTCGGGTCGATGATGATATCGCTTGGTGGAAAGCCGATATCGCGCGTGAGCAGGGCCACGGCACGACGCGCGATTTCGACCTTGTGGTCGATCGCGCCGGCCTGGCCGTTTTCGTCAAACGCCATCACCACGGCGGCCGCCCCATAGCGACGCACCAGGCGGGCTTGCTTCAGGAATGCGGCCTCGCCTTCCTTCAGACTGATCGAGTTGACGATGCCCTTGCCTTGCAGACATTTGAGCCCGGCCTCGATGATCGACCATTTGGACGAATCGAGCATCACCGGTACGCGGCAGATATCGGGTTCGGCGGCGATCAGATTGACGAAACGCGTCATCGCGGCCTCGCCCTCGATCATCGCGTCGTCCATGTTGATGTCGATGACGTTCGCGCCGTTCTCAACCTGCTCGCGCGCGATGCCGAGCGCGGCGTCGAACTCGCCGGCGGCGATCAGTTTCTTGAAGCGCGCCGAGCCGGCCACATTGGTGCGTTCGCCGATCAGGATGAAATTGGATGGCAGGCTCATGGCCTGACCTCGAGCGGTTCAAGGCCGGAAAGCCAGAGCCGTGGCGCGCGCGTCACCGGGCGGCGTGGCGGGACACCCTCGACCGCCTCGGCGATGGCGCGGATGTGCGCGGGTGTCGTGCCGCAGCAACCGCCGACCAGATTGAGGAGGCCCGCGCGTGCCCATTCACCCAGATGGGCGGCGGTTTCTTCCGGTGTTTCGGTGTATTCGCCGAGTGCGTCGGGCAGGCCGGCATTGGGATAGGCCGAAATCAAGCAATCGGCGATGTCGGCAAGCGCCGCCACATAGGGCCTGAGCTGGTCGGCGCCGAGCGAACAATTGAGCCCCACCGCGAAGGGCTCGGCGTGGTTCACCGAAATATAGAAGGCTTCCGGTGTCTGGCCGCTCAAGGTGCGGCCCGAGCGATCGCTGATCGTAGCCGATACGATGACTGGCAGACGCAGCGCCATCTCGTCGAATAGTTCGTCGAGCGCAAAGAGTGCCGCCTTGGCATTCAACGTATCGAACACGGTCTCGATGAGAATCAGATCGCTGCCGCCCTCGATCAAGCCGATGGCGACGTCTCGATAGGCGAGGCGAAGGTCGTCGAAATTGACGGCGCGAAATCCCGGGCTCGACACGTCGGGCGAGATCGAGCAGGTCTTGTTGGTCGGGCCGAGCGCTCCGGCCACAAATCGCGGTTTGACGGCCGTCGTCATGGCGTCGGCGGCCACCCGCGCGAGCCGCGCGGCCTCATGGGCCATTTCGGCGACGTTTGACTCGAGCTTGTAATCCGCTTGCGAGATCGATGATGTGTTGAAGCTGTTGGCGGTCACGATATCGGCGCCCGCTGCCAGAAAGTCGCGGTGGATCGCTTCGATCAGGGCCGGTTGGGTGAGGACCAGCAGGTCATTGTCGCCTTTCAGGTCACAAGGGTGGTCTACAAAGCGCGCGCCGCGAAAGCCGGTTTCATCGAGATCATGCGCCTGGATCATCGTGCCCATGGCGCCATCGAGCACGAGGATGCGCTCCGTCGTTATCGCCTTGAGGGCCGCGATACGATCGCCTTGTTTGCTCATTCAGGAACCGTCCATTGGCAATTTCGCGGATGCCGCCGCCTTGAGCCCAAGCGTGTGGCAAATCGCCCGCGTCAGCTCTGGGCGATTGAGCGTGTAAAAATGAAAGCTGCGCACGCCGGCGTCGCGCAGCGCATTGCACTGCTCGATTGCGACTGAGGCGGCGATCAGCTGACGGGTCTCGGTGTCGTTGTCGAGTCCTTCGAAGCGTTGCGCGAACCAGCGTGGAACCGCGACACCGCATCGCTCGGCGAAGCCGACGAAACGGGAGTAGTTGGTGATGGGCAAAATGCCCGGCACGATCTCGGCCGTAATGCCAGCCGCGCGGACACGCTCGACGAAACGAAGAAAGACGGCCGGATCGCAGAAGAACTGTGTGATCGCGCGCGCGGCGCCGGCATCGAGCTTGCGTTTCAAGTGATCGAGATCGGCTTCTGGGTTCTTCGCTTCACGGTGCGTCTCGGGGTAGGCGGCGACCGTGATCTCGAAATCGGCAACCTGTCGGAGGCCGGCAACCAGATCGGCCGCGTTGGCATAGCCGTCGGGCGGCGCGACGGGAGTGGTCGCGCCGGCGGGCGGGTCGCCGCGCAGCGCGACGATGTGGCGGACGCCGATCTCGTAATAGCGGCGCGCGATGCCATCGATTTCCTCCCGGGGTGCGCCGATGCAGGTGAGATGCGCGGCGGGCGTCAGTGCCGTATCGCGCAGAATGCGGCCGACCAGAGCGTGAGTCAGGCTGCGGGTCGATCCGCCGGCGCCGTAAGTGACCGAAACGAAACGAGGCCTGATCGGCGCCAGCCGCTCGATCGCAGACCAAAGCTGCGCCGCCGCGGCCTCGTCCTTGGGCGGGAAGAACTCGAAGGACGCCTCGATCTCGCGGCCGGTCATGCCGCGCTCCGCCGTTTGGCCGGCACGCCGGGCGCCTGCCGTCGCGCTCGCCAGATTGAAACCGCGAGGGGGCGGCCGCGCAGACGCCGAGACTTCTCGACCGAGAGGCCCGCGAAAGCGCACCAGGCGGCGATCGATTCATCGGCAAAACCGAGCCAACGATGAGCGTGCTCGGCGCGCAACTCCTCACGCGTATGGGGCGCGAAATCGACGATCAAAAGGGTGCCATTGGGCTGAAGCACACGCGCTGCCTCGGCGATCGTGGCCTCCGGCCGTTCAGCATAATGCAGCACCTGGTGCAGAACCGCGCCATCGAACGAGCCGTCGGGCCAGGGCAGATGGTTCATGTCGCCCTGCCGAACATGGCAATTGCGAAATTTTCCGCGCTCCAGTTTGTCTCGCGCCACGCGCAGCATATCGCGATTGATGTCGATGCCGACGGCGTCCCCGACGCGGGGGCCGAATATTTGGAGCATGCGGCCCGTGCCGGTTCCGATATCCAAGAGCCGGTGCACATCGAGATCGGTGGTCATGGCCGCGATCGCGCGCTCGACGCTCACCTCGTCGATATGAAGCGCGCGGATATGGTCCCAATTCTTGGCGTTGGCGCTGAAATAGGCCGCTGCCGCCTCGCGCCGCTCCTCTTGAATCGCGGTGAGCCGTGCGAAATCGGCAGCGTGGGCTAGGCCGCCCTCGGCATGAAGCTCGCTCACAACGCGTGCGACTTGGCCACCCGGTCCCGCCGTGCCGATACGATGATACGCCCATTGGCCTTCGCGATGTCGCGCCAGGAGCCCTGACTCGGTCATCAATTTTAGATGCCGAGAAAGGCGCGGCTGGCTCTGTCCGAGAATGCGCACGAGGTCGCTAACGGTGAGGTCGGCGCGCGCGCATAGCGCGAGGATGCGAAGCCTTGTCGGCTCCGCCGCCGCGCGCAATCCCTCCAAGATCTGATCCGTCATCGCGCGCCGCCCCTTGTTTGGCCTGGGCGATTATAAATGATTATATCAGCATATAAAGATATATTTATATGAATGACGAAAGCAACCGCGCCGGGTGCCGGGCGGTCGGGGGCATGTCGCCGTGCGGGCCGGACGGCCCGATCAAGGTGGCGGCGAGGGAAACTGGGTGGTGAAATCAGGCGCTGATTCCCGCGCGGCCAGCAGCCCGCGGCAGATCGCGCCGTTGAATTCCATATTTAGGCGAACGGCGCGGAGCGTCTCGAGATGCGCGACAAGCCGTTCGGGCACAAGCGGGGCGCCATCAAGCGTCACGAAGGCTGGGTCATCGCCTCCGAGTGGCGTCCTGGCGAGGCGCGTTCGCATCTCGACATAGCGTTGGCGCAAGGTCGGCCATTCGGGCGCTTGCAGCACAAGCGCGCCGAGCTCGCCGACGCGGAGACGGACCAGGGCAGCGGGCGTCCAGCTGACCTCAAGCAAAGCGCGCAGCACGGCCTCTTGGCGACGCTGGAACGATTTGCGCAGAAATTTCAGACGCAGGGCCTCAAGCGTGTCGTCGGTAATTTCGGCGCCGAACACATCTTTGAACGATGCTCCGCGCGCGACACCCTCATTGATCGCCTCGGCATACATGTGGTCGAGCAACCGCGGGCGGACCGCGCGCACCCAGGGCAAGGCGCCGACCGCGCCCCGCATGTCATCGGTCATCAAATAGGCGAAATTGGCCGAGCACCAATAGGTCGGCAGCCGAAACGAAATTTCAACATCGCCTGCCACATCGATCGCGATGTCTTTGATGAAGCCGAGCGCGGTGACCGACTCATCCAATTCCGGGTCGGTCACCGTATCGAGCCGCGCGAGAACCTCAAGGCGCCTGATCTCATTTTGATCCACGTCGGTCAGTCCGCGGCCATCTTGTTCGAAGCGGTCTTCAGCTTCTTCTTTTGCTTCTCGACGTCGATGCCATAAAGCTTGGCCGCGTTGAGCCCGAGAATTTTCTTTTTCGCGATCAAACTCAGATCGACGCCGCGCTCCTTCCTGATGTCCTCGGGCAGTTCAAACGCCATGAATTTCTCGACCAGCCATTTCGGCGTCCAGATGGCGTAGTCGCTACCGAACAAAATGCGGTCTTCACCCAGCCAGAACAGCAATTCCGCGATCATTTCGGCGAAATAGCGCGGCCGGCTGTGAATGAACGCCATGGCCACCGCGAGCCCGCCATAGACATTTGCCTCCTGCACCGCGATCCAGCAAAAATCCTCGAGGCGTGGCAGGCCGACATGCTCGACGATGAAATTGAGGTTCGGAAAATCGGTCGCGGCGTGATCGACGTCGGCGACATCGAAGGCATCGCGGTCCAGGGGCGTGATGGTCGGTCCCTTGTGAACGTGGATGTTCTTGATGCCGAGCTTCTCGCACAGCTCGAAACAGCGGTAGGCATCCGGGTCGCTCAGTTTCCAACCGCGCGAGGAGCCTTTCCACTCGGCGGTGTAGAGCTTGAGGCCCTTCACGCCATAGCTTTCCTTTAACTCATGCAGATGGTCGAGCGCGCGTTCGCCGTCGCGGGGATCGAACGCGCCGTTCAGAATGAAGCGGTCGGGATATTTCTGGACGATCGCAGCGTTTTGCTCGGTGGTGTTGAAGCCCTTCTTGTAAAAATCGAGCAAATAGGTTGGCTGAATGATCGCCATGTCGTCGGGGCCATCGACGAAAAGGTCCCGGTACATGGTCTTGATGCCATATTTTTCGAACTTGGCCTTAGGCCAAAGCTCCTCTTTCGGGCTGAGCGCGGAATGGTAGCCATAGAAGCAATCGATGAATTGCTTGCCATGGATGTTGCGTTGGTTCTCCGGGCTGGCGTCCCACAGATGGACGTGCCCGTCGATGATGAAGATCTCCTCGCCCGATTTGGTTCGATACACGATGGTCTCCCTGTTTCCCTGCCTCGCGCCGGGCGCCCCCTGGCGCCGCATATCATGATCGGTGGCGATCCTAGCCGAACCGCCTTCGCGGGTCATCGTCATGGCGTCGTCGCGCCGTCGGAATATCGCCATTCGCGTTTCATCCGGCGCGGCGCAGGATTGTGATGAGCCGTGGCACGGTACGGGCGCGATATTCGCTTTTTCTCTGGACGCTGTTCGCGTGCCGACCATACACTTCGCGGTCTCACAGAAAAGAACAAATAGACCCGCTAAAACAAGATATTAGTTCGGGTGCTTGGCGGCGCATCGGCCGCGCGGTGCGCGCGGTCGGCTCCGAACCGGATCGGCGTCGACTACGCCCTGCTCAGCATCGCGGCCGCGCTTTTTTGGGCTTGCGCGCCGCGCCCGAATTTCGAAGCTAGGCAGTTAGAGCCAAGGAGGAGAAACGCATGATGGTTGCACCACGCCTTTTCATGGCGTCAATGTTGATCTCGGGGCTGGTTCTGTTGGCCAGCCCGGCGACGCGCGCCGAGAACGTCGCATGGCCGGCGCCCAACGCGGTGCAAAGCACGCTCTATTTCGGCTTGAAGAGCACGGATGGCGCGGGCGTCAGCGAGCAGGCCTGGGCGAATTTTCTGGCCGAGGTCATCACGCCGCGCTTTCCCGCCGGCTTGACCGTGCTGCAGGCCTATGGCCAGGCCGGCGACAAGCAAGCCAAGCCCGGCGACGTGCTGCCCGAGACCACCAAGGTGCTGATCATCGTCCATCCAAACACGGCCGAGGCCGCCACGGCACTCGGCGAGATCAAGGCGGAATACAAAGCCCGCTTCAACAATACTGGCGTGTTCCACACCGATGCCGCCGTGCGCATGGTCGAGTGAGCGATCCGTCGCCGTCACGCCGCCTCGAGCCGATCCGCAAGCGCACGTAGCAGGCTCGCCCCGTCGCCGCGCCAGGCGCTGCCGTGCATGCAGGCCAGCGTCGTCGGCTTCAACGCGGCGAGGCGTTCGAGTATTTGGCGCGAGCCTTTGGCGTGAGCGTAATAGTCCATTTCCGCGCGCGCGGCCTCGCTCGGCCCAAGGATGTCGCTCTCGGTCACGGGCGGATGGCCGGTGCCGGCTTGGGTGAAGAGATCGCTGCAAAACAACGTCGACGATCGGTTCTCAAATAGGACGCCACACTCCCAGGCGTGCGGCAGATGAGGCGTGTCGAGCCAACGCACCTCGTGGCGTCCGAGCGACAGGCTTTCGCCGTCACCAAGTGCGCGCGCGGGTCGGTCAGCGACGTCGTTGACCGAGACCATCGCCGCGACTTGGCCACACAATGGCTCGGCCCTCGGGGCAATCGCGAGAAACTCGTTGAGCGCACCGCATTCATCGGCCTCGAAATGCGAGAAGCTGATATAGCGCAATCGCTCCGGCGGCATGACCCGCGCGATCGCATCCCGCACCACGGGGAACATTCGACGCAAACCGGTGTGGAACAGAAGCGGCGCCTCATCGACGATGAGGTATTGATTGAACGAAAAGCCCCCGACACCTGGTATCTGGATCGGTGTGTAGATGCGATAGATCGCATCGCCGATTTCGTCGATGCTGGTTTCATTGTTGGGCTGGCCGCTCATATCACAATCATCCTTGTTTGAACGTGCATTGAGTCCGGGCAATCTTAAGTCGCGGTGTAGCCGCCATCTACGGTATAGACTCCGCCGTGTATATAGCGCGCATCGTCGGAGGCGAGGAACGCGACCAACGCCGCGACTTCCTCGGCCAGGCCATAGCGGCCCGCTGGAACGAGCGATTTGAACCGCTCCTTGATGCCCTCGATATTGTTGGGGCTTAGGCCCGCTTCGAGTGAGCGCATCATGGGCGATTCGATCGGGCCCGGATTGACCGAGTTGATACGAATATTCTTCGCGGCCCATTCCGCGGCGGCGCTGCGCGTCAGGCCGATCACCGCATGTTTGCTCGCGTTATAGGCGCACATGCCGGGCGTGCCGGTTAGCCCCGCGCCGCTCGAGGTGTTGATGATGGCGCCACCGCCCTTGGCCGCCATGATCGGAATCACATGCTTCATGCCAAGCATCACGCCGACCACGTTGACCGCTAGCACCCGTTGAAACTCGGCCAAAGGATATTCGGTGATCGGCGTGACCAAACCCACAATCCCGGCATTGTTGAAAAACACATCGATGCCGCCCATTTCAGCCTGCGCGCGCGCGACATAGCGCGCCACCGATTCCTCATCGGTGACATCAGCCTCGATCGCGAGCACGTTCTTTCCTAGCGTACTGGCGATTCTAGCGAGCGCGGCCGTGTCATGATCGACCGCGACGATCCAAGCCCCGCGTGCCGCCATCAGGCAGGCGGTTGCGGTGCCGAGCTCGCCGCCCGCGCCGGTGATGACGGCGACTTTGCCGTCCAATCGATTGCTGTCGAGCATGCCGTGTCCTTTGCCCTGCTGGTTGATCGATCGAACCCTAGCATAGGGCCGACAGCCGTGCCGCTTGCGGCTTGGTCGGGGCCTCCTATAATCGCGAGCCGGCGGAATCCACCGCGCATGAGGAGGCCTCTCGATGCAGCGTCGCACCTTCCTGAAATCGGCCACATTGGGCCTTGCCGGGGCCGCCGTGGCGAGTCCGGCGATCGCGCAGAGCGCGCCCGAAATAAGGTGGCGCCTCGCCTCCAGCTTTCCGAAAAGCCTCGACACCATCTTTGGGGCGGCTGAAATCATCGCCAAGCGGGTTGAGGCCGCGACCGATGGCAAGTTTCAGATTCGGGTCTTTGCCGGCGGTGAGATCGTGCCCGGCCTCCAGGTCCTCGACGCCGTGCAGCAAGGCACGGTCGAATGCGGCCACACCGCCAGCTATTACTATGTCGGCAAGGACCCGACCTTCGCGTTCGATACCGCCATTCCCTTCGGTCTCAATGCGCGTCAGCAAAACGCTTGGATGTATCACGGTGGCGGTCTCGCCCTCATGCGCGAGCTATTCAAGGATTACAACATCGTCCAATTCCCCGCCGGCAATACCGGCGCGCAAATGGGTGGTTGGTTCCGAAAAGAGATCAAGACGACCGAGGATTTGAAGGGGCTCAAGTTTCGCATTGGCGGCTTCGCCGGCAAGGTGCTGACCAAGCTCGGCGTCGTGCCACAGCAAATCGCGGGCGGCGATATTTACCCGGCGCTTGAGAAGGGTACGATCGACGCAGCGGAGTGGGTCGGGCCCTATGACGATGAGAAGCTCGGCTTCTACAAGATCGCGAAGAACTACTACTACCCCGGCTGGTGGGAAGGCGGGCCTCAGCTTTCACTCTATGTCAATCTCGCGGCTTGGGAGGCTTTGCCCAAGGCCTACCGGGCGGTTCTCGAAAGCGCGTGCGCCGAGGCCAATATATGGATGCCCGCGAAATACGATGCGCAGAACATGCCTGCTCTGCGCCGTCTGGTCGCCGAGGGAGCTCAGCTTCGGCCATTTTCGAAAGAGATCATGGAGGCGTGCTATGCGGCGGCGCTCGCGCTCTATGACGAGACGGCGGCAGCCAATCCGCGCTTCAAGAGGGTTTATGAGGCGTGGAAGCCATTCCGTGACGATGTGAATCTCTGGTTCCGTGTCGCCGAGAACACCTTCGACAATTTCGTGCTCGCCAAATCGGCGCATAAGGGTTGATCAAACGAAACGATCAAGCGACCCCGAAGGCCCCGCCGATTGGGCGGGGCCTTTTTCGTTCAATTGATCTCGATCGGCGCGGTTGATTCTTCCACCGCAGGGAGCTCGATCTGAATCTGGCTCGGGTCGACCGTCGATGGCCCGTCGATGAAGCTGGTCACAAGCTCGGGAAAAGCGATGACGATGCCGACCAGAATCAATTGCATGATCACCCAGGGAATTGCACCCCAATAGATGTCGGCGCTTCTGACCGATTTCGGCGCGATGCCGCGCAAATAGAAGAGCGCGAAGCCGAAGGGCGGATGCATGAACGAGGTTTGCATGTTCGCACCGAGGAGGACACCGAACCAAATCAGGTCGATGCCGAGTTTCGCCGCGACCGGGGCGAGCAGTGGTATGATGATGAAGGCAATCTCGAAGAAATCGAGGAAGAAGGCGAGCACGAAGACGAAGAGATTGACCACCACAAGAAAGCCAACCACGCCGCCCGGCAGCGCGGTCAATAAATTCTCGATCCAAAGGTCGCCATCGACGCCTCGAAACACCAGGCTGAATACGTTGGAGCCGATCAAGATGAAGATCACCATCGAGGTGATCTTCATGGTCGAGTCCATGCCCTGACGCACCAGGGTCCACGATAAGCGGCGATGGAGGGCCGCGATCACCATGGCGCCGACGGCGCCCATGGCGCCGCCTTCGGTCGGTGTCGCGACGCCCAGCAGAATCGTGCCGAGCACCAAAAAGATCAGCGCGAGCGATGGGACGATACCGAACAGGCATTTCCGGATCAGCGCCCAGCCATGGAGCGTGCGCGCTTCGAGAGGCAGCGCTGGCACATGGGCGGGTCGAAACATACTGACCAAAAAGACGAAGCCGCAGAACAGCAATATCTGCACCAGGCTTGGCCCGATCGCGCCGGCATACATATCGCCGACCGATTTGCCGAGCTGATCGGCCAGCACGATCAAGACGATCGAGGGCGGGATCAATTGGGTAATGGTACCCGAGGCGGCGATTACGCCGGTGGCATGACGGTGGCTATAGCCGTAACGCAGCATGACGGGCAGCGATATCAGACCCATGGCAATGACCGAGGCGGCGACCGTGCCGGTAATGGCGCCAAGCACCGCGCCGACCAGAATGACCGCATAGGAAAGGCCGCCGCGTATGGGGCCGAACAATTGGCCGATACCGTCGAGCAGATCCTCGGCCAAACCGCAGCGCTCGAGGATAGCGCCCATGAACGTGAAGAATGGGATCGCAAGCAAGAGCTCGTTCGACATGATGCCGAACACGCGCTCGGGCAGCGCGGACATCAAATTGAACGTGAAATAGCCCTCGCCAATAGCGATCCCAGCAAAAGCGAGCCCGACAGCGCCGAGCGAGAACGCCACAGGAAAGCCGATCATGACAAAGACGATGAGCCCCGCGAACATCAGCGGCGCCATGAGCTCGAGGCCGATCACCGTTGGGGCTTTTCGTAAGACAGCGTGGGCCGGAGTTGGCCGCCAAGTACGGCGGCGCGCTTGATGATCTCGGATAATCCCTGCAACGCCAGAAGCGTGAAGCCCAGCGGCACCAAAAGCTTGACCGGCCAGCGCGGCAGGCCGCCGGCGTTGTTCGACATTTCATTGATCGCGAATGATTCGGCGAAGACCGGCCACGCCAGCCAACCGATCAAGACCACCATTGGCATCAGAAAAGCGACGCCGCAAATGAGGTCGATCCAGGCCTGCGCTCGCGGTTTCAGATTGCCGAAGATCACATCGACGCGAACATGCTCATTCAGCTTCAGCGTCAGGGGTGCACCGAACAGAAATATGACGCCGAACAAATACCACTGAATCTCGAGCCAGGCGTTCGAGCTGACACTTACCGTGTATCGGCTGACCGCGTTGCCGGCGCTCACAACGCAAGCGATTAGCACGCACCACGCGGCAATGCGGCCGAATTGACGGCTGATCCAATCGATGGATCGGCTGAAGGCGAGCAAGACCGTCAATCGCGTTCCCCGCGCCTCATTGACCCCGCCGCCAACCGTTCAGGTAATCTGGAGCGGCGCTTGGGGCACGTCGTTCCAGAAGGCCGGGTCGTGACCATAGAAAATGCGCGCGCCGGCCGCCTGGAGGCGGCGCAGCATTTTCAAAGACTCGCGCATTTTTTCGGGATCGTCCAAGAGCTCCGGCAGATGCAAGTCTTCGAGCGTCTTTCGCATATAGCAGGCGTCCGCCGTCATGATCACATCGCCCGAGCTCAGCTTGACCTTGAGCGACTGATGGCCCGGGGTATGGCCATAGGTCGGGATCGTCACGACGCTGCCGTCGCCGAACAGATCGTGTTCGCCGTCGACCTGTAGGGTCTGGTGGCCATGGTCGTAATCAGCCGGAAAATAATTGTTCGCTCGCCTGAGTTCGGGAATTTTTCCGGCCTCCCACTCCCGTTTCTGGATGACGACTTTGGCGTTCGGGATCAGCTCGTTGCCGCCGGCGTGATCGAAATGCAGATGCGAATTGATGATGTAGTCGATGCGCGTGGAATCGATGTCGATCGCCTCCAGGCGCGAGTTGATCTCTTCACCCGGCAGGAACTCGACCTTGAAGGCGTCGGCAATCTTGCCGATGCGGTCGTGCGGGTTGTGCTGAGTCGCTGGGTGCATACCGGTGTCGAACAGGACCCGCCCTCTCGGATGCTCGATCAGATAGGCAGGGACCGGCACGCGGACTTGCCCCTTTTCGCCGGCCAGAAACTTGCCGAGATCGGCGCTCAACCAGCCGCAGGTCATGGCAAAAAGCTTTACGGTCATGCTCGTTCTCGCAAGCGGTTTAGGCGGTGGGAGGCATTCTCACCAATAGCGCATCGCATCTTTGAAGAAACCTCGAATGTCGTCGCGCGAAACCGGTCTGGGGCTGTTGACCAATAGGCGCTGCTGCGCGAACGCCCGGTCGCTCAACGCGTCGAGGTCGGCCTCACCATAGCCGACCGCGCCAAGCCCGTTCGGTACGCCGGTGCGGCGCATCAGATCGATCACATGCGTGGCTAGGAGCTCACCCGCGCGCTCCGCCGGCGCGTTCCTGACATCGGCGCCGAAGGCTCCGGCCGCGCGCAAATGCCGCTCGGGGCAGGCCGAGGCGACCGAGCGAAAAACCGCGGGCGCGTTCAGGATCACCGATAGGCCATGGGGCACGATCGCGTGATCGGCCGGCCAGCCCTCGGGCCGGTAGTCCTCGACCAGACCCGCGACGGCATAGGACATCGCATGCGGCACATGGCAGCCGGCATTGCCGAAGCCGATGCCGGCCAGCATGCCGGCAAACATCAGCGGCTCGCGTGCGGTAAGGTCGTTTGGCTCCTTGACCGCGCGCTCGATGTTTTCGCCGACCAGGCGGATCGCCTCGGTGCAGGCGAGGTCACTATAGGGGTTTGAGCCTTGGAGCAGCGGCCGCTTATCGGGTGTCGCCGGCGCCATGCGGTGCGAATAGGGCCGGGCGGTCAAGGATTCGATCGCATGGCTGAAAACATCGAAGCCATTGGCCGCGACCACCGGCGCAGGCAAGGTCATCAGCACGCTCGGGTCGAGCACGCCGAGCGAGGGGCGCAGCGCCGCGTGGGCGATGCCGGTCTTGGCGCCCATCTCGAGCATGTCGAAGATCGCGATGCCGGTGCATTCACTCGCCGTGCCGAAGGTGGTCGGGCAGGCGATGTGCGGGCGAAGCGGGCCCGGCACGCGCCGCGCCTCGCCAACCGGCGCATTCACATAGGCGAGGAAGTCAGCCGGGTAAGTCGCGTAGAGATTGCTGGCCTTGGCGGTATCCATGGCCGAGCCGCCGCCGACCGAAACGAAGCCGTCGAACTTGCCACCGAGCGCGAATTCGGTGCCGGCCTTGAATGAACGGTCGGTCGGCTCGACCTCAACCTGGTCGAACACCTCGACTGAAAGCCCGGCCGCGCGAATCGTCTTGACCACGGTCTCGACCGCCTCGAGCTTGGCGACGCGTGGGTCGGTATAAAGCGCGACGCGCGTCATGCCGAGCGATTTGGCGTCCTCGCCAACTTCGCGGAGCGCGCCAATGCCGAATTTGAGCTTGGGCGCTTCGACGGTGAAGGCGATATCGCCGCCCGGGGCCGGCGCGAAATAGGAATCGAGAGCCATGGCTGACCTTTTGCTTCCTTGCCGGAGAGCCCTATAGCACAGTCACGGGCGTAAAGGCGCCGGTCGAGGGGGCCGGGTGCTGCCTCAGTTTGCCCTCATCCTGAGGAGCCCTCATCTTCCGTCGGCGCCGCCCCGACGATAGTGCGGCACGGCGGACTGGGCCGGCGCCGACGGCGTAAGTAGGGCGCCTCGCTCCTTCGAGACGGCCGCTTTGCGGCCTCCTTAGGATGAGGCGATAGGGCGTCTCGAAGGACGAATGGGCAAACTGAGACACTACCGGGGGCCGTCATGACGCAAAAATCAGTCGCGATTGCCGGCCTCGGCACGATCGGGCGCAAGGTCGCGCTCTGGCTCAGGGATCACGGCGATGGTTTGACATTGCGCGCGGTTTGCTCGGGCGATGCGGCGAAGGCCGAGGCCTGGCTCGCGCAAGAACGAATCGCGGTACCGGTGGTCGAGGCCGAGGCGTTGCCGCGCCATGCCGAGATCGTCGTCGAGGCCGCGCCGGCAGCAGCGTTTGCCGCGATCGTTCGCCCGGCGCTCGAGGCCGGCCGCATTGTCATGGTGCTGAGTTCGAGTGCGCTTTTGCTACACGACGATCTGATTGCGCTCGCCTCGGCGCGGGGCGGCCGGATCATCGTGCCGACCGGCGCGTTGCTCGGGCTCGATGCCGTGGTCGCCGCGGCGGAGGGCACCATCCATCGCGTGCGCATGGTGACGCGGAAGCCCCCGCGCGGGCTCGACGGCGCGCCCTATCTCAAGCAACACGGCATCGACATGAGCACGATCACGAGCCCGACGCGGGTGTTCGCCGGCAGCGCGCGCGAGGCGGCGGCGGGCTTTCCGGCCAATGTCAATGTCGCGGCGACACTCTCGCTCGCCGGCATCGGGCCAGACCGCACCGAGGTCGAGATCTGGGCCGACCCGACGGTGACCCGCAATATTCACCGCATCACGGTCGAAGCCGATGCCGCGAACTTCACCATGGAGATCGAAGGCGTGCCCTCGGAGAACCCACGCACCGGGCGCCTCACGCCGCTTTCGCTGATCGCCGCGCTGAAGCGCCAGACCGCGCCGCTGGTGATCGGGACGTAAGCCTAGGCGCGGGGCCGGATCATTTTGAAGATCGTCTCGACCACAGTGAACTCGTGATAGCCGAGCCGAGCGATCGGCTTGAATTTTTTCAGATCGACCAATCCATCGGTCAACACGTCTTCCGAAATATGAATGCCGACGACCCGGCCGAGGCAGATCGCATTGCGGGCCTCGGGGTCGTTCGAGGGCAGCTCGATTGTCTGATGATAGACGCATTCGAGATGGATCGGTGATTCGGCGACGCGCGGCGGCTTGACGATCTCGGACGGCACCGGGGTCAGGCCGGCGAGCGCCATTTCATCGATGTCCGGCGCCACGGGCGCCGAGGTGCGGTTCATCTTCTCGCGCAAATCCCAGGTCGCGACATTGTAGACGAATTCGCCGGTCGCCTCGATATTGCGCAGCGTGTCCTTCGGCCCGTAACTCTCGCGTCCATTGCTGGCGAACATCACCATGTGCGGGTTGTCGGCCACGGCGTTGAAAAAACTATAGGGGGCGAGATTGACGACGCCTTCGGGCGAAAGCGTGGTCAGCCAGCCGATCGGGCGCGGCGCCACGCAAGCCTTGAACGGGTCATGTGGCAGGCCGTGACGCTTGGTTTCGGGTCGGTAGAACATGAGTCAGCCTCTCGGTCGGGCGCGCGGGCTGTTAAACTAGTCCGGCTGCGGGTGAAAGCGGAAGCCCGATGGTCGGCATACTTGAAAGGCCAGGGTCGATCTGGCCTCATTCCGGGCAGCAGGACTTGGCCTGCCGCGGAGGGTGGTGCGATGAAGACCCTGATGACCAACAAGCGCTGGGCGGCGAAGTACCCCGCGCTCGGCACGGGGCCGGTTTCGACTGAGTCCTGCATCTCGGCGGAATATTTCGAGCGCGAGCGCGATCACATTTTCCGCCGTTGCTGGCTCAATGTCGGGCGGGTCGATGAGATCCCCGAGCGCGGGCAGTATTTCGTGCGCGAGCTCGCGGTCTGTCGCACCTCGATCCTGGTCATGCGCGGCAAGGACAGCCAGGTCCGTGCCTTTCACAATGTCTGCTCGCATCGCGGCAACAAATTGGTGCCGCATGAGCGCGGCGCCTGCCCGGGCAAGATCATGTGCGGCTTTCATTTCTGGACCTTTGATACCGAGGGCAAGCTCTCATGGGTGCCCGATGAAGAAAATTTCTTTGGGCTCGACAAATCGAAGCTTGGCCTGACACCGGTGCGCATCGGCATTTGGGAGGGCTTCGTCTTTGTCAATCTCGACGCCGAGGGCACGCAATCACTGGAGGACTATTTAGGCGGCGTCGCCAAGCAGTTGAGTGGCGCGCCGTTCGGCGAGCTTGCTCGGCTCCGCACCTACAAGGTTGACGAGCGCGCCAATTGGAAGGTCGCGATCGATGCGCAAAACGAGGTCTATCATCTGCCGTTTCAGCATCGCTTCACCTTCCCCGACGCCTTCATTCTGAAAGACAACAAGTATACCCGCCTCTACGACGTGAACCTTTATGACCGGCACTGCGTGTGGTCGTGCGAGTACAATCCCGAATACAAGATTTCGCCGCTCGGCGCGCTGCTCGGCCGGCTCGATGCCACCAAGAACGCCGTGCGCCTCAATCAGATGATCGGAGACTTCGACTTCTTTCTGGTCTTCCCCAACATGGTGATCCTGCTCTTCAAGGCGCCCAAGGCGGACTACATGGTGACCTATAATTTCTGGCCGCTCGCGGTCGATCACACGATTTGGGAAATCCGCTACTACTATCCGCCGGCCGACAATGCCGGCACGCGCCTTGCGCAGGAATACGCGCTCTGCCGTTTGCGCGACACATTGCAAGAGGATGCCAAGGCCCATGAGGCGATCCACGCCGGGTTGGCATCCCGCGCCAAGCGCGAGATCCATTTGCAAGACGATGAAATCTGCATCCGCTACTTCCATAAGGTAGTCGAGGACCATGTCGGCGCGGTGGAGCTGGCGCGATGACCGTTGCGACTCTGCCCGAGGCGTTCAAATCGCTCATGCCGTTCATGGCCTGGGCGCTGCCGACCGAACGCGAGCGCACGATCAAGCGCCTCGCCAGCTCGATGGATGAGCTCAATTCTTTCTACGCCACGGCGATGCCGCAACTTGAGACGATTGTCGCCTTTCTCGATCGCGAACCGCTGGAGCAGATGTCGGCTGCGAACAAACCCTTGATGAATCTTATGCTGTCATTGGTTGAAATCTCGAACATCGTCGAGCTCTATAAACGTCTCGATAAATTCGACGGTATGCACCCGTCGCGCTTCGTCTCCTACGAACAACATCATAGCTAGCGGGGCCGCGATGAAGCCTGACCAGCAATCTTGGGAGAGGCGCGAGAAGGCGGCCTTCTTCCACACCTTCACCGATTTGCCGACGATCCACGAGGATGGCGCCACCGTGATCGAGCGCGGCGAGGGGATCTATGTTTTCGATACTGCCGGCCGCCGTTATTTGGAGGGCAATGCCGGGCTCTGGAACATGACGCTCGGCTTCAGCGAGAAACGCCTGGCCGAGGCCGCCCGCCGCCAATACGACGCCCTGCCGGGCTATCACACCTTCTTCGCGCGCAACACCAAGCCCGCGATCGAATTGGCCGAACGTGTGCGGGCGCTCTCGCCCATGCCGATGGGACGCGTCTTCTTCACCAATTCGGGCTCGGAATCAAACGAATCAGTGATCAAACTGCTCTGGATGATCTGGGCCTCGGAAGGCCAACCAAAGCGGCGCAAGCTGATCACGCGCAAGAATGCCTATCATGGCGCGACCGTGATGACCGCGAACTTAACCGGGAAGGATTATGTCCGGGCGTTCGGCCCGCCCTCGCCCGAAGTGATCATGGCCGATTGCCCGCACGCCTGGCGCTATGCGCTCCCAGACGAAAGCGATGAGGCCTTCTCGGCTCGGCTCGCCGCCTCGCTTGAACGCACGATCGAGGCCGAAGGCCCGGAGACCATCGCGGGTTTTTTCGCCGAACCGATCATGGGGGCGGGTGGTGTGCTTATCCCGCCCAAGGGCTATTTCCCCGCGATCCAGAAAGTACTCAAGAAATACGCCATTCCGCTGGTCAGCGATGAGGTGATTTGCGGCTTCGGGCGGAGCGGCGAGGTCTGGGGCGCCGAGACGGTTGGCATGGTGCCCGACATCATGGTCGCGTCCAAGAGCATCTCGGCCGGCTATTTCCCGATGGGCGCCGTCATGCTTTCGAAGTCGATCGACGAGCGCTTGAGCGCGGCCTGCGAGCCATGGGCCGAATTTCCGCTCGGCTTCACCACGGCCGGCCACCCGGTTGGTTGCGCGATTTCGCTCGAAGCGATCCGGATCATTCTGGACGGTGGCGTGTTCGAGCATTTGCGCGCGGTCAGTCCGCATTTCATGGCGCGGCTAAAGGCGCTCGGGACACACCCCTTGGTCGGCGAGGCGCGCGGCGTCGGGCTAATGGGCGCGCTTGAAATGGTCGCCGACAAAGCCAGCAAGGCCTCATTGCCCGGCCCGGTGCGCATCGGCGAGCGCCTCGCCCACACCGCGCGCGATCGCGGCTTGATCATCCGCCCGCTCGGCGGTGCGCTTGTCATTGCGCCGCCTTTCATTATTACGGCCGGGCAGATCGACGAGTTGTTCGACACGCTCAAGGGCGTGCTCGACACGGTACACGGCGAGATCAGGCGCGACGCGGCGTAATATTGCGCGATGCAAACCGACACGGCACGGCGTCACGCCCCGGCCACGCAACGGAACCGGGAACCGATTCTCACGGTCCTGCAGCGCGTTCTGCCGGCTGAGGGGTTGTTGCTCGAGATCGCGAGCGGCACCGGCGAGCACGCCGCGTTCATGGCGCCGCGGCTTTCGCCCGGCTTGATGTGGCAACCGAGCGACGCGCGTGCCGATGCGCTGTCCGACATCGACGGCCATGCCCGCGCCGAAAATTGCTCGCGGGTCCTTCCGGCGATCGTCCTTGATGTTTGCGGCGTCGCGTGGCCGATTGGCGCGGCCGCCGCGATCTTCTGCTGCAACATGATCCATATCGCGCCGTGGGCGGCGGCGGAAAGCCTGTTTGCCGGCGCGGCGCGTGTGCTACCGCGCGCCGCACCGCTGATTCTCTATGGACCCTTCAAGCGCCATGGTGCCCACACCGCGCCCTCCAACCAGGCGTTCGACGCCGGGCTGCAAGCGCAGGATTCGCGCTGGGGCGTGCGCTGCCTCGACACCCAGGTCGTGCCACTCGCCGAGCGCTCGGGCTTTGCGCTCGACGAGGTCGCGGCAATGCCCGCCAATAATCTGATCGCGATATTCCACCGGCGCGCCCCGGTGTGACCCCTCGTCATAGGAGACCACGATGGCCAATCAACCGATCCTGTTCATCAACGGCGAGTACAAGCCGCTCAGTGAGGCGACGATCTCAGTGCTCGATCAGGGATTCTTGCTTGGCGATGGCGTGTTCGATGTCGTCTCGGCGTGGAAAGGCGCGATCTTCAAACTTGATCAGCATCTCGATCGCTTTTTCGATTCGTTGCGCGCGACGCGGCTGCAAACACCGATGTCGCGCGAGGACTGGCGCGCGGCGATCGTCGAGACCGTGCGACGCAACCATCTGCGCGACGCGACGATCCGCTTCATCGTGACGCGCGGCGTGCCGAAAGCGGTGGTCGCCGACCCGCGCGACTATGAGCCGACCATGATCGTCTGGGCGGCGCCCTACATCTTCCTTGCCGACGAGGCGACGCGACGCAAGGGCATTCGGCTGTTCATCTCGCATTTGCGCGCCTTCTCGCCGGATACGCTCGACCCGCGCTACAAGTGCCTCGATCGGCTGCACTCCCAGATGGCACGCATCGAGGCCCTCGAAGCCGGCTATGACGACGTGATCTGGCTCGATCAGGCCGGCAATGTTTGCGAGGGGCCGGCTTCCAACATTTTTGTCATCAAGGATGGGGTGGTGCGCACGCCGCGCCGGAACGTGCTGCGCGGCATCACGCGCCAGACCTTCCTCGAGCTCGCGCGCGAGGCGCCGCTGCCGGTCGAGGAGGCCGATCTGACCGCCTTCGACCTCTATGCCGCGGACGAGGTGTTCACTTGCAGCACCGCCGGCGGCGCGCTCGCCGTGCGCGAAATCGCGGGACGGAGGCTGGCCGACCCGGTGCCCGGCCCGCTGACCCAAAGGCTCGACCGGCTCTACTGGACGCTTCGCGAATCGGGCGCGCACCGCACGCCGATCCCGATGTGACCGGGTCGGCTCAAGCGCGCGCCGCGCTCGGCCGCATGGTGCGCCATAGCAATGAGCTGATGATCGTGACGTTGAGCAGGTTCCAGGCGAGGCCGTTGAGGAAGGCGGCTTGGTAGGAGCCGGTCTGGTCGAAAATCCAGCCCGACAGCCAGCCGCCGAACGCCATGCCGATCACGGTCGACATCAGCACGACGCCGATCCGTTGGCCCGCTTCTTTCGCGGGTAGGTATTCGCGCACGATCATCGCATAGGCCGGCACGATGCCGCCTTGCGCCAGGCCGAATACCAGCGAGACGACATAGAGCGAGGCCAGGCCGTCGAACGGGATATAGAGGAGCAACGCGATGCCCTGCAGCAGCGCGCCGAACAAAATCGTGCGCAAGCCGCCGATATAGTCCGACGCGAAGCCCCAAATGAGGCGGCTCACCACGCCGCCGGCCAGCATGATGGAGAGCATTTCGGCTCCGGCGGCTTGGCCATAGCCGAGATCGCCGCAATAGGCGACCAGATGCACCTGCGGCATCGACATGGCGACGCAACAACAGAGGGCGGCGACGATGAGCAGGCCCTGGAGCGCGCGCGGGGAAAGATTGAGGGGTCGTACCGTCCTGCGCGTATGGACCCTGCCTAATGCGGGCGCCGCCGCCTCAAGCGGGGGGCGGCGCCTGAGCAGAAGCGACAGCGGAATGACCGAGCCCACGATGACGATCGCGATGAGATAATGCGCCGCGCGCCAGCCATCGGCCGCAATGACGTCCTTCAAGATCAGCGGCCAGGCCGCGCCGGCCAAGTAGTTGCCGGCGGCCACCATCGACACCGCGATGCCGCGCCGGCGTTGGAACCAATGCGAAATGTCGGCGATCAGCGGGCCGAAGCCCGCCGATGTGCCCACGCCGATCATGACGCCCTGAATGATCGTGAACTGCCAGATATTGGTGGTGATGCCGGTCAGCACGAAGCCGCCGCCGAGAATGAGCGCCGCGCCGATCAGCACGGTGGTGATGCTGTAGCGGTCGACCAAGCGGCCGAGAATGAAATTGCCGGCGGCAAAGCCCAGCATGACGGCGGTGTAGGGCATCGACGCTTCGGCGCGGTCGATGCCAAAGTCGCGCTGCACCTCGGGCAGGATGATCACGACCGACCACATCCCGACCGTGCTGATCAGCGCGACCAGGACCGAGACCACCAGGCGCAGCCATGACTGGGCGCCGTCCATATGAGCGACGGTGGTCTGCGTCAAGAATCCGAGCCTCGCCAATCGCGCCACCCACGAAGCCGTACAAACGGGATGCCCAAAATCGGATCCGGACGGGAACCTAATGCGCTTGGCGCCCAAGGGCCATGATTCGTTTCCACCCACCAAGTTGTGGCTGCCGCCCCGAGGCTGGGCTAGGCTCGCCGATCGATCGACAGTGGGGGGCCGACCAGCATGACGCTCAAGGACAAGACGGTCGTTGTTCTCGGCGGTAGTTCAGGTATTGGCCTGGCCACGGCCAAGGCCGCGCTGGCCGAAGGGGCGCGCGTGGTCGTCACCGGACGGACCACGGCGCGCCTGCGCAAGGCCGAGGCCGAGCTCGGCGGTGGCGCGCGTACGCTCGCCTTGGATGTTGTTGATGAGCGTGGCACCGAGGCGCTGTTTCGCGGTCTGGATCGGGTCGACCATGTGTTCATTACCGCCGGCATGCTGGTGAAAGATCCGCGTCTGGCGCCTGATGCTGCCGCGGTGCGGCCGGCCCTGGACATGCGCTTTTGGGGCGCCTTCTATGCCGCGAAATACGCCGCGCCTAGAATGACCGAGGGTGGCTCGATCACCTTCATGTCGGGCACGGCGGCAAAGCGACCAATCATCGGCGCTTCGGTCGCGACCGCTTCATGCAGCGCGGTCGAGGGCTTCGCGCGCTCGCTTGCGGTCGATCTCGCGCCGATCCGTGTCAATACGATTCAGCCGGGGTTCATCGATACGCCGCTGCTTGACGATCTGCTGGGGGCGCGTCGTGCCGAAGTGCTTTCCGCGGTCGCGCAACGCATTCCGGCGCGACGCATCGGACGCCCCGAGGAAGTCGCCGATGCCGTGCTCTTCTTGATGAAGAACGACTATGTCACCGGCATCACCCTGACGATCGACGGCGGCGGTCTTTTGGTCTGAGCCGCCGTACAGAGCCCGAAAGCGACCGAAACGCGCCGCGCCTGGGCGCGAAACCAGTCTGTTTAACCGATTCATAAGACCTCAGGCGCTCTCCTGTTCCGGGGCATGGCGCCACGCCCGGTCGCCAACCCACCATCTTTGCCTCGAGCGCAACCCTTGCGCGGGAGACCATGCCCGTGAACGAAATCTCAAAACCAACCGGCATCGATCAGGGCGCTTCGTCGCCGGCCGCGAGCGACCAGATCGGCGTGATCACGGCGGTGAGCGGCATGCGTCTTACCTGCCGGCTCGGCTTCGAGGGTGGCCCGCCGGCGACCGAGATTTTTGCGCGGGCCTCGGTCGGCGCGCTGGTCAAGGTCCCGACGCCGGGGTCGGTCGCTTATGGCTTCATCTCGAGCCAGAAGATCATCGGCGGGGCGAGGGCGCTGATGCCCGAGAGCGAGGCGATCGCCGAAATCGACCTGCTCGGCGAGGCGCTCATCACCAACGGACAGATCGAGCCCATGTTCATGCGCGGCATTTCGATCTTTCCTCGGCTCGCCGCGCCGATCTTCCTGGCCGCGCCCGACGACTTGGCGCGAATCTATGCGCGGCCCAATTCGCCGCCGATGACGATCGGCACGCTCTATCAGGACCGCAATTTGCCCGCCTATCTCATGTCGCAGGAGTTCTTGTGCAAGCACTCGGCGATCCTGGGCACGACCGGCTCCGGCAAATCGTGCGCCGTGACGCTGATCCTGAGCTCGCTCTTGGCGGCGCACCCCAATGGCCACATCGTCGTGCTCGACCCGCACAATGAATATGGCGCGGCCTTCGGGAAATCAGCCGAGTACATCACGACGAATTCGCTGCAACTGCCTTATTGGCTGCTTACCTTCGAAGAGATTGTCGAGGTGCTGTGCAGCCGAGATCCGGCCAGTCGCAGTCGCGAGGCGGCGATTCTGAAGGAAGCGGTGGTCAGCGCGCGGCGCGAATTCTCCGGCCAAGAGTCGGACGACATCGAGACCACGGTCGACACACCCGTGCCCTATCGTCTGCCGGTCCTGATCCAGCGCATTAACGAGGCCATGGGCAAGCTGGATCGGCCGGATAACACGCTGCCCTATCTCCGGCTGCTGACCACGATCGACAATCTGCGCAAGGATCGGCGCTACGCTTTCATGTTCGGCGGCATCGCCGCGGCGCGCGACAACATGCGCGAGATCCTGGCGCGTATCCTTCGTATTCCGGTCGCCGGCAAGCCGATCACGATCATGGATCTTTCGGCGGTGCCTTCCGAGATCACCAATGTCGTGGTCTCTCTGCTCTGCCGCTTGGTGTTCGATTTCGCGCTGTGGAGCCTGCGCGAGGAGCAAATCCCGACCCTCCTGGTCTGCGAGGAGGCGCATCGCTATATCCCGCGCGATCAAGGCGCGGGCTTCGAACCGACGCGCCGCGCGATCTCGCGCATCGCCCAAGAGGGACGCAAATACGGCGTCTCGCTCTGTCTGGTCACCCAGCGGCCCTCCGAGGTGTCGGAATCGATTCTCTCTCAATGCAGCACCGTGTTCGCGCTGCGCATGAACACGGAAAAGGACCAGGAATACGTCCGGCGTACGCTGCCCGACGATGCCGGCGGCCTGTTGAAGGCGCTGCCCGCGCTGCGCCAGCAGGAGGCGATCGTGGTCGGCGAGGGCGTGACCCACCCGATGCGCCTGCGCTTTCTCGACTTGCCGGCGGCGCAGCGGCCGCGCGGCGATTCGAGCAATTTCCCCAAGGCCTGGCAGAACGATATCGAGGGCGACCGCTTCCTCACCGGCGTGGTCGATCGCTGGCGGCGCCAGGTGCGCTAGAGCATATTCCGACCAAGTTGACCCAGTTGCGCCGGAGGAATTTTGCGCCGCGGGCAGGAGCCGGGCGAAGCGCGTAGCGGCGCCTACGGGCGAGCCCTGCGACGAACCCGCGGCGCAAAAGGCCCCGGCCCTAAGGGTTGCGCCGGGGCGGGCGCTCGCGGCGTTGCGCCGCTCGACCGATGGCCCCGCATCGCTCTTCGCGTCGCGCCTGGCGAATCGCCTCGCCACGGCGCAACGCAACCGAGTC